>NZ_JBFUCU010000010.1:0-169718 GCF_056405075.1 Mesorhizobium sp. P2_A12
ACGCAGGATGAACATGCCGGCCTTCATCGCATTGGCCGACAACAGCACTTCGGGAACGAACAGGATGCCGTCGCGAAAATCCTCGCCGACGATGCGCATGCCTTCGACCAGCGCCTCGGTCAGCACCTTGTAAGGCGCCCAGCCGCGCTTGAGCAGGATGTTTGTGCCTTCCTCGATCTCTTCCTTCAGCCCGTCATAGAGATCGTCGTGCATCTGCTGCACCAACTCGTCGTCGGAAAGTTCGGAAAGGATGATCTCGTCGTCGGACATTTGTATTGAGCTCCTGCCGGCATCGCGACTGCGTCGCAAGGCACACAATATTCGCGTTCATACCTAACCCGCTGAGGGCATGTATCCATAGCTGATTTGCGACTTCCCGCAAAAGGAAAGCGACCGTAACTCTCTTGGAATTCTTGTCGATTTTGCGACAGGCGTTGGCGCTGGCGGGCCGTTTCGAATAGGGTGCATGGCTACGATCCGGCAAGAAGCGGCGATACGCTGCCGCAATGGATTCCGGACAAGAACAAATTCAGGGAAGAGCGATCATGAGCGAACACGCGGCAGTTGATCAGGAAGCGTCAAACGCGCGACGCGGGCGCGGCGCCAGCGGCGGAGCGGCTGCCCGGCGTGCAGCACGTTCGGGCGGCGGCCCCGGCACCCAGCTCACCTATATCAAACGCAAGATCAACGTCTATGAGGTGCTGGACGAGGAAGGCCTGGCACTGATCGAGAAGAACACCGACACGGTGCTCGAGGAGATCGGCATCATCTTCCGCGACGACGCCGAAGCACTGCAGCTGTGGAAAGAAGCCGGCGCCGACGTCAAGGGCGAGCGTGTGCATTTTCCCAAAGGGCTCTGCCGTTCGCTGCTGAAGACCGCGCCTTCCGTCTACACCCAGCACGCCCGTAATTCCGAGCGCTCGGTGCAGATTGGCGGCAACGCCACTGTCTTCGCGCCGGTCTATGGGCCGCCCTTCGTGCGCGATCTCGACGGCGTCAGGCGCTATGCGACGATCGAGGATTTCCAGAATTTCGTGAAGCTCGCCTATATGGCGCCGTCGATCCACCATTCGGGCGGCACCGTGTGCGAGCCAGTCGATGTGCCGGTCAACAAGCGCCATCTCGACATGATCTACAGCCACATCAAATATTCCGACAAGCCGTTCATGGGCTCGGTGACCGCGCCTGAGCGTGCCGAGGACACCGTCGCAATGGCCAAGATCGTGTTCGGCGACGACTTCGTCGAAAACAACACGGTGCTGACCAGCCTGATCAACGCCAACTCGCCGATGGTGTTCGACGAGACCATGCTCGGCGCGCTGAAAGTCTATTCGCGCCACAACCAGGCTTGCATCGTCACGCCGTTCATCCTTGCCGGCGCAATGAGCCCGGTGACGGTCGCCGGCACGCTGACGCAGGTTCTGGCAGAGGTGCTGGCCGGCGCGTCGTTCACCCAGCTGATCCGGCCGGGCGCGCCGGTGCTGTTCGGCACCTTCGCCTCGTCGATCTCGATGCAATCGGGCGCGCCGACCTTCGGCACGCCGGAGCCGTCGCTGGTGTCCTATGGCGCCGCACAGCTCGCACGTCGCCTCGGCCTGCCGTTCCGTACCGGCGGCTCGCTCTGCGCATCCAAGGTTCCGGATGCTCAGGCGGCCTACGAAAGCGCCAACACGCTGAACTCGACCATCCTGGCCGGCACCAACTTCGTGCTGCATTCGGCTGGCTGGCTCGAGGGCGGGCTCGCCTCCTGCTATGAAAAATTCATGATGGACATCGACCAGCTCGGCATGACTCAGAAGTTCTCCGAGGGCGTCGATCTGTCGGAAAACGGCCAGGCGATGGATGCCATCCGCCAGGTCGGCCCGGGCAGCCATTATCTCGGTTGCGACCACACCCAGGCCAATTTCCAGACCGCCTTCTACCGCTCCAACATCGCCGACAACAATTCCTACGAACAGTGGCTTGCCGAGGGCGAGAAGACCGCACCGCAGCGCGCCAACGAACTCGCCCGCCGCTGGCTCGAAAGCTATGAGGCGCCTTATCTCGATCCGAGCACCGACGAAGCTTTGAAGGACTTCATCGCCAAGAAGAAGGGGTCGATGCCCGACGCCTTCACTTGAAAGGAGCCCGAGTCAGGCGGGGCTAAAGTCGCCAACATCATCCACAAGGAAGTCTGGCGGAGTGCGTTCTCCGATCCGGTCAAAAAGGAATGATTGCGCCTGCCGGCAGCTTTGACCGTATCGCTGCGGCGCTTTTCGCCAACGGCCTTGTTCTTCGTGGCGGCTTCAATTTTGCGCTGGGCGATGCGCCCCCGCCGGGCCAGTCAGGCGCTCCAGCCAAGTCCGTCCTGCTTGTGGGGCAGGCGGGTGCCGCGTCCTGGCCGCATTTCCTGCGCTGGCGGGAAAAGCAATCGCGGACCATCGCCAATCCGCTCGACACCTGGTCGCGTGAAGTGATCGGGGCGGTGGCGGAGGTATTCGGGGCGAGGGCCATTTCACCGTCCGACAAGCCCTATCTGCCGTTCCAGCAATGGGCGATGCGGGCGGAGGGGCTGAAGCCGTCACCGCTCGGCATCCTCATGCATCCGCACTATGGGCTGTGGCACGCCTATCGCGGTGCGTTGCTGTTCGAGCAAGAACTTCCGCTTCAAGCCGTTGAGACGCCGCTCCACCTTTGCGATGCATGTGTGGAAAAACCTTGCCTGAAGTCCTGTCCGGTCGACGCTTATTCCGCACAAGGTTTCGCCTACCAATCCTGCCTGGCGCATGTGCGGGGGGCGAATGGCGGACCGTGCCGCAGCGGTGGCTGCCTCGACCGCTACGCCTGTCCGTACGGCACGGCCTATCGCTATCCACCGGAGGTCCAGGCCTTTCATATGGCGGCATTCGCAGGTCTGTAGTCGTCACGCGATCCTGCACGAAATGTTGACTGCCGGGTTCAGGGAACG
Organism: Mesorhizobium sp. P2_A12; assembly: GCF_056405075.1. NCBI lineage: Bacteria > Pseudomonadati > Pseudomonadota > Alphaproteobacteria > Hyphomicrobiales > Phyllobacteriaceae > Mesorhizobium > Mesorhizobium sp. P2_A12. The sequence continues at coordinate 2,948 of NZ_JBFUCU010000010.1, forward strand.
CCTTGCCCTGGCGGCTCGCGCGGATATGTATCGCGCATCTGACGAACGGAGCAGGCGATGACGAAACAAGACCTTCAGATCAAGACCAGGGATGGCGTTGCCAGGGCAGGACTTTTCCGCGCCGCAAACGCGTCCCCGGCCAAGGCCGGCATCATCCTGTATATGGATGCGTTCGGGCCGCGCGCGGCCCTCGATGGCATGGCGGAACGGTTGGCGGGCGAAGGCTATGCGGTACTGGTGCCGGATCTGTTCTACCGCAATGCGCCCTACGGGCCGTTCGACGTCAAGACCGCCTTTACCGAGGAAAGGACCAAGACAGCGCTGATGGCGCTGGTCACCGGCACCACGCAGGAGATGACCATTAGCGACGGCGGCGCATTCCTCGATGCGCTGGCTGCCGAGGGTGTTACCGGACCGATCGGGACGGTGGGCTATTGCATGGGCGGCGCACGGGCATTGAACGCCGCTGCGACCTATCCCGAGCAGATAAAAGCAGCCGCCAGCTTCCATGGCGGCAATCTGGCCAGCGATGCCGCCGACAGCCCGCATCGCAAGGCTGCCTCGATCAAGGCGCGTGTGTATGTCGGCACGTCCGGTGTCGACAGAAGTTTCCCGCCGGAGCAGTCGGCACGGCTTGCCGAGGCGTTGCGGGTGGCGGAAGTCGACCATGTCATCGAGAACTATGTCGGCATGGCGCATGGCTGGTGCGTGCCCGACCATAGCGTCTTCGATGCCGCGGGTGCCGAACGTCACTGGAAGCGATTGACGACGCTCTTTGCCGAGACGCTGATCTAAAACTGATCGGGACGTTGCCTGCGGTCACACCGAACGGGTAGAGACTGCACGATGGCGCGGCCAGCTACAACGGCGCCGTCAGCGGGAACGATTTAGCCTGATGCAATCCTATGATGTCGTGATCATCGGCGCGGGTGCCGCCGGAATGATGTGCGCCGTTGAGACGGCCAAGCGCGGCCGTTCGGTGCTGATCCTCGATCACACGGCGATGCCTGGCGAAAAAATCCGCATCTCCGGCGGTGGCCGGTGCAATTTCACCAACATCCATGCCAGCCCGAAGAACTTTCTCTCGGGCAATCCGCATTTCTGCATCTCGGCGCTCAGCCGCTACACGCAGCGCGATTTCATCGCGCTCGTCGAACGCCACCGCATCGCCTATCACGAAAAGACACTGGGGCAGTTGTTCTGCGACGGCTCCGCACGCCAGATCATCGACATGCTGGTCGCGGAAATGCGTGGCAGGGGCGTGGAACTGGTACTGTCGACCGAGGTCGCGGATGTCCGCAAAACCCTGGAAGGATTTGTGCTCACCCTCTCCACCGGTAAAGTCACTTGCCAGTCCCTGGTCGTGGCGTGCGGCGGCAAGTCGATCCCCAAGATGGGAGCGACGGGCTTCGGCTACGAGCTTGCCGAACAGTTTGGCCTTGCCATTGTCGAAACGCGGCCGGCGCTGGTGCCGCTGACCTTCGACGCAAAAACGCTTGAGCGGCTGTCGCCCCTGGCCGGCAATGCCGTCGAAGCGGAAGTCACCTGTGGCAAGACACGGTTTTCGGAAGCGATGCTGTTCACGCATCGCGGCGTCAGCGGACCGTCCATCCTGCAGATATCGTCCTATTGGCGCGAGGGTGACGAAATCCGTATCGCCATGCTGCCGGGGGTCGACGTAGCGGACCTCATTCGTACCGCCAAACGCGGCAACGGGCGGCAAGCCGTGCAGACCGTGCTGGCAAATCATCTGCCGAAACGGCTTGCGCAGTCGATCGCCGAGCGCACCGGGATCGACGGCAACCTCGCCGATCTTTCGGACGCCCAGACCAAGACCATCGCTGTGGCGGTCAATGACTGGCGCATCAAGCCGGCCGGTTCGGAGGGCTACCGTACCGCTGAAGTGACGTTGGGCGGGGTCGACACCAACGGGCTCGACCAGAAGACGATGCAGGCGAGATCCGTGCCGGGCCTGTTTTTCATCGGCGAAGTCGTCGATGTCACAGGCTGGCTGGGCGGCTATAATTTCCAGTGGGCGTGGTCGTCGGGCTGGGTCGCGGGGCAGGCAGCCTAAAGCACCAAAAATGGCGACGATGCTACTTCCGTGCCTTCGCCAACGCTTTCTTCTTCTTTTTGGCCTGGTTGTAGTCGATGGCGGCCCGGACGAGGTCTTTCAGCGCGCGCTCATCGAGCTCATCGCCCTCGAAAAGGTCGATCGCACGCCACACCTTGCCGTCCAAACCCGCGTTGAAGAGCTTGCCGGGATCCGGCAGGCTTGCGCCGTGGGAAAAGGTCAGTTTCACCTTGTCCTTGTGGGCGTTGCCGACGGCGATCATTCCGTCGCGGGACCACACCGGGCTTCCCATCCACTTCCATTCCTCGATGATCTCGCCATTCGCTTCAAGAATGGTCTTGCGGACGCTGGCGAACGTCTTGCCACGCCAGTCCGTGAGGCCCGCGATCAGCTGGTCGATCTGTTGCGATGGAGTCATCGGGTGCCTTCCTCTGCCACGACGCGCTTCATTGCCGCGCTTTACCAGCGCGCCAGCTGGGTGATCTGGACGAGGTTGCCGCAGGTGTCGTTCAACTGGGCGATCGTCGAGCCGGTCACCTCGGTCGGCGGCATGGTGAACTCGCCGCCGCTCGCCTTGATGCGCTCGTAGTCGCCCTTCACGTCGTCGGTGAAGAACATGACCGCGGGCTGGCCCTGCTTGAATATGGCTTGCTGATAGGCCTTGGTGGCCGGGTTGTCGTTGAGCGCGAGTTGCAGCTCGGTTCCATCGGGCTCTTGGGCCGAAGCCACGGTCAGCCAGCGATAGGGTCCATTGCTGAAGTCGGCCTTCTTGGTGAGGCCGAGCACTTCAGTATAGAAGCGCAGGGCGTTTTCCTGGTCGTCCACATAGACGCTGGTCAGCTTGATCTTCATCGCTATTTCTCCTCTGTCCGCCCTGTCGGAAGGGCGTGGTTTGAATTGTGCTGGCAGGCTTCAATCAATCCGCTGGCGCGGCTACGGGATCCAGCCGGGCAGGGCGGCGGCCTGCTTCACCCAGTCCGCCATCTGCGCCTCGTCTAACGCGTCGTGTTCGCGGATGTCGATCCAGCGTGCGTCCCTGCTTTTCGCCGTGCCGCCCGGCGGGACCGGCCGCAACGACATGCCGCTGAAAAAAGTCACCTTCACGTAGTGGGTCAGGACATGGAACGTCACGAACCAGCCTTGGCCCTCGATGCCGTAGAACGGCGAATTCCATCTCACGGCTTTGCGTACATCAGGCACATTGCGCACGATGAGTGCATCGAGGCGCTTGCCGAGGCCGTGTTTCCAGCCCGGCATTGCAGCGATATAGGCCTGCACCGGCGTGTCGCCGTCCCCCTTCGCGATTTGTGGGTTGCCGCCGGACAGCAGAACCGGTGCGGCCTTGGCTGCGATCTTGGTCGACTGCTCCCGCGGCTTGGCCATTCCCTATCCGCCCGCACGCTGCGAGCTCTTGGCGGCATATGGCAGCACGAACATGTACAAGCCGCTGAACAGCAGCAAGAAGAGCGGCAGGAGCGGCGAGTAGACGATCCAGGCGGGCGGCTGCCCCAATGCCATGGCAACGAAGTTGGCGATGACGGTCAGCGTAAAGATGATCGACAGCCAGCGATGAATTTGCCGAACCCACTTGTTCCAATCCAATGAGACCTCCCGTTAAAAACGAGCCGAAGCGGACCCAGTGATCCGCTCAGCGGGTTTCAATCCATTCGCGCCAGGACCTCAGCCAGGTTTGCAAAGTACTGCCGCCACCCACTCGTCGCACCCCGGTATGCCTGCTCCTGATCCGGCCGGAAGCCGGACTGCTCCATGCGCAATCGAGTGCCCGTGCTGGTCGGCATGAGAGTCCATGTGACGACACTCTCGAGGCCATAGGCCTGCCAGGTGTAGGACAGTGTCTTGTTCGGCTCGATTGCGGTTACCTGACAGTCAACGACGATGCTCACGTCAGGCTGCGGGTCCTTTCGCAGATTGAAACGATGACCCGCTACTGGCTTGAAATCATTCTTCATCAGCCACTCCTCAATCAAATGCGGTTGGGTGAGCGCGCGCCAGATCTTTTCCGGCGGATGAGGTATCTCTCTTTCGACAACGACGGAGCGCGTTTCGGTCGCAATGTTGGTCATTGGTCCATTCTATTGAGCAGATTTTCGAGGTCGTCGAACCGGCTCTGCCAGAATGCGTTCATCTGGTTCGTCCAGTCTGTCAGCGGTGCAAGTGCGCCGAGTTGGGCGCTGTAATGGGTCTGCCGTCCCTCATGGCGGTCGCGCACCAGCCCGGCATGCCTGAGCACGCCGAGGTGCTTTGATACGGCTGGTTGCGAGACCCCCGACTGAGCCGTCAGAGCGCCGACCGTCTGCTCGCCTTCCCGGCACAGGCGCTCGAAGATGGCCCGACGCGTCGGATCGGAGAGCGTTCTGAAAAGGACATCGTGAGCATTCGTCATTGGGATCGATAACTCGGCGGCTATTGATTGACGTATAACCGCTGGGATATGTATGTGTCAAGCGGGGCATCGAAGGCCACGATCTGTCCGTTTCCAAAAAAATCTTTCCATTGCCCCAAGGAATCGCCATTAGCCTTCGTCCAACAGGCAAATGATGGCGATGATGCTGGATGAGAGCGAAGCCTCCGACGCCGAACTGATCGGGCGGGCGAAGGGCGGAGACAGGGCGGCCTTCAGCAAATTGCTGGAAAGGCACTATGACTTCGTCTATCGCGCCGCCTATCGCTGGTGCGGCAAGAAAGCCGATGCCGAAGACATCGCCCAGGAAGTCTGCGTCCGGCTCGGCCGGGCTATCCGCGACTATCGCGGCGGCGGCGCCTTCACGACATGGCTTTACTCCGTGACCCTGAACGCCGCGCGCGACATGATGCGCAAGTCCGCCCGCGATATGGCAAAGACGGAGGCCTACGGCGTTCACGCGCTGATCTCGGGCGAGGCTTCGGCAGAGCCGGAAGGCCCGGCCGAGGCCTTGTGGGCGGCGGTGCGGCAACTGCCGGACAAGCAGCGCGACGCCGTGCTGCTTGTTTACGGCGAGGGCTTGAGCCATGCGGCTGCCGCTGAGGCGATGGCGATCTCGGAGGCGACGGTTTCCTGGCACATCCATGAAGCGAAGAAACGGCTGAAGACGCTAATGCGCTCGGCCGGGGAAGTGTGACCATGGTCGACGACAACGAACTCAACAGACTGCGCGACATCGCGGCGCCGGCGCCGGGCGAGAGCGCGAAGGCTCGTGCCTTCGAAGCCGCCATGCGCGCCTATGACCAGGAAAATATTTCGACCGCGACCCAAGGATCGGTTGGCGGGCTTCGTCTCACAGAGCGAGCACAAAAGCTCTGGAGCGAGATCATGCAAAAGAAACTCATTGCCGCGCCGGCCCTTGCCGGGCTCGTCGCCCTGCCGATCGCCGGATACGCCACCTTCCACATGCTGAGGGAACAGCCGCCGAAATTCGGCGGCGACGAGAAGATCACCGAAACGCTGGCCGACAAGCCTGCGACGGTGAAGCAGACGACCAACGAGCTCAAGCCGGCCCGCACCGAACTGGAGAAAGACAAGAAGGCCGACGCGGACGTGGAAAGCCGCGACGCCACCGATGCGCTTGTCGCGCCGGCCTCGCCGCCGAAATCCGAATCGACCGTCGCTATCGGCGGCGCACAGAAGGAGGCGGCGACGGGCGCTCCCCGACAGGATGCTACTGGCGCCGGAAGTGTGGCAATGAATAGTGCACCCCCGGCACCGGCCCCGACAGGTGAATTTGCGGTGGACGGCACTGTAAGCGCGCCCAGCAAGTCGCGGAGTCTCGCGCCGGCCGAGTCCAAGCTGATGGCGCAGCAGCCAGCCATGGCTCCGGCCGACCAGGTTCAGCCGCAAGAGGAGAACCGCGACCGCATCGAGGATTTCAAGACCAATCCGGTGCATGCCGCGCTTGAGGATCCGGTCTCGACCTTCTCGATCGATGTCGACACGGCTTCCTATTCCTTCGTGCGGCGTTCGCTGAAGGAAGGGTTCGTGCCGCAGGCCGATACGGTCCGCGTCGAGGAGATGATCAACTACTTCCCTTATGACTGGAAGGGCCCGGACTCCGCCACGACGCCGTTCAACTCGACGGTCAGCGTCATGCCTACACCGTGGAACACGCACACCAAGCTGATGCATGTCGCCATCAAGGGTTTTGACGTCAAGCCGACCGAGCAGCCGAAAGCCAATCTGGTCTTCCTGATCGACGTCTCGGGCTCGATGGACGAGCCGGACAAGCTGCCGCTGCTCAAGTCGGCTTTCCGGCTTCTGGTCGGCAAATTGAAGGCAGACGACACGATCTCGATCGTGACCTATGCCGGTGAGGCCGGCACCGTGCTGATGCCGACAAAAGTTGCCGAGAAGGACAAGATCCTCAATGCCATCGACAATCTGCAGCCCGGCGGCTCGACGGCCGGCGAGGCGGGCATCAAGGAAGCCTACAGGCTTGCCCAGCAATCCTTCGTCAAGGACGGCGTCAACCGGGTGATGCTCGCCACCGATGGCGACTTCAACGTTGGCCAGACTGATGACGACGACCTGAAGCGGTTGATCGAGAGCGAGCGCAAGACCGGTGTCTTCCTGTCGGTGTTCGGCTTTGGCCGCGGCAATCTGAACGACCAGATGATGCAGACCATCGCCCAGAACGGCAACGGCACGGCCGCCTATATCGACACGCTCGCCGAGGCCGAGAAGGTGCTGGTCGAGGATGCCTCCTCGACGCTGTTCACCATCGCCAAGGATGTGAAGATCCAGGTCGAGTTCAACCCGAACAAGGTCTCCGAATATCGGCTGATCGGCTACGAGACCCGGGCGCTCAACCGCGAGGATTTCAACAATGACCGCGTCGATGCCGGCGATATCGGTTCGGGCCATTCGGTCACCGCGATCTACGAGATCACGCCGAAGGGCAGCGGTGGCGAGCAGATCGATCCGCTGCGCTACGGCCAGGCGTCGGTGGACAATGGGGGCGTCGCCAATTCGGGCGAATATGCCTTCGTCAAGATCCGCTACAAGCTGCCCAACGAGGAGGTCTCGAAGCTGATCACCACCCCGGTGACTTCGGCCAACGAGGTGGCGTCGTTCGACGAGGCGGGCACCGACCAGCGCTTCTCCGTGGCAGTCGCGGCCTTCGGCCAGAAGCTGCGCGACGAGGATGCAACCGCGAAGTTCGGTTACGACAAGATCATGGAGATTGCCACTGCCGCTCGAGGAGCCGACCCGTTTGGGTACAGGTCCGAGTTCCTCTCGCTTGTGCGCCTTGCCTCGGCGCTGGGCGGAAATCGGTAGTGGTGATGACGGCCGGTTTCTTTCAGATGGGATCGTTCTGATACGGGAAACCGACCCACGGGCGGGTGAGGCAGGCCGGCGAGGGATTTATTCCCTTGCCGGCCTTTTTTTGCGGATTGTTAAATTGCGTTGGATTTCCGGTAGATGATCGCAATTTCCTCTCGCTACGAACAGGCTGATGTTTGGGCTTGAGGGAGCCGGAATTGCTGATCAGGACTGTTGCGAACTCGATAACCCGAGATATGCCGGCACTAGGATCGGCTTCGTCCACGCCGTCGGCGGAATCCAGGCGCATCAGCGACGACGTCGCCCAAGCGCGTCACACCGCCATATCGGCGCTGAACAATGACCGCTTTCGCGTCATGCTGGAGCAGATCTCCGACCCCAGCGCATCGGGCGCGCTGATGACGATGCGCGGCGATACGGCAGCCGGCGCCGGCACTGATTTCAAGTCGGCGCAGTCGAGCTACGCCGACAACAGCGAATAACCAGAAACGATAAGGTCAGGCCCGGCTGCGGCGACGCTCGCGGCGGGCTTCGCTGGTTTCGGCGGTGTTTTCCGTCGCCACCTTGTTGCGCATCGGACCGATGCGCTCGACAATCGCGCCAACAGTCGGACGATCAGCCTTTGTGTGCCCGTCGAGTGCCTTGCGCATGGCGGCAAGGTGCTGGAACGAGGTGCCGCAGCAGCCGCCGACGATTTTCGCACCGGCATCGACGGCGAGCCTGACATAATCGGCCATCAGGTCCGGCGTGCCGGAATAATGGATCTCGGTGCCGCGGAATTCGGGAATGCCGCAATTGCCCTTGACGATCACAGTCGCCTCCGGCTTCGCCTCGGTCATATCGAGCAGCGATGCAAGGATGTCGGACGCGCCGACACCACAGTTGGCACCGACGCCGAGCGGCGCTTGCGACAAGCCGTCGACGACGCCGTGGATGTCCTTCGGCAGCAGGCCCATCATGGTGCGGCCCGCGGTGTCGAAGGAACCGGTATAGGTATAGGGCAGGCCGACGCGGATGGCAGCTTCGGCAGCGGCGCGGATCTCGTCGGGAGCCGACATCGTCTCGATCCACGCGACTTCGGCACCGCCGGCCTTGAGACCCTCGATCTGTTCGGCGAAGGCATCGACGGCCTCGTCATACGTCATGGCGCCAAGCGGCACCAGCAATTCACCGGTCGGGCCGACCGAGCCGGCGACGATCACCTTGCGGCCGGCCTTGTCGGCAACGGCACGGGCAATCTCGGCGGCGCGCTTGTTCAGCGCATGCGCACGGTCCTGCGCATGGTGCAGCTTCAGCCGGTGACGGGTGCCACCGAAGGAATTGGTGAGGATGATGTCGGCGCCGGCATCGACGAAATTCTGGTGCAGACTGGTGATGGTGTCGGGGGCCGTCTCGTTCAAGAGCTCCGGCGCTTCGCCAGCCTCCAGCCCCATGGCGAACAGGTTGGTACCGGTGGCGCCATCGGCCAACAGCACGCCCTTTTCAGCCAGCAGCGCATCGATCGGGTTGGTCGTCGTCATCGGATCGGCTTTCATGTTTCGAATTCGAATAAGGATATAAAGAAGTCTTTATGTGCAGTCAATGATTTTGCCGCGATTGACTGGCGATGTCGACGGCCGGGCGTCGGGTTGAATGACGCAGATTGCCGACAATCAGGCAGGGCCTGATGCGAAGGACATATCTGACAGATTGCGCGCGAAGGCGGCGGCTTCGTGCGGGTTGACGTCGGCGGCACGGATCAGATTGTCGAAATGCTGGGTCAAGGCCTGGACCGGCTGGGTGGCGTTCAGCACCACATACATGTCGCCGACATAGATAGCCGCCCGATAGGGGCCGAAGATGGTGAGGGGAATGGAATAGCGCATGCGGCCGTCATACAGAAACAAGCGGAAGGTCGGGTAGAGATCGTCAAGCAGCGTTGCCATATGGGCGAGTTGCTGTCGGCGGTCGGCCTCCGGAAAACGGTCCCACACGCCCAGGCCGCGGGCGAAGATCTCCAGCGTATGGCGCGGCATGCAGACTTCCATGTCGGTTTCCGGCCGCCGGTTGTAGTCGATGCGGTATTGGGTTTCGTTGGCTTGCGTCTGACGGCTCCTGTTGGTGATGTTGGCTTCATAGTCGACGAGCGCGTGTGTTCGCAGAAGATCGGGGATGCCTGCCGGCACATAGCGGATCTTGGTACCGGCCGCCTCGGCGAACCACTTTGCCAGCAGCGTGCGGTCGAAGCCGTCGCGCGCTTCCTCGATCTCCAGGCTCTCGCGGATCTCACCGGTGACACCCTCGTCCTGGCTGAGGCCAAGCAGCCAGTCCAGCGACACTTTGAACTCGGCAGCGATATTGAGCAGGGTTTCCGCCCGGGGCAGGCGTGTCGAGGCGCCGGACAGCAGTTGCGACAGGGCCGACCGATCGATGCCGACCGCGGTCGCGAACGATGACTGGTTGAGATCGGATCTTGTCAGGAGCAGCTTCAGACGCTCCCGAAAGATTGCTGACAGATCTCGTTTGTCCATCACTTCGCTCCGCGAATCAGGAGGAAAAATTTGCGCCAAAGCAGCCAAATGAACGACTCAGGCGTAAATGAATCCCCAAGTTTGTTTACAATGTGTAACATGTGCTGTCAAAAATGCGCAATCGCAACATTTTGTACACTTTGTCTCGTTGAGTGGAATCGCTTCTCCTGACACAATGATGTCAGGAACCAGTTGGGGTTCCGGCGACTGAGGGACAGTGGTCGATAGCATGACTAGCATGAGCATCAGACAGCGTAGCGTACCGGCCATCGAATGGCCGACCGTGGTTCTCGCATTCTTCTGCTACGCAACATGGTTCGCGACCGGCATCCTGCTCTGGCCATCCTACCCGATCTCCGCGCTCGCCGTCCTGGCCTTCACCGCCGCATTGCAATCGTCGATCATGCACGAGGTGCTGCACGGTCATCCAACGCGCAATGCGCGGATCAATGAGGCCTTCGTATTCCTGCCGATCGGTCTCGTCTGGCCGTTCCGCCGCTTCAAGACCATTCATTTGCGCCACCATGCCGACGAGCGGCTGACCGATCCGCTGGACGATCCCGAGAGCTACTACCAGGCGCTCTGGCAGCATGACGACTTGCCGCCGACGATGAAATTCCTGCTCAAGATCAACAACACCATGGCTGGCCGTTTCGTGCTCGGCCCCTGGCTGTCCTGCGTCGGCTTCTTCATCGACGACGCCAAGCACATGATCGCCGGCGACAAGGCGATCCGCAGGGCGTGGCTGCTGCATGCGATCGGCCTCGCCATCGTGATGCCCATCGTCCAGGTCGGTTTCGGCATCCCGCTGTGGCTCTACGTCCTGGTGCCGGTCTGGCTCGGCCAGTCGCTGATCTCGATCCGCACCTTCGCCGAGCATCAATGGTCCGAGCACCCGGAAGGTCGCACGGTGATCGTCGAGCGCTCGCCGCTGTCGTTCCTGTTCCTCAACAACAATCTGCATTTCGTCCACCACAAGAGCCCGACCGTGGCGTGGTACCGGCTGCCGAAACTGTTCCGCGACCGTCGCGACGAATGGCTGCGGATGAACAATGGCTACGCCTATCCGAACTATTTCGCGCTGATCAGAGCCTATGCCTTCAAGGCGAAGGAGCCGATCGTGCACCCGGTGCTGCGGCGCGCGCCGGAGCCGGGCAGGGCGTTCAAACCTCGCATCAGGGCGCGCAACATCAATGGGCTCGGCACCGCGCCGGTTCCCGCCGAGCCGCCCAAGGAATGAGTTTTGCGGCGAGTGGGCGCGCCTGCTAGACTGGCTGCGGTCGGTCCCCTTCAATCCGAGACATAACGGTCAGATCCCGGCATGAGCGAATTGGTTGCGGCGTTGCCGATGTATGACTGGCCCGAAGCGCGCGACGAGGTCGACGCCCAATGGGCGCGCTTGCGCGACGCCTTCCGGCGGAGGGGTATCGACGCGCCGCAGGCGATCGTGCGCCGCAATGGCGACCTGCCGCCGGTGCCGGGTGGCATTCATGATGCCCAGGGAAAACTGATTGCGCCGGACCCTGCGACATTGCCGCCGGACGAACTCGACTTTCACAGGCTTTGGCTGCATCCGGCGCTGCTGTTCGCGCAGACCTGCTGGGGGCCAATGGAACTCGGCCTGTCCAAACACGTTCAGGTGGTCGGCCAGCCGAGCTACGACGCCTGTGAAGGCGGGCAGGGCGAATTCTATTCGAGCGCGCTGGTGATGCGGTCGGGCGAGGGGCCGGAGGTTCGATCGCCTGCGGACGGCCGCGCTCTCATCCCGCTCGATCTGATCCACGGCAAGCGCTTCACCTTCAACAGCCTTGATTCCATGTCGGGCATCATTGCGCTGACGCGCGATCTGCAAGCGGCCCGCGAAGACCTGGATATATTCTCGACGCGCAGCGAAAGCGGCGGCCATCGCGACTCGATCGTCGCTGTGGCCGAAGGCAAGGCGGATGTCGCGGCGATCGACTGCGGAAGCTGGGCGCTGGCGCAGCGTTTCGAGCCGGCGGCGCAAGCGGTGAAGGTCGTCGGCTGGACGGGACGGCGCAAAGGCCTGCCGTTCATCACCGCCGCAACGACACCGGAAAAGACGGTCAGGGCGATGCGCGAGGCACTTGCGGGATTAGCCGAGCAGCCTCGCATCCAACGGGTAGGTTGAAAGTTTTTCGTTTCCGGTCGCGGTGATGAGGATCTGCTCTTCGATCTTGACGCCCTCGCGTCCACCCAGCCGACCGATATAGCTTTCCACGCACAGCACCATGCCTGGCTCGAGCACGCCGTCCGGGGTGTCGGGGGTCCAGTCGCTGGCATGCGGCAAGGTCGGGTATTCGTCGGCCAGGCCGACGCCGTGATAGAGAACGCCGTAACGCGTCGGAAAACAGTCTCCGGGCGGTACCGCTGAGCGTTCGACAAGGTCACGGAACGAGGTGCCCGGCTGCATCAATTGCGTGTTGTGATCGATCTGATCGGCGGCGATGCGGAACATGTCGCGTTGTTCATTGGTCGGCTTTTCATCGCCGCACAGCCAGGTGCGCGACAGGTCGGCGCAGAAGCCGTAGGGACCGATCAGGTCGGTGTCGAAGGCGACCAGGTCGCCGGCTTCGATTCTGCGCGACGAGCATTCCTGGAACCACGGGTTGGTCCGCGGGCCTGACGTCAGCAGCCGCGTCTCGATCCATTCGCCACCACGCGCAATGTTGCCGCGATGCAGTTCGGCCCATAGCTCGTTCTCGGAAATGCCAGGCTGCAGAGCCTGCTCCATCTCGCCCATCGCCGCCTCGCAAGCGACGATGGCGCGGCGCATGGCGAGAATCTCGTCCGATGATTTGATCAGCCGCGCATTTTCCATCACCGCTTCGCCATTGCCGATCGTCACACCCAGACGGGCGAGTTCCTCGACGCCTTCCGGGTTGATGTGATCGACCGCGATGCGGCTGTTGCCGCCGCCATGTTCCCTGACCAGATCGGCAATGCCGGCGGCCCAGCGGCGGACTTTTTGTTCGGTCAGTTCGCCACCATAGAGATACATCCATGAGACAGCGGGCCGCACCTCGTCGACGACGCCGGAATGGTCGGACAGGTGCTCGCAGGAAAAATAATCGAACAGCACCACCGGCCCGTCGGTGGCGACGAAACAATGCCGTGTCGGGTTGTGCGCCACCCACAGCTGCATGTTGGTGGAATCGGTGGCGTAGCGGATGTTGACCGGGTCGTAGAGCAGGGCGCCGGCATAGTCGCGGCGCTTCAAGTCGGCGCGGATGCGGTCCAGCCGGTATCGGCGCATCGTCGGCAGATCGGGAGCGGCAATACCTGCCGCCGCCCATTCAGCTTCCGCCTGCGCGCCATAGCCCAGCACATGCTGGTTGAGCGACGCCGCCTTCTGGCGGGAAGCGTCGCGCAGCGCCTCGATCGAGCCAGGCTCGAACGGCATGATCTTGCGATGGCGGCCAAAGCTGCCCTTCGGCCCCGCGCTGTCCATGACCGAACCTCAGGTCCGCATCTTCTCGCCACTCGGGTCGAAAGGCGCTTCGACGTTGATGCGGGCCGGGCGCCGGTGTCCCAAGATCTCGATCTCGAACAGCCCGGCACTTTCGTCCTCGGCGAGTGCTGCCGGGACGTAACCCTGCGCCATCGACTTCTGCACATAGTGCGCATAGCCGCCTGATGTCACCCAGCCGACCACGCGCCAGTCGCCGTCAACGATGCCGCGCACGGCCGAAGCGCCTTCAGCTGCCTTGGAGCCGCGTATTTCCTCGCCGCCATCGTCGAAGCGCGGCGCGCCGTAGCCATGCGGCTTTTCCACCGTGCCATAGTCCTTGGAGACCTTGGCCCAGATCGGCTCGTCGCCCATCACATCGGCGTCGGCGGCATCGACGATGAAGGAGACACGGCGCAGTTTTGGCCCCTCGGCCTGTTCCTTGGCGGCAGCCTCGCGGCCGATGAAATCGTTCTTCTCGAGCTTGATGAAGCGATCCATCGCGCCTTCGAACGGTCCGTAGATCGGCCGCAACTCGCGAAACCAGGTCGGGAAGTTCTTTTCCAGGCGCATCGACAGCAAAGCGCGCATGCCGAAATCGACAAGGCCGAACTCCTTGCCGGCATCCTTGATCGCCTTATAGACAAGGCGCTGGTAGGCCGGCGCCATCCAGATCTCGTAGCCGAGATCACCGGTGTAGGTGATGCGATTGACCAAACAGGGCGCACCGCCGACCGCCATCTCGCGGAAATCCATGAAGCGGAAGGCTTTTGTCGAGATGTCGACATCGACGAGCTTCTGCAAGAGGTCGCGGGACTTAGGCCCGGCGATCGACAGACCGACCAGCGTCTGGTCGAAACGGTGGATGCGCACGGAACCGTCCATAGGCAGATGCTTCTCGAACCAGCGCATGTGATATTTCTGCGCCGCCGACGAGCCCCAGATCATGAACCGGTCCTCGCCGGCCTTGGCGATGGTGAAGTCGCCGATCAGCTTGCCAAATTCGTTGATCATAGGCGTCAGCACGATGCGGCCGGTCTTCGGCATGCGGTTGGTCATCAGCCGGTTGAGGAAATCCTCCGCCCCTGGTCCGGACACTTCGTATTTGGCGAAGTTGGCGATCTCGGTGACCCCGACGCGCTCGCGCGTGGCGCGCACTTCCTCGCCGATCGGCCCAAAGTCGTTGGAGCGGTGGAAGGAGACGATGTCCTTCGGCTCCTTGCCCTTCGGCGCGAACCAGAGCGGGGTTTCGAGACCCCAGCTGTCGCCCATGACGGCGTTGTTGGCCAGCATCGTGTCGTAGAGCGGCGTCGTCTGCGCCGGGCGTGCGGCCGGCAGTTCCTCATTGGGGAAGCGGATGGAGAAGCGGCGCGAATAGTTTTCGCGCACCTTGGCGTTGGTGTAGCGCAGGCCGGCCCATTCGCCGAAGCGGGCGACGTCCATGCCCCAGACGTCGAAGCCGGGATCGCCATGGACCATCCAGTTCGACAGCGCCAGACCGACGCCGCCACCCTGGCTGAAACCGGCCATGACGGCGCAGGCGCACCAGAAATTGGTCAGGCCCTGCACCGGGCCGACCAGCGGGTTGCCGTCGAGCGCGAAGGTGAAGGGGCCGTTGATGATCTGCTTGATACCGGCCTTCTCGATGCCGGGGAAATGCTTGAAGCCGATCTCCAGCGACGGCGCAATGCGGTCGAGGTCGGGGGCGAGCAATTCATGGCCGAAATCCCACGGCGTATTGACCGGCGACCACGGCTTGCATGCCTTTTCATAGGTGCCGAGCAGGATGCCGTTGCGCTCCTGGCGGGTGTAGATCTCGCCCTTGAAGTCAAGGACGCCGATCATCTCGCGGCCGGTCGACTTGTTGAATTCCTCGACCTCCGGCATTGGCTCTGTGAGCAGGTACATGTGCTCCATGGCCAGCACCGGCAGTTCGACGCCGACCATGCGGCCGATCTCGCGCGCCCACAGGCCGCCACAGTTCACCACGTGCTCGGCATGAACCGTGCCCTGTTCGGTGACGACGTTCCAGGTGCCATCGACCTCTTGCGTCAGCTCGACGACGCGGTTGCGCAGCACGATCTCGGCACCGAGCTTCTTGGCCGCCTTGGAATAAGCGATCGTCGTGCCGGACGGATCAAGATGGCCCTCGACCGGATCCCACATGGCGCCGACGAAATTGGTCTCGTCCATCAGTGGGAACATCGCCTTGGCTTCGGACGGGGTGATCAACTCGGTGTCCATGCCGAGATAGCGGCCCTTGGCGTGGGCGAGCCGCAGGAAGTCCATGCGCTCCGGCGTGTCCGCCATCATCACGCCGCCGGTCAGGTGCAGCGAGCAGGACTGGCCGGAAATCTCCTCGATCTCCTTGTAGAGTTGGACCGTATAGGCCTGTAGCTTGGCAACGTTGGGGTCGCCGTTCAGGGTGTGGAAGCCGCCGGCCGCGTGCCAGGACGAGCCGGAGGTAAGCTCCGAGCGCTCGATCAGCATGATGTCGGTCCAGCCAGCCTTGGCCAGATGGTAGAGAACCGAGCAGCCGACGACGCCGCCGCCGATGACAACCGCTTTTACATGAGATTTCATCAAGATAGGTCCGTTTTTGGAGAGATTGAATCGAATGAGCGCGGCGTGAAAACAAAGCGGAGGTCGGATACAGCGATGTTTTCGGTCAGCTTGCCGTCAAGCGCGGCAAGGATGGTTTCACAGACGGAAGTACGATGTTTCAGGACGTCATGGCTCCAAAGACGCAGGATCGAATAGCCTTGGGTGCGCATGAAATCGTCGCGGCGGCGGTCATATGAACTGCCGGCATGCTGGTGTCCATCGACTTCAACAACAAGCCATTTTTCGCGGCAGGCGAAGTCTGCAAAAAAGGGGCCGATGGAGAACTGACGCGTAAAGCGATGGCTGCCAAGCTTGCGCGCCTTTAGTTCAAGCCAAAGCAATGCTTCGGCCTGATTGCCTGCTTGCCTGAGTTTTCGTGCTCGCTGGGTGGTGCCCGTTTTGCGGCGACTGCGCGTTTCACGAATGGCTTCCCCCACTCCGTCGCTGCTTCGCAGCGCCACCTCTCCCCCCTCCGGAGGGAGAGGAAGGGCGCCAGCTGGAATAATTTCGCGCCCTTCCTCTACCCCGTCGATCGGGGGAGAGGTGTCGAGCGAAGCTCGACGGAGTGGGGGTCGATTGTTCATCAAAGCAAGGATCAAAAGTCGGTCGGCGCACCGCCCTCGGACCGGCGCTTTTCGACGAAGGCGTTGAGTTCCTCGCGAATGGCCGGGTCCATATAGGGCTCTTCGTAGGACGCCAGCCGCTCCTTCCACACCTTGTTGGCCTTTTCCAGCGCTGTCGGCGAGCCGGCTTCCGCCCAGGTTTCGAAATTGCGCCAGTCGGAGAGGATCGGCGAGTAGAAGGCGGTCTTGTAGCGGTCCTGCGTGTGCTGGGTGCCGAAGAAATGGCCGCCGGGGCCGACTGACTGGATGGCGTCGAAGCCGAGCGCTTCTTCGGACAGGTCGAGCGGGGTCAGGAACTCCGCCACCATCTGCAGCAGGTCGATGTCCAAAATGGTCTTCTCGTAGGAGCAGCGCAGGCCGCCCTCGAGCCAGCCGGCCGCGTGCATCATCAGATTGCCACCGCCCTGGATGGCACCCCACAGCGAGAACACGCTTTCGTAGGCCGCCTGCGCATCGACCGTGTTGGCGGCGCAGGTGTTGGAGGTGCGGTAGGGGATGTTGTAGCGGCGGGCAAGCTGACCACCGACCAACTGCGCCTTCATGTACTCCGGCGTACCGAAGGCCGGTGAACCGGACTTCATGTCGACATTGGAGGTGAAGCCGCCATAGCCGACGGGCGCACCCTTGCGCACCATCTGGGCAAAGGCGATGCCGGACAGCGCTTCGGCGTTCTGCTGCACCAGCGCGCCGGCGATCGTCACCGGCGCCATGGCCCCCGAAAGGGTGAACGGCGTGACGACGACGACCTGGCCCTTGCTCGACATCTGGATGATGCCTTCCATCATCGGCACATCGAGCTTGAGCGGCGAATTGGTGTTGATGATGGTGAAGACCGACGGCTCCTCGAGCAAGTGCTCGTGGCTGATGCCGCGCGCGATCCTGGCGATCTCGATGCCGTCGACATTGCGCTCCTTGCCGAGCGAGTAGATGTGAAACACCTTGTCGGTCAGCGTGGCGAGGTCGCGGACGCACTCCAGGTGCCGGACCGACGGATGGATATCGGTCGGCTCCACCGGATAGCCGCCGGTGCAGTTCAGGATGTTGTGCATCTGCGCGAGCTTGAGGAAGTTGCGGTAGTCCTGCTGGTTGCCGGGCCGGCGGCCGCGGTCGATGTCGGAACAGTTGGGCGCCGACGCCATCATCGAGATGATCAGATTGTTGCCGCCGAAGCGCACATTGTGCGCCGGGTTGCGCGAGTGGATGGTGAACTCCGACGGGCAGTGCGATACCAGCTCGAGGATCATGTCGCTGTCGAAGCGAACCCGTTCGCTGCCGTCGCGCACGTCGGCGCCATGCGCCTTCATGATGCGCCGGGCCTCGTCATGCAGAACGTCGACGCCGATTTCCCTCAATACGCGCAAGGAGGCGAGATGGATCGATTCCAACTCGTCGTCCGAAACCAGCCTGGTCGGTGCGAGCGGGTTCTTCAACTGGCGGAAAGCCGGCTGTTCGAACGCGGCCGAACCGCCGGCGCGCTTTCCGGCGCGGCCGCCACGACGGGCGCGGTCGGTGGCCAATGCCGGTTCTGCAGGTTGTAGGGCGGCGGTCATGATGGTCCTCGTACGATGCGGTAGCGGGCGGCATAATGGACCGGCGACCCGCCGGTCGTTGCGGAGGCGGCGACCACTAGGGCGAGGGAAGCGACATGCCGGAACGGCAGTTGCACGGCAAGAATATCGCCCCGATCGCGGCGATGCGCTGGCCTGGGACCAGCGGCCGGATCGACGCTAAGTGAAACGCGTTACACATCCGTCTTTTACTTCTGCTATATTGGCGCGCCGAACGTCTCTGGAGGGAAAGCCATGCCTGACGTCGTCAAAGTGCGCGCCGCGACAAACAACGAAGTCGCGTTCCTTTCCTGGGATATAGACGGCATGATCCCTGGCTGCCTCGGCTTCGAGATCGTGCGCATCTATCCCGACACTGGCGAGGAACGTTGCCTGGCCTCCTGGGTGCCTTTCAAGGGCCAACGCAATCCACGGTGGATTCCCCAGGATACCGGCGTCTGGCCGGTGCAGAAGACATTCTGGCGCGATCTCACTGTGCGGCGTCGGCGCGACAGCATCGACGTCAGGCCGGAGGGTGAAATGATCGCCTACCGGGTGCGGCCGGTCGGCGACATGAAGCTGGGCCTCGACCCTGTGCCGGTGCGCCCCGACCAGGTCGTCGATGGCAAACCCGCCTACACCGGGCCGGCGCGTCCGCTCGGTTATCTCGGCCAGGGTGCGGTCAGCCCGCCGATCTTTCTCGGGCAGATGTTCGGCAAGGCGCGAGTTGCCTTCACCAACGGCGTGCTGTCGACGCAATGGATGTCGCATGCGCTGCAAGAGGCCGGCATCAAGGTCGGGCAGCGCGACAAGATCAAGGCGGTGCTGCAGGATCCGACCAGCAAGATACGCGCCTATCTGCATGGCGATGTGCCTGATGTGCTGACCAGTCTGCTGAAACGGGCCAAGTCCGAAGGCGGCACCGTCAGGCTAGCGCTCTACGAGCTTGGCGACGACGAACTGTGCGACGCGATCGTCGCAGCCAAGGATGTCGTCGAGGTCATTCTTGCCAATTCGGGCAGGGACGACCAGACCAAGGCCTGGGACGCCGGCAACGCGCCGTACAGGAAGCGCTTGCACGACGCGGGCGTCGTGGTGAGTGACCGCCTGTTCAACAACAACCATATCGGCCACAACAAGTTCGCCGTCTACCGCGATGGCCAAGGCAAGCCGCAAGCGGTGATGACCGGCAGCACCAACTGGACGTCGACGGGCATTTGCGGACAGTCCAACAACGCCTTCATCCGCGACGATCCGGCGATGGCCGAGATCTTCGACGCCTATTGGCAGCGCATGAAGGCCGACGTGTTCCCGCCGCCGGCCTCGGAAAGCGCCGCCGGCCACGTCGTGCAGACGCAAGGCGTGCCGTTTCGTAGGGAAAACCACCTGCGCAATCCGCTGAACGGCGTCACGGCGACGCTGGACGGCATGACGGTCTGGTTCTCGCCCAACGATCCCGACCGCAACAAGAAGGACATCTCGGTGCGGCCGGTCGACCTCGACGATGTCTTCGCCCGCATCAAGGCGGCGAAGCGCGCGGTGCTGTTCCTGGTGTTCAATCCGTCGCTGCTCGGCGAAAACTCGATCGTCGACCAGGCCGTCGCGGCAGCCAAGGCCGATCCGAATTTGATCGTGCAAGGCGCGATCAGCGACGAAACCGCGATGCCCAACTATGTCGCGCCGACCAAGGATCCGGTCACCCACAAGTCGAACAAGGACGGCAAGTCGCCCTTCGTCTTTCCGGAGAAGGTCTGGGAGATGCCAAACGTCTCCATCGTGCGGGCGGCAAACCTGACCGGCGCCACGATCGCCCGCGATTTCCAGGCGGAAGTACTGACCGTCGGCCATGCGATCGTACACGACAAGATCGTCATCATCGATCCGATGGAGGACAATGCCACGGTCGTCACCGGCAGCCACAATCTCGGTTACAAGGCTTCCTACGAGAATGACGAGAACATGGTGATCGTGGAGGGCGACAAGACCTTCGCCGCCGCCTATGCGGTGCATATGCTCGACGTGTTCGACCACTACAAGTTCCGCGCCTGGCGCAGGACGATCGGCAAGGGACCTTCCGACGATGACGGGATTTCCATCGACGACAAATGGCTGAAGCCCTACGCCGACGGCAAGAAGGGGGCGATCGCCCGGTATTTTCCGTAGCAAGCACCTGCCTCCATTCGACGAGGAACCGCTCGGCTTCAACCGACAGGACGGGTCCGGTGGCGCAAGCGGATTTCGCCGTCCGGCCCTTCCTTTCCCCAAATCGAACCAGTAGCTAGTCGGGCTTGCCGGCGGATGGCCAGCACTTCATATGGATGACAGTATCAGCATGGTTGCGACCGGCTCGAGCGAAGGCGAAGCGGGAACGCAGTGGGCAGCGCTTGCCGGCGTCACCGCAGCGCTTGCCATGTTCGGCGCCGCGCAAGGGCTGAGCTCGCCGCTGTTCACGCTGCTGATGCAAACGCAGGGGATGTCGCCGGCGCTGATAGGCTTGTCGGCGGCGATGATGCCGCTCGGCCTGATCCTTTCGGCTTCCTTCGTGCCGGCCGCGGTGCGGCTGGTCGGCGCACGCACGCTGGCGGTCGGCTGCTCGCTGATCGGCGCGCTCTGCTTCCTGGGCATCGGCTATCTGCAGGACTGGGTGGCCTGGTTCGTCATCCGCTTCATCATCGGCGTGGTCATCAATCCGCTCTACATACTTGGCGAGGTCTGGGCGTTGTCGCTGGCGCCGCCATCGCGGCGGGGCCGGGTCATGGGCGTGTTCAACACGCTGCTGGGCGCCGGCTATGCGGCCGGGCCATTCGCACTGACCCTGCTGGGCACGTCGGGCTGGGCTCCATTCCTTGTCGGTGTCGCCGGCTTTACGCTCTCCGCGGTGATCCTGCACGCCGTCTCTTCCAGGCTCACCGGTTTCGAGGATGACGGCCAACCTGCCAGCGGCCTTGTCGGCTTCGCCAAGGTGGCGCCGGCACTGCTGCTTGCCGTCCTGGTTTCGGCCGCGGTCCAGCAAAGCACCTATGCGCTGTTGCCGGTGTTTGGCGCCAGCTACGGCCTGGCGGAGGCCGTGCTTGCCTCGCTGGTGATGGCGCTTTCGCTGGGCAACATCCTGCTGCAGATCCCACTCGGCCTGCTGGCGGAACGTTTTGGTGGCCGTGCCATGATCATCGTCTGTGCGCTGGCAACCGCGGCCTGCGCGCTTTTGCTGCCGCTGCTGATCATGACGCCGCTGATCTGGGTCGTGCTGCTGGTGATGGGCGCCGTCGGATACGGCGTCTACACGATGGCGCTGGTCGAACTGGGCAGCCGCTTCAAGGGCTCGGTGCTGGTCGCCGGCAACGCCGCCTTCGCGCTGATGTGGGGCGCAGGCGGTATTGTCGGCCCGCCGGGTGCCGGGCTGCTCATGCAAGGCATAGGCCCGCTCGGCCTGCCGGTCGTGATCGCAGGTCTCGACGCGTTGCTGGTGATGTTCGCGCTGTATCGCTCGTCCGTGCGCCGGAGCGGCAAGGCATGATCGCGAACGGTTCGAGCAACAGTGAGACGGCGATGCAGTGGGCGGCGATCACCGGCGTGATCGCGACCGTTTCGGTATTCGCCATCGCGCAGGGACTGTCCTATCCGCTGCTGAGTTTCATCCTGCAGCGCCAGGGCGTATCACCGGCGATGATCGGCCTGTCGGCGGCAATGACACCGATAGGTTTCATCGTCTCGTCACCACTGATCCCGGCGCTGGCGCGCCGGTTCGGGGCAGGGCGCACGGCACTCTCCTGCGCGGCGCTTTCGGCGATCGTGCTGGTGCTGATCGGCTGGACGCAGGATGTGTATCTCTGGTTTCCGCTGCGCTTCATGATCGGCGTGGTGACCAATCCGCTCTACGTGCTGAGCGAGATCTGGGTGATCGCGCTGGCGCCGCCGGCCCGGCGCGGCCGCGTCATGGGCGTCTATTCGACGATCATCTCGGCCGGCTTCGCGGCCGGGCCGCTTTGCCTGCTTGCCGTCGGCACAGAGGGCTGGCCACCCTTCCCCGTCGGCATTTTCGCCTTCGTGCTGTGCGGCATCTGCCTGGCCTCGGTGCTGCCGCGTCTGCCCAAGGTCGACGAGGCCGGGCATCGGGTTTCCGTCCTGGGCTTCGTGCCCTTGGCGTGGCTGCTTCTGTTTGCCGTTATCGTTGCCGCCGGCTTCGAGCAGGGCGCGCTGGCCTTGCTGCCCGTCTATGGCACCCATCACGGCATCTCTGAGACCCGCATGTCGGCGCTGCTTTCGGTGATGATCGCCGGGAACATCGCCATGCAGGTGCCACTTGGCCTGCTGGCCGAAAGGCTCTCCGCGCGTCTGGTGCGGCTTGCCTGTGTCGCGATCACGGTGCTCGGCTGCCTGCTCCTGCCGTTTCTCATCGAGACGCCACTGATCTGGCCGATGATCTTTGTCTGGGGTGCGGTTTCCTACGGCATCTACACGATGTCGATCATCGAGCTCGGTGAGCGCTTCACCGGCTCGACACTGGTTGCCGGCAACGCCGCCTTCTCCCTGATGTGGGGAGTCGGTGGCATCGCCGTGCCGCCGCTGGCCGGTGCAGCGATGGATGTTCTGGGTGCAAGAGGCCTGCCGATTATCCTTGGCCTGATGTGTCTGACGCTGGCGGTTGCGAGCATCGTTGGTCGAAGGTCAGTCTGACGCTATTGTGGGATGCTGCTGCTCGTCATCGCCTCGCCATCTCGAAATTGCCCATATGTCACAATGGGCATGACGTTCCTCAGGGTGCATCCGGCGCAGCATATCCTGAATTTCAACGGCACGATCAAAGTCGGGTATCAGCCCAACTTGAGATAACTCCGAATTCGCAAACACGTCGGGAAATCCACCGCAGTTGGTCAACGCGCTTATGGAACCTTCTTGATCCAACAAGTCGTAGCCCAGGAAGATGAAACCGCCCCAATCAATCGAATGCACGTCCGTCGACGGCTTTCGAATTACGCTTAAAATATTCAGTTCGTTCGTATCTGCCAGTTGCGAAAGCAGAAACTCCAGGTCCACAAAGAAATCGAGCATCCAGTCCTCGTTGACAATGTGGGGCCAGTAGCTGTCCTTTGTCTCGCCAAGCGCGACCGGACCAAGCATTCCATCGAGGGTGACGACTTCGGTCAGTTGGGTGAGGCCCGACCACTCGATGTATTTCGTCCATTCCGTGGCTCTGGACGGATCAAATCTCTCTTTCGCAATGTAGAGAAATTGCATGAGGCTTCCTCGTAGCGACACATGGCCGGATAAGGTTTCGCACTTGATGCGGTATGGCGGGTCGCTTCTTTCGCGCGTTCCAATTGAATTTCGGTAATGGCATGACGATGTTTGCGACACCGAGCCTTGATGAGTTTACCGGAGACCCTATGACCAAGTCGACCACACAGACCCTGCCAAATTCCACCCCTTCGACCGAAGATCCCTTTCTCTGGCTGGAGGACAGGACAGCCAAGCAGTCGCTCGACTGGGTGCATGGTCAGAACGAGGTAACGGTCGGTGAATTGCAGGGCGATCCGTCTTATCAGGCGTCGTTCCAGACCGCGCTCGACCTGATGACTGCCGAGGACAACATCGCGGTCGGTGCCGCGATTGCCGGCCATGTCTACAATTTCTGGCAGGACAAGACCAATGTGCTCGGGCTGTGGCGCCGCACGACGGTCGCTTCCTACAAGACCGAGAAGCCCGACTGGGAAACGATCGTCGACTTCGACCAGCTAGCGGCCAAGGACGGAATCAAGTGGGTGTTCAGCGGCGCCAGCCGACTCCATCCGGATTTCAATCTCTGCCTCGTCTCGATGTCGCCGGATGGCGGTGACGCCAGCGCGATGCGCGAATTCGACATCGCGACCAAATCCTTTGTCGAGGGCGGCTTTCGCGCACCCGCGTCCAAGTCGGGCTTCGGCTGGCTGGACAAGGACACCGTCATCGTCTCGGCGGCTTTCGAGGAGGAGGACAAGACGCAATCCGGTTATCCACGCGTGGTCAAGCTGTGGAAGCGCGGCACCAAACTGGAAGACGCGACACCGATCTTCGAGGGGCAGAAGGAGGATCTCGCCGTTGGCGCTGCCGTCGAGTTCGACGGTGACAGGCGTTATCTGATCCTAGCTCGGACGCTCGATTTCTTCGCCTCGCATATCTTCCTGCGGCTGCCTTCCGGCGAGAACAAACGCCTGCTGCTGCCTGACGACGTGACCGATACGGCGATCTTCAAGGATCAACTCGTCTTCGGCGTGCGCAGCCCGTGGACGGCGCCGGATGGCACCTCGTGCAAGCCTGACGGCCTCTATTCGCTGGATCTGGCGCACTGGGTAGAAACCGGCACGCTCGGCCCGGTGGAGATCTTGCTGGAGCCGGCATATCGCGTGTCGATTGCCGGCATTGCCCGCACGCAGGACCGCCTGTTCGTCAATCTGATGGACAATGTGCGCGGCAAGGTCGTCGTCTGCGAGCGCAAGGATGGCGGCTGGTCGATGAAGCCTGTGGCACTGCCCGAGAACGGCAATGTCGGCATCAGCCACGCCGAGCATTTCGGCGCCAGCGTTTCCTTCTCCTTCACCGACTTCTTGACGCCGAGTTCGATCATCTGGTCGGACGACGATGGCGACACGCTCGCCACCGTGAAGTCGCAGCCGGCCCGCTTCGATGCGTCGCCGCTGATCTCGGAGCAGTTCGAGGCGCGCTCGAAGGACGGCACGATGATCCCGTACTTCGTCGTCCGGCGCCGCGACCAGAACGGTCCGGTGCCGACACTGCTCTATGGCTATGGTGGTTTCGAAGTCCCGCTTCTGCCAAGCTATGCCGGCGTGCGCGGCAGGCTGTGGCTGGAAAGGGGCAATGCCTATGTCCAAGCCTGTATTCGCGGCGGCGGAGAGTTTGGTCCGGCCTGGCATCAGGCGGCGCTCAAGGGCAACCGCCAGAACGCCTTCGACGATTTCGCCGCGGTCGCGCAGGACGTCGTCAAGCGCGGCATTGCCACGGCCGCTTCGCTCGGCATCCAGGGCGGCTCGAATGGCGGCTTGCTGACCGGCGTTTCCTTAACGCAGCATCCCGAGCTTTTCGGCGCTGTCATCATCGAGGTGCCGCTGCTCGACATGCTGCGCTACACCGAATTGCCGCCCGGTGCCTCCTGGATGGCCGAATATGGCGATCCGTCGAAACCGGATGATGCGAAGTGGCTTTCCGCCTATTCGCCCTACCAGCATGTCGCGGCCGATGCCGCCTATCCGCCGGCGCTGCTGACCACCTCGACCGCTGACGACCGCGTCCATCCCGGTCATGCGCGCAAGATGGCGGCCCGCCTGCAGGAAGCCGGCCATGCCCGGACGCTGTTCTTCGAGGAGACCGAGGGCGGCCATGGCGGCCGTGGCGACCGTCGGCCGCAAGCGGCGCAGACCGCGATGAAATATGTGTTCCTACAAAGGGCGCTGGGCGGCAACGCATGAGCCGAAGTCTCGGCGCTGCAAACGCATAGGATGGTTCACCTCGACCGTCCTTTGCTCGCCCTTCTGTCTTGATGCGATTCCCTAAGGGAAAGCGCTATGCGCTTTTCCCGGGAAAACCGCTTCACACTTTTCCCGGAATTGCTCTAAGGTGCCGTCCATGGCTCTCGTCAGGACATTGGCTCCCGTATTTGGGGCTCGCGCATTCCGTGTCGCGGTGACACCGTCACCGCGCACGCTGCGCGCCGAGCTTTTGCGGCTGTGCGCCCGCATCGGTTATTCACCACCTGCTTGCCTCTGACGCATTCGCTCCCGGCACGGCCGGATAGAATCCAGAGGAAAGATCAGATCAATGACCTATCAGAATTATTCGCTGAAGCAGCTTCAGCAGATCGACGCCGCGCACCATCTCCATCCGTTCACCGACCACAAGGAATTGCGCGAGGCCGGCTCACGCATCATCACCCATGCCAACGGGCCGTTCATCTACGATTCCGAGGGGACTGAGATCCTCGACGGCATGGCCGGGCTGTGGTGCGTCAACATCGGCTATGGCCGTGACGAACTGGCCGAGGCCGCCTATGCGCAGATGAAGGAGCTTCCCTACTACAACTCCTTCTTCAAATGCTCGACGCCGACGCCGGTGCTGTTGTCTAAGAAGCTGGCGGAAATCGCGCCGAAGCACGTCAACCAGGTGTTCTACGGGTCGTCCGGTTCGGAAGCCAACGACACGGCGCTTCGCCTTGTCCGCCACTACTGGGTGCTGGAAGGCAAGCCGGAGAAGAACCGCATCATCTCGCGCAAGATGGCATATCACGGCTCGACCGTCGCCGGCACCTCGCTCGGCGGCATGGATGCCATGCACAAGCAGCTCGGCGGCGCGGTGCCCAACATCGTCCATGTGATGATGCCTTATGCCTATGAATTGGCACTGCCGGGCGAGAGCGATCATGACTTCGGCCTGCGGGCGGCCAAGGCTGTCGAGGATGCGATCCTCGAAGCCGGTGCCGACAAGGTTGCGGCCTTCATCGGCGAGCCGGTGATGGGGGCAGGCGGCGTGAAGATACCGCCGGTCAGCTACTGGCCGGAAGTGCAGCGCATCTGCCGCAAATACGATGTCCTGCTGATGCTGGACGAGGTCATCACCGGCTATGGCCGCACCGGTGAATGGTTCGCATCACAAACGCTCGGCATCGAGCCGGACACCATCACCACGGCCAAGGCACTGACCTCGGGCTACCAGCCGCTGTCGGCATTGCTGGTCGGCGACCGCATCGCCGCGACACTGGTCGGGAAGGGCGGCGAGTTCAATCACGGCTATACTTATTCCGGTCATCCGGTGGCCTGTGCGGTGGCGCTGAAGAACCTCGAGATCATCGAGCGGGAAGGGCTGGTCGATCGCGTCAGGAACGATACCGGGCCGTATTTCGCCAGGGCGTTGCAGGAGCGTATTGCCGGGCATGATCTGGTCGGCGAGGTGCGCTCGATCGGGCTCATGGGCGCGATCGAAATCGTCAAGGACAAGGCTACCAAGGAGCGGTTCTTGCCGTCGGGAAGTGCGGCGGTGACCGTGCGCGACCACGCGATCGCGCATGGCATGATGCTGCGCGCCACCGGCGACACGATGATCCTGTCGCCGCCGCTGATCTGGACCCGTGACACGATCGACATGGCTTGCGAGCGCATCTCAAAGGCGCTGGACCTGGCGCAGGCGGATCTGCGCAAGCGGTAGGGATCGGTACCTCGACCGGGCGTTCTCGATGGGAATGCCCGGCTTCGAGAGACATTTCGTTGGGAACGAATTTCACCCTCAGCGCTTAGTGTGCGGGTCAGCAGCCGACGTGGCTGCGACAAGGGGACTGTTTCCATGAAAAAGACCGGCAAGAGCCGACGGCTGCAAGATGCAGCCAGCATCGGCGGTGACCTGATGCTGGCGCCGATGGTGGCGCTGATGCGAGTGCCGTTGATGGCGCTGGATGCCGGGAGCAGCAAGCCATGGGGCACGGAGACGGCGCGCGCGGTGAACGAGAAGACCGTAGCGATGGCCGAAGGGGCGTTTGCGGCGCAAATGTCCTTTCTGCAGTCGGCATCGCGGTTCTGGCCGGAAATCCTTGCCGGCCGCACGCCGTCGTTGTTCAACGGCGTCGCGGCGGAACGGTCGATCAGCGCCGCACTGAAGCCGGCAAGCCGTGCGGTGAAGGCGAATTTTCGCCGGCTTTCCAACAAGGCCTGACAAAGAAGGGCCGCTCGGGAAAAACCGATTCCCGTTTTTCGAGGTCATACGCTAGAACCCATCAAGCACATCTGCCGATGGGGGAACATCATGGCCGGACAGCCGCTCAACCAGCCCGCCGAAATTCCGGCCGAACTTGACCGCTGGAACTGGGGCGCCTTCTTCCTCAACTGGATCTGGGGTATCGGCAACAGCACCTTCATCGCGCTGCTGGCACTGATCCCTGTCGTCAACATCGTCATGATCATCGTACTGGGTGCGCGCGGCAGCCGCTGGGCCTGGCAGAACCGCGCCTGGCGCGACGCGGAACAGTTCCGCAAGACGCAACGCAACTGGGCGATCGCCGGCCTTGTCATCTGGGTGGCCAGCATCGGCGGCTGTACGGCGATGGTCGGCGGCATTCCTTACGTCCTGAAAGGCAGCGATGCCTATCATATGACCATGGACAAGCTTCGCGCCGACGACCGCGTCAAGGCCGCCCTCGGTGATGACCTGACCGAGAGTTTCTGGGTCGGTGGCCATCTCAATGTCAATGCGAATGGGGCGGGCGATGCCCAGTTCAGCATTCCGGTCCATGGTGCCAAGGGCAAGGGCACCGCCTTCTCGACCGCTGTCCGGGCAGCGGGCACGTGGAGCCTGCGCCTGCTGGTCGTCCGGGTCGAGGGAGCCGATGCACCGATCGTGCTGATCAATGAAGATCATGTCGCGGTCCCGAATGCGGCAATCGGTATATAAAACAGGCTGCGCTGATGAAACCGGCGGAAATGCAAAAACCGCGCTCCAATGGGAACGCGGCTTTGCCAGATACGCATGGCGTTTCGCTACGCAAACACTTGGCGAAACTTACGGGCTCCGGTACGCGAGACCTGATCCGGAGCGCCGGGCGGATGCGATATGTCCGCCTCGCATTCCGTTTTACAGAAACATCGTTACCGGGGGGTTATCGAGAGCTTAAGCAAACCTAAATTTGACCGGTTTCTCTCAAGATACGCAAAAAAACCAGTTATATTAGGAGCTTATGGATTGGCTCCGCGTAGAAAATTAATGATTCCGGAAAAATCGGCGCCTGCATGCCCTTGAGC
Source organism: Mesorhizobium sp. P2_A12 (assembly GCF_056405075.1). Lineage (NCBI taxonomy): Bacteria > Pseudomonadati > Pseudomonadota > Alphaproteobacteria > Hyphomicrobiales > Phyllobacteriaceae > Mesorhizobium > Mesorhizobium sp. P2_A12. The sequence goes on from NZ_JBFUCU010000010.1 coordinate 31,819, forward strand.
GTTGAACAGCGCATAGAGCTGAGCCGCCTCAGCACCAAGCGGGGTCACAGCGCCGGACCCTTGTGCTGCCTCCTGCGCCAGCTTCAGGTCCTTCAGCATCAGAGCGGCGGCAAAGCCTGGCTTGTAGTCGCGGTTGGCGGGCGAGGTCGGCACAGGACCGGGAACCGGGCAGTAGGTGGTCAGCGACCAGCACTGGCCTGACGAGGTCGAGGCGACGTCGAACAGCGCCTCATGCGAGAGGCCGAGCTTTTCCGCCAGCACGAAGGCTTCGGCGACGCCGATCATCGAAATGCCAAGGATCATGTTGTTGCAGATCTTGGCGGCCTGTCCGGCGCCGTCGCCGCCGCAATGGACGATACGCCCGGCCATCGGCTTCAGGATCGGCTCGGCGGCGGCGAAGGCATTGTCGGAGCCACCGGCCATGAAGGTCAGCGTGCCGGCCGCCGCACCGCCGGTGCCGCCCGATACCGGTGCGTCGATGGACAGCAGGCCGTGCTTGGTGGCGACGGCATGCGCCTTGCGGGCCGATTCGACATCGATGGTCGAGGAATCGATGAACAACGCACCTTTTCTGGCCTTGGGCGCGATGTCCTCATAGACCGACAGCACATGCTTGCCGGCCGGCAGCATGGTGATCACCGCATCGGCGTCCTTCACGGCGGCGGGCGCATTGGCCATGATGACGACGCCGTGCTCGCGCGCGACCGTCAGATTCTCCGGCATCAGGTCAAAGCCATGCACGGCATGCCCGGCCTTGACCAGGTTGGCGGCCATTGGATTGCCCATGTTGCCGAGGCCGATGAAGGCGATCGTCGTCATTGTCTGTCTCCCGGGTTCTTCTGGCGTCAGCGGCCGATCAGGGCTCGCGCGATGATGACGCGCATGATCTCGTTGGTGCCTTCGAGGATCTGGTGGACGCGCAGGTCCCGCACCAGCTTCTCGATGCCGTAATCGTGCAGGTAGCCGTAGCCGCCGAGCAGCTGCAGCGCGTCGTTGGCGACATTGAAGCCGGTGTCGGTGACGAAGCGCTTGGCCATCGCCGACCATTTGCCGGCATTCGGCGCCTTGCGGTCGAGTTTCGAAGCGGCGGCATAGAGGAAGATGCGCGCCGCCTGCAGCTCGGTCTCCATGTCGGCCAGCCTGAACTGCAACGCCTGGAACTGGTTGATTTTGGAGCCGAAAGCCTTGCGCTCGGCGGCATAGGTGAGCGCTTTGTCGAGCGCCGATTGCGCGCCGCCAAGCGAGCAGGCGGCTATGTTCAGCCGGCCACCGTCGAGCCCGGCCATGGCGATGCCGAAGCCGGCGCCTTCGCCCGACAGCAGGTTCTCCGCCGGCACCGTGCAGTCTTCGAAAATGACCTGCCGGGTCGACTGCATATGCCAGCCCATCTTGTGTTCGTTGGCGCCGAAGGAAAGGCCGGGCGCGTCCTTGGGCACGACAATGGTGGAGATGCCTTTAGGCCCGTCGGCGCCGGTGCGCACCATGACGGCGTAGACATCACTGTCGCCGGCGCCCGAGATGAACTGCTTGGTGCCGTTGAGAACGTAATCACCGCCGCTCTTCACAGCGCGCGTCTTCAACGCCGCGGCATCCGATCCGGAGCCCGGTTCGGTCAGGCAGTAGCTCGCCAGCCATTCCATCGACGTGAGCATCGGCAGGAAGCGCTGGCGTTGCTCCTCATTGCCGAAACGGTCGATCATCGAGGCGACCATGTTGTGGATCGAGATGAAGGACGAAAAGGCCGGATCGGCTTGCGAGAGCGCCTCGAAGATCAGCACCGCGTCGAGCCGGCCGAGCGCGGAACCGCCGACGTCGTCCCTGACATAGATGCCGCCGAGGCCCAGCGGCCCGGTCTCGCGGATCACGTCGGCAGGGAAGTGTTTCCTGCGGTCCCAATCGAGTGCGTTCGGCGCGACGCGGTCGGCGGCGAAGGCCTGCGCCATCTCCTGGATGGCGCGCTGTTCCTCGTTGAGTTCGAACTGGCTGGTGCTCGCATCGACCGCGGCGTCCATGGCGTGCTCCCTATGTGCTGGCCAGCTAGCTCGCTGGCCTGTCGTTTTTGGCTTTGCGCGCGCACCAATCTAGACCAATGATGCCGCCGCGCAACCCGACCTCCTGCGGAGCGGCTGTGCACCAATGCATGTCCGGAGCGAGATGTGACGACAAAATTCGATGAACTGCTGGAACGGTTCCACGCCTATCTCGCTTCCGTGGACGACGCCCTGGTGCGCGAGGCCGTGGCGGGGATCGCCTGGGACATGCCAACCTGCACGCTGGAGCCGCACCCGCTTGGCTGCCTTCGCCATCTCGATCGCGCCTTGGAACTGGCGCCGCCCGATGCCAAGCCGCTGGTGCGATTGCTTGCGGAGCGTCGGAATGATCTCCGTTGGGGGCAGACCTATGGCGAGGCGGATTTCGGCAAGGCGTTCATCGACAATTATGGCTGGCTCGAAGTGTTCGGCACACGCGGCCATTTCGCCAATGACAAGGTCGCCGCCGGCCTGCTGATTCTTGGCCCGGATATCGTCTATCCGGACCATCATCATGTTGCCGAGGAGATCTATATCCCGCTGACCGGCGGCACCGAGTGGCGGATAGGTGAGAGCGGGTTTCGCCGGCGCGCGGCCGGCGAGGTCGTCCACCACGCTTCCAACGTCAACCACGCCATGCGCACCGGCATAGTGCCATTGCTGGCGCTCTACATCTGGCGCGGCGGGCCACTGGCTGCAAAATCCACGATCACCGGAACCGTGGCGCAGGGCAGGGGCTGATGGCCAAGGCGATCATGCTGCAAGGCACGGGTTCGGATGTCGGCAAGACGGTGCTGGTCGCCGGTCTTTGCCGGGCAGCAAAAAAGCGTGGGCTGAAGGTGCGGCCCTTCAAGCCGCAGAATATGTCGAACAACGCTGCCGTCGCCGACATTCCCGGCGACAACAAGGCCGGCGGCGGCGAGATCGGCCGCGCGCAATGGCTGCAGGCGATCGCCTGCGGTGTGGCGCCGTCGGTCCATATGAACCCGGTGCTGCTCAAGCCGCAGACCGATGTCGGTGCGCAGGTCATCGTGCAGGGCAAGGTGTTTGGCGAAGCACGGGCGCGCGACTATCAGGCGCTGAAGGGCCAACTGATGGACGCCGTGCTGGACTCCTGGAACAAGGTCGGCGAGGGCGCCGACCTGGTCATCGTGGAGGGCGCCGGTTCGCCGGCCGAGATCAACCTGCGCAACCGCGACATTGCCAATATGGGCTTTGCGACCCAGACCAACGTGCCGGTGGTGCTGGTCGGCGATATCGATCGCGGCGGCGTCATCGCCTCGGTGGCCGGCACGCATCTGATCCTGCCGGAAGAGGACCGGCGCATGATCGTCGGCTACCTCATCAACAAGTTTCGCGGCGACGTCTCGCTGTTCGACGATGGCATAAGGTCGATCGAGAAATTTACCGGCTGGCGCTGCTTTGGCGTCGTGCCGTGGCTGAAGGCGGCGGCACGCTTGCCTTCGGAGGATTCTGTGGTGCTGGAACGACTGCCGTCCGGCGAGAGGCGCGCGCTGAAGGTGGCGGTGCCGATGCTTGGCCGCATCGCCAATTTCGACGATCTCGATCCGCTCAAGGCCGAGCCGCAAGTCGAGGTGGTGTTTGTGCCGCCCGGGAAGCCGTTGCCGGCCGATGCCGGGCTGGTGGTCATTCCCGGCTCCAAGTCGACAATCGGCGATCTCCTGAAATTCCGCGAGAATGGCTGGGATCGCGACCTTCTTGCCCACCGCAAGCGGGGCGGTCACGTCGTCGGCATTTGTGGCGGCTTCCAGATGCTTGGCCGGACGGTGCGCGACCCTGGCGGCATCGAAGGCAGCGTCACCGGGGCCGAAGGGCTTGGCCTGCTCGACGTCGAGACGGTGATGGAACCGGAGAAGACGGTGCGCAATGTCAGCGCTCGCTCGGTCCAATTCGACCTGCCGCTCGAGGGCTATGAGATCCACCTTGGCCACACGACGGGTCCGGACACCATGCGACCGTCGGCGATCATCAATGGTGTCGAAGATGGCGCTGTCTCTCCCGATGGAAAGGTGATCGGCACCTATCTGCATGGCCTGTTCGGTGCCGACGGCTTTCGCGGGAAATTCCTTGAAAGCCTCGGCATCAAGGGTGGTGGCATCGATTATCGGGCCGAAGTGGAGCGGGCGCTGGACGAGGTCGCAGCCGAGTTGGAAGCCCATCTCGACTGCGACGCGATTTTCGCGCTGGCGCGCTAGACCTTGCCTATGCCTTTTCGCCAGCCTTCGGCCAGTAGGTGCCGAACGACCAGACATTGCCCTCCGGGTCGCGGCAGATGAACTCGCGGCTGCCATAGTCGCGGTTGGTCAATTCCTGGATGATCGTGGCACCGGCCTTCCTGGCTTTGGCATAGGCGGCATCGGCATCGTCGACGGCAATGTAGATCGACTTGCCGCCGCCTAAGCCGGGCTCGCCGACCATCTTGCCGTAGTCGTCGTCGCGCACCGTGCCCAGCATGATCATAGACGAGCCGAAAACCAGTTCGGCATGGTGCACGACATCGCCTTCGCCATAGCGGGCACGGACGCTGAAGCCGAAGGCTTCGCTGAGCCAGTCGATCATTTTTACAGCGTCCTTGTAGCGCAGGGCGGGGTAGAGGCGCGGCGCTTCCGTGGTGGTGGGCATGGGAACTCCTTCAGTTGGGTTGGTCGATGAACCTGGTTTGTGCATGCCCAAAACCGCTGCGCACTTTTGGGCGACATGCATCACTCTGGTCGAAGGCCGTTCCAGCGTCTTGAAGAAATGTTACCTGGCAAGTGCGGTCGGCGTCTCGCCGGCAAGGTCGCGGAATTCGCGGACCAGATGCGCCTGGTCGGCGTAGCCGCAATCGGCGGCGATATCCGCCCAGTCGACGGTCTGCTGCCTCGACAGGCCAAGCGCCCGGTTGAAGCGCACGATGCGCGACAGCGTCTTGGGGCCGATACCGATCGCATCGGAAAAGCCGCTGGCGAGATGCTTGCGGCTCCGGCCCAGCCTTTCGGCAAGCGCCGAAATGCGGGTCCGGCCACCAGAGGTGATGATGCGGTCATAGGCCCAGGCGATTTCGAGCGGCGTTTCGGCGGCATTCTCGAGACGGGCCGCGACGAAGGCTTCGGCGATGTCGAAACGCGCCGCCCAGTCCGGCGCGTTGCCAAGCCGTTCGCGCAGCGCCATGCCTTTGGCGCCAAGCACGTCGTCGAGCACGACCATGCTGTCGGTGAGCTCGCTCATCGGCTGGCGGAAAAACCGGCGTGCGCCGAGCGGCGTGAAGTTGACCTGGACGCAGCAGGCGCCACCGAAGGATTCAATCACCACCGGTCCGGCAAAAAGGCCGGCGGCGAAACTGGCGAAACGGTCATTGTCGCCCGGCGCCTTGCCGAGGCCGATGGCGAAGGGTTCGGCAAAGCTGATCACCAGCGGCACGATCAGCGATGCATATTCGACATTGTGGAAATGGCCAGGAGCCGTTTCGCGATAGCCGCAGATGTCGGTGACGATGCCTTCAAGTGCAGGACCGGGCAGGCGCCGGCGCATCTCGCACCGCCCGGCGACGGAGTGGTCCTGTTCCTTCCGGTGCTGCATCTCGACTGGCATCGGCCATCCTTCCGCCGAGGCAAATCTAGCAGACCATTGACAAGAATCAAAAGCGCCCGGCTTTTGGCCGGGCGCTCCAGGTCCCCACTTCAAGGGAAACTGGTCAGGCGCCGCGCATCAAGCAGCCGCCGGCAAGCACGATGAAGGCAATAAGAACAATCCACACCGATGCGAGTGGAATGAACGCAAGAACGCCAAGAGCGGCGAGAACGCCGATGATGGCGATAACAACTGCAATGATGAAAACAATCTGGGTGGGTGCGCTAAGATTCATGTCTGGCTCCTCGCAACATGATTCGAACAGCGGCATTCTATCAGGGCGCGTGATCACACACCAATCATGACGCGCAGCGGGTTCGTCGGGTCGGCCAAGAGCTTCACCGCCAGCGCAAGGCAGACGACCACCAGCAACGGCTTGATCAGTCTTGCGCCGATGCGCATGGCCAGGCTGGCGCCGACGCGGGCGCCGAGGAACTGGGCAACGCCCATCATCAAACCGATCTTCCAGTAGACGACGCCGACCGCGGCGAAGACGATGAAGCCGCCGATGTTGGAGGCGAAATTGAGCAGCTTGGTATGCGCCGTCGCCTTGAGCACGCCGAAACCGGCGAGTGCGACGAAGGCCAGCATGTAAAAGGAGCCGGCGCCGGGTCCAAACAGGCCGTCGTAGAAGCCAATTGCGGGCGCGACAGTCAACCCGAACAGGAACGGTGACAGCCGCTCGGCACGGTCGACATCACCCATGTTGGGTTTAATGGCGAAATAAAATGCGATGGCGATCAGCAGAAGCGGCAGCGAGGCGCGTAGAATATCGCCCGGCACAATCGTTGCCAGCAAGGCGCCGGCAGTGCCGCCGGCAAGCGCCAGCAAGGCTGACGGCAGCTGTCGTCGCAGGTCGACATGGCCATTCGCGGCGTAATGGATTGTGGCCGAGCCAGAGCCGAACATGCCTTGCAGTTTGTTGGTTCCAAGCGTTTCGATCGGTGAGAAACCGGCGAGAAGCAGTGCGGGAATGGTGATCAATCCGCCGCCGCCGGCGATCGAGTCGACAAAGCCCGCGGCAAAGCCGGCGAACGCCAGCATGGCGACGGTCTGGGTGGTGAGGTCGATCATCTGATGTATGGAAATGTCCGGTGGGCTGAGATATCGGGCGTTCGACCACGACGACCCTGTTTGCGCAAGGCCGATTCCGCGCTACCTCTATCCCAGCGCGTCGCGCTTGGGTGGAATCATGCGACGCATCTGAATCGGAAAGGGGCTCCTGATGGCATTCGCATTGCTGGACCAGATACGCTCGATCTTCGACGGCGACCCGGGCGTGCGCAAGGTGGCGGACGATCCGGTCTTGTCGGCGGAACTCTTGATGCTGTTCCGCATGATCCTGGCCGACGGGTCGGTCAGCGAAAGCGAGATGGTTGCCTTCCGGCGCATCTGCAAGGACGCTTTCGGCATTGCCGAAACCAGCATCGACAGCGTCATCGAATATCTCAACGAGTTCGGCTACGAGACCAACGGCTCGCAGGCCATTGCGCTGTTTCGCGATCTCGACATCGAACGGCGCAAGCAATTGGCCCGCCACATGGCCGAGATCGCCAAGGCGGATTCGCAACTGGCCGAGAGCGAGGTGCGGCTGCTCCGGCGCACGCTCGACCTGCTCGACATCAGTCCAGTCGACGTGGTCAAGCCGGAAGGCTGAGGTAACGGTTTCGTTAGCTGCGGGAGCGTTTGAATGGCCTTTGCCGACAGCTATCTGGGACAATTGCGAGCGCTAATCGGGAATCGTATGGTGCTGATGCCGGGCGCTCGCATCGTCATCGAGCGCGCCGACGGCAGCATCCTGTTGCAGAAACGAACAGATTTTGGCTTGTGGGGCCTGCCAGGCGGCAATGCCGAAGAAGGCGAGGGCCTGGAGACCGTGGTTATCCGCGAGGTACTCGAGGAAACCGGGTTGATCGTCAGCGATGTCGAGCCGTTCGGGTTTGGCTGTGACCCGCACTATGAAACCTTCCAGTTTCCGAATGGCGATCGAGCCCAGTTTTTCGCGCTGATGTTCTACACGCGCTCCTTTGAAGGCGAGCCGGCCGTCACCGATGACGAGAGCAGTGCCGTCGGCTGGTTTGCGCCCGACGACTTGCCCGAAATGCTGCCCAATATGGCGCGTAGCATCGCGGCCTATCTCCGGTTCAGGACCACCGGAAAATTCCAGATGATCTGATAGGGCTAACCTTGTTCCTGCATCCGCCGAGCGATTGCCCGGTGCAGGTCCGGGGCGGCGGTGACCAGCGCCTTGGCGGCCTCGGATTGCGGGTGATCCAGCACCTCGTTCGTCTTGCCGCGCTCGACGATCTTGCCGTCATGCATGACCAGCACCTCGTCGGTGATGGCGCGGGCGACGGTCAGGTCGTGAGTGATGAAGAGATAGGCGATGCCGAGTTTTTGGTTGAGCTCGGCGAACAAATCCAGGATCTGGGCGCGGATCGAGACGTCGAGCGCCGAGACCGGCTCGTCGGCGACGACAAGTTTGGGGCGGGTGATGATCGCGCGGGCGATTGACAGGCGCTGGCGCTGGCCGCCGGAAAACTCATGCGGATATTTGTCCATGTCGCGCTGGTCGAGGCCGACCTCGTGCAGCGCATGCGCCACCATCTCGCGGCGCTCGGCGCGCGTCGGCTTCTTGTCCAGCACATGCAGGGGTTCGGCGACCAGTTTTTCGACCTTCTGGCGCGGGTCGAAGGAGCCATAGGGGTCCTGGAAGACAACCTGCATGTCACGCCGGGCAGGCTTCAGCTCCGCTTCGCTCCTGCCGGTGATGGCCTCGCCGCGAAACCGGATCGTCCCCGAGCTTGGCCGGTCGAGCGCCAGGATCATTCGGGCGAGCGTTGACTTGCCGCAGCCGGAGCGACCGACCAGCGCCACCGATTGGCCCCGCGCCATCGACAAGGAGACGTCATCGACGGCGCGGATCGCTGACGCACGGCTGAACAGTGAGGTGTGCCGGCCCGGATAGTCGCGGGTCACGCCCTCGACCTGAAGCAGGGGTTGGGCCGATCCGACGTCATGCGGTCCTGCCCGCGCCGGCACATGCATCGAGGCCTGCGCCAGCTGGCGCGTGTAGGGATGGAGCTGTTCGGACAGCGTGCGCGCCGTGTCGCCGGTCTCCATCACCTCTCCGCGGCGCAGGATGGTGATGCGATCGGCCATCTCGGTCACCACAGCGAGGTCGTGCGAGATCAGGAGCAGGCCCATGCGGCTCTCCGCGACGAGGTCGCGCAACAGTTCGAGGATCTGCGCCTGCAGTACCACGTCGAGCGCCGTCGTCGGCTCGTCGGCGATCAGCAGCTTCGGTTTCAACGCGCAGGCGATGGCGATGACGACGCGCTGGCGCTGGCCGCCGGACAGTTCGTGTGGATAGCGCGACAGCGGGAATTTTGCCGAGGGCAGGCCGACGCGGTCGAGAATTTTTCGCGCCCGCTCCTCGGCGTCGGAGCGGCTTGCCCTGGTGTGCCAGCGTATGCCCTCGGCGACCTGTTCGCCGATGGTCTTGACTGGATTGAGCGCCGTCATTGGCTCCTGGAACACCATGCCGATGTCGTCGCCGCGCAGCGCGCACATCTGGTCCTCGGTCGCCGCTAGGATGTCGATGCCGTCGAACGAGACGCGCCCGGTGGCTCGCGCGGCATGTGGCAAAAGCTGCATCACTGTCAGCGCGGTCATCGACTTGCCCGAACCGGACTCGCCGACCAGCCCCATCACCTCGCCGGGCGCGACGGAAAGCTCCACGCCTGTGAGGATCGGCGTATCGCCGATGGTCAGCGACAGGTTCTCGATGTCGAGCAGGCTCATCGCTGCCGCCGCGATTTCGGATCGAGGATGTCGGCGATGCCATCGCCCAGGAGGTTGAGCCCAAGCACGGTGACGACGATCGCCATGCCTGGAAAGATCGCCATCCATGGCGCCACCACCATGCGGGTCTGCGCGTCGAACAGCATGCGGCCCCAACTCGGCATTGGCGGCTGGGCGCCAAGGCCCAGATAGGAAAGGCCTGCTTCGGCCAGGATGCCCAGCGCGAACTGGATGGTGCCTTGCACCAGAAGCAGCGTGGCAATGTTGGGTAGCACATGTTCGATGCTGATCTGGGTGCTGCTCTTGCCGGCGGCACGCGCGGCAAGAATGAACTCGCGCGGCCAGATCGCCAGCGCGCCGGCGCGGGCGACGCGGGCAAAGACCGGAATGTTGAATATGCCGATGGCGATGATGGCGTTGACGGCGCCCGGTCCGAAGATGGCGGTGATCATGATGGCCGACAGCAAGGCAGGGAAGGCGAAGACGAGATCGTTCAGCCGCATCAGTGCCTCGTCGACGAGGCCACCGCGCGCCGCGGCAAAGGCGCCGAGCGGCACACCGATCCCCATGCCGATGCCGACCGCGACCAATGCCACGGCAATCGAATTGCGGGCGCCGACCATGACCATCGACAGGATGTCGCGGCCGAAATGATCGGTGCCGAACCAGTGCGCCAGCGAGGGGGCTCGCATCTTGTCTGATATCACCAGTTTCGTCACGTCGTAGGGTGTCCAGACGTAGGAGATGATCGCCATCGTCAGGATCAGCGAGGTGATGACGAAGCCTGCAACGAAAGCGGTGTTCCTGAACGCCTTGGCCAGGATACTGCCGAACGTCTCCTCGGGGATGTCGATGTGCAGCGTCATTGCCGGCTCCTCAGGCGCGGATCGACGACTGCATAAGAAAGATCGACGAGGAGGTTGACGGCAATGACGGCGGCGACCAGCAGCATGACGACGCTTTCGACGACGATCAGGTCGCGCTGCGTGATCGCCTGGAACACCAGCCGGCCGAGCCCGGGCAGATAAAAGACATTCTCGATGATGATGGTGCCGGCAAGCAGGAAGGCGAACTGCAGGCCAAGAATGGTCAGCACCGGGATCATGGCGTTGCGCAGCGCGTGCCGCCACAGCACTGCGCGATAGGGCAGGCCCTTGGCGCGGGCAGTGCGGATATAGTCCTCGTGCAGCACCTCGATCAGCGCCGAGCGGGTGACGCGCGCCAGGATGGCCGCCTGCGGCAAGGCAAGCGCCACTGCCGGCAGCAGCAGCGATTTCAGCGCCGGCAAGACGCCGGCGCCCCAGCCGGGAAAGCCGCCGGCCGGGACCAGTCGCAGCCAGACGGCGAAGACATAGATCAGCATCAGCGCGAACCAGAAATTGGGGACAGCGACGCCAAGCTGAGCAGCGCCCATCGCCACCGTGTCGCCGGCCCGTCCGCGCCGGCTGGCCGAAAACAGGCCGACCGGGATGGCGATGATGGTGGAGAGTGCCAGCGCAATCAGCGCCAGCGGCAGGGAGACAGCCAGCCGCTCGCGCACGAGATCGATGACCGGCACCGAATAGGTGTAGGAACGCCCGAAATCGAGGCTGAGCAGGCCGCCGGCCCAATGCAGATAGCGCCAAGGCAGCGGTGCGTTGAGGCCCATCTGGTTGCGCAACAGCTCGACCTGGTCGGCGCTGGCGTTCATGCCCAGCATCAGCCGCGCCGGGTCGCCGGGCAGGATCTCCAACACGGCGAACACCACCATGGAGGCCAGCACCAGCGTGGCGACGGCGATGGCGAGGCGCTTGAGGAGATAGGCGGTCATGGGGCCGCTGCGTTGCCGAGGGCAGACAACAAGTGACGATAGCGTTCTGCGACGCCCCCCTCTGTCCTGCCGGACATCTCCCCCTCAAGGGGGGAGATCGGCAATTTCAGCGCAGGCGCCACAAAGGCTTCATTGATGAATGGCGAAAGCGGTGACAAGAGCGAAATCTCCCCCCTTGAGGGGGAGATGCCCGGCAGGGCAGAGGGGGGCGCGAAGGGGCGCAAGCGTCACCTCTTGGCCAACAGCCTCACTCGCTCCACTTCACCTTGGTCAGGTCATTGGCCTGGATCGGGGCGTTTTCCCACAGCCCTTGCAGCTTGGCATCCCAGACGCCGACCTTGGCCAGTTCGAAGAGGAAGCCGACCACGGCATCATCGGCCAGGATCTTCTGCGCCTGTCCGAGCAATTCCTTGCGCTTGGCCTCGTCGGAGGTGAGGTTGAGGTCGGCAATCACCTTGTCGAAGGCGGGGTTGTCGTAGTTGAAGTAATAGTCCTTGCGCGAATAGATATCGATGTCGTTGGGCTCGGTGTGCGAGACGATGGTCAGGTCGTAATCCTTCTTGGTGAACACCTGATCCAGCCATTGCGCCCATTCGACCGGGATGATCTTGAGATCGATACCGACGTCGCGAAGTTCCGAGGCGATGATCTCGCCGCCGAGCCGCGCGTAGGAGGGCGGCGGCAATTTCAGCGTCGCCTTGAAACCGTTCTCCAGTCCCGCTTCCTTCAGCAGTTCCTTGGCCTTGGCGACATCATGCGGATAACGGTCGGTGAGGTCGACATAGTCCTTGTTGGCCGGCGACATGTGCGAGCCGATCGGCTGGCCGAGGCCGGCCGAGGCGCCGTCGATGATCGCCTTGCGGTCGAGCGCATAGGAGATCGCTTGTCTCACCTGCAATTTGTCGAAAGGCGGCTTCTTGTTGTTGATCGACAGAAGGGTTTCGCCTTCGGTCGCGCCGATCACCACTTTGAAGCGCGGGTCGTCCTTGACCTGCGCGACGCTGTCGGCATCGAAGAACGGGAAAGCCTGGATGTCGCCCGACAGAAGCGCCGGCACATAGGCCGCCGCATCCGGCACGATGCGGAACTCGGCCTTGTCGAGGGACACCGGCGTGCCCCAGTAGTTGTCCGACTTGACCAGCGTGATCGACGACCCCTTGGCCCAGCTCTGGAATTTGAACGGGCCGGTGCCGATCGGCTTCTCCTTGTTGGTGTCGGCCGATTCAGGCGCCACGATCACCGCGTCGCCCCAGCCCATATTGTAGAGGAAGGAGCCTTGCGGGTTCTTCAGCGTCACCTTGACCGTTGCCGGATCCACCACGTCGACCTTGTCGATCGCGGCGAACAGACCCTTCTGCGCATTGACCGAATTGTCGGCGCGGGCGCGGTCGAGCGAGAACTTCACGTCGCTGGCGTCGAAATCGGTGCCGTCATGGAATTTGACGCCGGTGTGCAGCTTGAAGGTGTAGACCTTGCCATCATCGGAAATGGCCCAGCTTTCGGCCAGATCCGGCAGCACCTCGCCATTCGGCCCGATGCGGGTCAGGCCCTCGAACACATTGGCGTAGAGAACCTCGTCGATGGCCGCGGCAGCACCGGCGGTCGGATCGAGGTGCGGCGGTTCGAGCGGGATGCCGATGACGAGGTCGGTTCGCGCGGCGAATGCCGACGTGCCAGTGGCCAGGGACAGCACCGCTGCAGCCAGAATGGTTTTCCACAATCTCATCGTGCGACTCCCCATGCGTTTCAGACGTGCTCAAACCCGGGCGATAGAAGCGTGATTTGGCCACGGAGTAAATTGCGTTTCGTTCTGCCCGGCAGGATGGCTGGGGATGTTTTTGCCACGACAGTCCTGTCGGCAGGTGGAAGCTTGTTGCGATGCGACTATCCCGTGGCTGTGTCGCGCAGCAGCACGTTGAGCCCGATCGCCATCACCTTGGCCGCTTCGACCATGTCCGATATCCCGACCCATTCGTCCGGCCGGTGGGCGAGGTCGAGAATGCCCGGGCCATAGGCGATGCAATCATAGATGTGGCCGATGCGGGCAATGTGCTTCTGGTCGTAGGTGCCGGGCGAGATGACATAGTCCGGTTCGCGGTCGAAGATCGCCATGATGCCTTGCGCCACCGCCTTGACCACAGGCGCGTCGCGCTCAGTCATCAGCGGCAGCACTTCCATCAGGTCGCGGATCTCATAGTCGAATTTTTTCCGCTCGCGCTTCAGCCGGTCGAGAATGCCGGTCACTTCACCTTTGACCGTGTCGAGGTCCTCCTCGAGCAGGAAGCGGCGGTCGATGGTCAGCCGGCAGGAATCGGGCACGTTGGGCGAAGGCAGGCCGGGCCGGAAATCCTCGGTCTGGCCACCGTGGATGGAGTTGATGTTCATGGTCGAGCGCTTGGCGCCTTCGGGCACGACCGGCATGCGCGTCATCTTGCGGTCGAGCGCGGGGAACAGTTCATCCTCGAACGCCTGCAGCACGGCGCCCATATGGCGCACCGCATTGTCGCCGAGAAACGGCATCGAGCCGTGCGCGATCTCGCCCTTGGTTTCGATCTCCGCCCACCAGACGCCGCGATGACCAAGGCAGATGCGGTCCTTGTTCAGTGGCTCGGGAATGATGACGTGGTCGACCCTGGGTTTCGAAAAATAGCCGAGCCCGGCCAGATAGGCGACGCCCCCGAAGCCGCCGGACTCCTCGTCGACAGTGCCTGATATTTCGATGGCGCCTGGAAAGTCGGGAAACACCTCCATGAAGGCCTCGGCTGCAATGACCGAGGCGGCAAGGCCGCCCTTCATGTCGCAGGCACCACGGCCGTAGACCTTGCCGTCCCGGACGACGCCGGCAAAGGGATCGACGGTCCAGCCGTCGCCCGCCTCGACAACGTCGATATGCGAGTTGAAGTGGACGCAGGCACCCGGCGACCGTCCGTCGAACCGTGCAACGACATTGACACGCGGGTAGCGATCGGTGTCGCCGGGCGTGCCTTCGGCACGGATGATTTCGGTCTCGAAACCACTCTTCTTCAATCGCGCACGGAGATATTCGGCACATGGCCGGTAGGCTTCGCCGGGTGGGTTGATGGTCGGAAAACGGATCAGGTCGGCGGTCAGCGCGACGACATCGTCGCGCCGGTCATCGATTGCCTTGAGGAGTCGCTCGTTCATGCGACGAGTTGAGCAGCGATATCAGCGGTTTTGCAAGCCCGACGGTGAACAGACCGGTGCGGCGTGTCGTTGCGGCAACTATCGCGCGAAATCGTTCAAATTCGCTGCTTTGGATTGGCGAATTGGTCAAGGAGTGCGTGCTATCCGTTCGCTGCCATTAAAAAGATGAAAAACAAAGTGATGGCAGGCAAGTAAGGGGCAATCAAAGGGGTTTGATCGCATGAAAAAGACTGTTCTCATGGCAGCCATGTTTGTCGCGATGCTGTTCGGAGCTGCGGGGCAAGGCTGGGCGGCCAGCCTCGTTGCAAACATAGACGTGTCGTCGCAGACGATGACGGTCAGATATGGCTTTTCGGTGTACCGGTGGAGCGTGTCCACCGCGCGATCCGGCTATTTCACGCCGCGTGGCACCTACCGGCCGCAACGCACGGCACGGATGTGGTATTCGCGCAAATACCATATGTCGCCAATGCCTTATTCCGTTTTCTTCCATGGCGGCTATGCCATCCATGGAACCGGCGCCGTCAGGCAACTCGGCAGGCCGGCATCGCATGGCTGCGTGCGGCTGCACACGGCCAACGCCGCGACCTTCTATTCGATGGTGCGGGAAGTGGGTTTCGGCAACACGCGGATTGTCGTGACGAACTAGGCCGTCGGCATCTTCCGGATCCGCGGCGCAGTCTTGTCTTATGTTAGCCGGTTCAACGTCGGTGGATCGCTGAACCGGTCAACTGTTTGCTGGCACTTTTCCTGATTGCTATGGCCGTCGAAGCCAGTGGCATGTCGGAACGCGTACATTCTTGGCCGACTGCCGGGGTCTCTTTCCAACGCGGCGCCAATTTTCATTACCATCTAGAAAGCATTGGTATGAGACTTTCCGTGGGTGGTGGCGGCCCCTGGGCGACCAGTTTTCTATATTGGATGTCTCTTACTTTTTGCAGGCCAGTCAATCGGTAACCAGAAGTCTCGCCACTGCGCACCGATTGTCGGAATTGACAGATGCTCTCCCAGCCAGAAATGGACGATCGTGTTTCCAGTCGACCCGCCGGGGTGGTTATTCTTGGTGGGGCGCACGGGACGCTGGCGCTGGCCAGGAGCCTTGGCGCACAGAAAGTGCCGGTCTGGTTGGTAAGCGCGGACACACCTTTGCCCCGCTTTTCGCGTTACGCGCATCGGCAGATGATGTGGCCCGGCCCCGAGGATGACGGCGCCGTTGCCTTCTTGCTCGACCTGGCTGCGACACAGGGATTGGGCGGCTTTCTTCTGGTTCCCGGCGGCGACCCTGAAGTTCGCCTGGTGTCGCAATCCATCGAGCAACTGTCCGATGTATTCGACGTGGTGCTGCCACCATGGCAGCAGCTGAAATGGGTCTGTGAGAAGCCGCTCCTGTATCGCCGTGCCCGCGAACTGGCGCTCGCCATTCCGCTGACATACGAGTTTACTTCGGTCGAGCAGGCAGGGGCGGCCGAGCTTCGCTTTCCCGTCATCCTGAAGCCGAACATGGGCGGGCGCAGCCGTTTCGCCCGTGCAAAGGCCATTCTCGCCAACGATCAGGCGTCGTTTCTGACAACCTACAAATGGGCCGCCGAAGAGATCGGTTTCGAGAATGTCGTCGTTCAGGAAATGATACCGGGAGGAGGAGAAAACCAGTTTTCCTACGCGGCGCTTTGGAACCGGGGTGCGCCGGTGGCCGAGTTCACTGCCCGCCGCAGCCGGCAATATCCGGTCGATTTCGGCTACACCAGCACGTTCGTGGAGGTCGTCGACGAGCCGCAACTGATCGACGCCGCGCGCCGTCTTCTTGGATCGATCGGCCACCACGGACTGGTGGAGGTCGAATTCAAGCGCGACCCCCGCGATGGCTCGTTGAAGATACTCGATGTCAATCCGCGACCCTGGACATGGTTTGGGCTTGCCGCTGCCGCGGGCGTCGATCTCGGCGCCATGCTTTGGGCGATCAGGTCGGGCCGCGAGGTCGGGGCGGTCTCGGCGCGACCGAATACATCCTGGATGTATTTGGTTCGGGACTTGGTGGCCGTCAGCAAGTTGATCTCAAGTGGCCGGCTGACAAGGCAAGCCTATTTGCGCTCGTTCGGTTCGGTACGGACATGGGCGACATTCACGGCAAGCGACCCAATGCCGGGCCTGATCGACATACCCTTGACCATGTGGAGAGTGCTGACGAGGCGAATACTTCGCAGACGGTGAAACCATTAACCGACAACGCCAGGTCATCTGCCGGACAGGCGGTAGGATGCGGTTCATTTCCGCATTCTTAACCTGGGAATGTTTAGGACGACAGGGTGTCCGACCGGGTTTCAGTCGGGATCAGGCGTCGAGAAAACGGAACCACGAGACCAGTGACATGATCGCGCCCATGCCCAGGACCGATTGCGAGGTGGCTGTGATCGGTGCCGGACCGTTTGGGCTGGCCGTTGCTTCCGCCCTCAAGGCGGCGGGCATAGAAACGCTTGCCTTCGGTGGCGCCATGTCTTTCTGGCGCGATCACATGCCAAGAGGCATGAGGCTGCGCTCACCCTGGCACGCGACCTATATCGGCCACACCAAAGGGCCGCTCTCGCTCTATTCTTACGCAGCGGTCCTTGGAATCTCGCCGCGCGAACCGCTGCTGCTTGAAAACTTCGTCGACTATGGACTGTGGATACAGGCCCAAACGGTTCCCGATCTGGATACGCGCATGGTTGGCCGTGTCGAGACGGCGAGGGGAGGGTTTCGCCTCGCCCTTGCTGATGGTGATGCCGTCCAAGCGCGGCGTGTTGTCGTTGCCACCGGGCTGATGAACCAGCAGATGATCCCCGCCGTGTTCAATGGAATGCCCGCCGAACTGGTCAGCCATGCCAGCGAACATCCCGGCTACGAGGCCTTTCGCGGCAAACGGGTTGCCGTCATCGGGCGCGGGCAGAGCGCCTGCGAATCCGCGGTGCTGCTCAAGCGTAGCGGGGCGGATGTCGAACTTGTCTGCCGTGGCGACATCCATTGGCTCGGGTATCGAACGCTGTCGGGAAACAAAAGCTGGAGTTTGCGCGACTTCGCTTCGGAGCGTCTTGCGTCTCCCTCTAGGGTCGGCCCCTTCCCACTGTCCTGGCTGGTCGAAGTTCCAGGCTTCGTGCACCGGTTTCCGGAGGCAGCCAGAGACGGGCTCAACACCCGCAGTCTTGGGGCCGGCGCGTCAGGCTGGCTGAAGCCGGACTTCGATGGAATAACGGTCAATGCTGGCAGCAGGATTGTCGGTGCTGCCGCCAAGGACCACGCCATCGAACTGCGGTTCGAGAAGGATGTCGCCACCTTCGATCACGTGCTGCTGGGAACTGGCTACCGGATCGATATCGCCAGGCTCGGGCTGTTCGCGCCCGATGTGCTTGCCGCCATCGCGCGCCGGGAAGGGATCCCGGTGCTCTCCGCGGGCTTCGAGTCGAGCATTCCAGGCTTGCATTTCGTCGGTGCGAGCGCCGTCGGCAGTTTTGGCCCGCTGATGCGTTTCACTGCCGGCACGCCATACGCCGCGCGCAATGTCACGCGTTTCGTCAAGGCCAGAAGCAAGAGCTACGCTCCGGCGCGAAACTGAAAGACCGCGTAGTCGATGGTTCGGATCGCATCGAGGAAGCCAGGCATCGGCGGCACGGGAAGTTCGATGAAAACGCCGGCCTCGCGGATTGCCGGCCTTGCCCAATCGATGGCGCGATGGCTTGAGCTTCCGTAGACGATGAAGCAGTCCCGCCTGTGCCGTTCAAGCGACGACACGAGATTTTTCAGAACGATGTCGAAAACGTCCTTGGAAAAAGGATTGTAGAAATAAACCACCAGCGGCGCATCGGGAAATTCGTAGGCCGCCGCGTCCGCCTCGATGACACTGAGCGCGCGGCATTTCTGCGACGGATCCCTGAAGCGCCTTATGTTGCTCCTGGCGATTTCGACCAGTTCGCGAGCAAACTCCACCCCGATGATCTCTGCAAACGGATAGCGCGACGCCAGCAACAGCGTTCGCGATTTTCCTGAGCCGATATCGATGAATGTATGGCCCTGGAGGTCCTGGGGCAGCGACTTCATGATGAAATCAAAGGTCTTCGGCGAGGTGCATACGGCTTCGTTGCCCTTGCTGCGATGCGGGCCGACGACATCCAGCGCGGCGAGCTGGATCGAACCGGCCGTATCGACATCGTGCCGGCGATCCCATTTTCGCGCGAGGCGGTCGGCGACGATATAGCGGACGTTCCGCAGGACAAAGCCAACGCTCGCGCCGATCCCATGCTGACGAACGAGCCTGACCGGCTCCAGCAAGCCTCGCTGGCGGATAAAGGACCAGGCCCTGCCAAAACGGCCAAACGAGCGGTCTTCGAGCCTATCCCGGTCGGCGCGACGCGTTTCGAGACTAACCATGCAACGGTCCCAGCCGATGAACATCCCTGGGATATCTGCGCCCCGGCCGTTTAAGATTCCCTGACCAACAAAGCTACGAATGTCAGGACCGGTGGCCAATCAACGGGCTTAGGCGCCAGCGACTGGCGCTCCCGCCTGCGGGGGCCGCTTTCTGCGCCGGCCGCCGATCTCCCACCTTTTGTGGAACCACATCCACTGGCCGGGGTCTTCGCGCACCCAGCGCTCGACCACGTCGTTGAGAAGCTGGGTGGTGGCGTGGACGTCGACGATGCCGTCAGCGGTGCGCGGCAAGGTCAGCCTGTCCTCGATTTCGAGCCGGAAGCGGTTGCCCGGAAGCCTGACGCAGCGCGCCGGATAGACGTCGCAGTCGTAGTGACGGGCAAGGGTGCCCAGGACGCGATTGCTCTGACAGGGTCGGCCGAAGAATGTCGTCTCCAGGCCGTTGGAGAATTTCTGGTCGACCAAGACGCCAATGTTGCCGCCATTCTCCAGGACCCCGGCCAACGCGAACGAGGCGCCGGCCATTGATGGCAGCAGCGATCCCATGGTCGAGCGGCGCGTCGAGAGGATGTAGTCGGCGAGATAGGGGTTGTTGGGCGGGCGAAACAGCGCCGTGATGTTCATGCCGAAGGTCGCTGCGGCCACCGGCAGCAATTCGAAATTGCCGAGATGGCCGGTGAAGACGATATGCGGCTGCTTTTCGGCGGCGATCTCGACGAAGTGTTCTATCCCCTTGACCTCGACGCGTCCCGGGCTGGTGGCTGCGGGATCGTAGTCGAACAGGGCGTCGAGAAAGATGTATTCGGCGGCCAGGCGGGCCATGTTGCCCCACATATCGGAGGCGATGGCCTGGATTTCGGCTTCGCTCTTTTCCGGATAGGCCTTGCGCAGATTGTCGACGGCGACCTGATGGCGCCCTACCCGGGGGCCGACACGGCGCGCGACGCGGTCGGCGAAATTCAGTGCGCTGTCGGCCGGCAGCAGGCGCAGGACCGAGATGATCATCATCGCCGCACGCGCCACCAGCCAGTAGTTCAACTGGCGCAACTGCCTGCCATAGCGAAATTTGAGATCCCGGCGAAACTTCTTGAGCACTGAGGTCAAGCTCTAGTCGACGCGCAGGATGATCTTGCCGAACACGTCGCGGCCTTCCATGCGCTTCAACGCGGCATCGATATCGTCGAAGCCGACTTCGGTGTCGATGACCGGTGCGACCTGTCCCGCCGCCATTTTCTGCATGGCGTTGGCCATGTTCTCCATGCGGCAGCCGAAGGAGCCGAGCAGTTTCAACTGCTGCTGGAACAGCTGCATCAAGTTGATCTGCGTCGACACGCCCGAGGTCGAGCCGCAGGTTACCAGGCGACCGCCGCGCTTCAGGCACAGCATCGAGCCGGCAAAGGTGTCGGCGCCGACATGTTCGAAAACGACATCGACGCCCTTCTTCTTGGTCAGCTTGCGCACGACGCCTTCGAAACGGTCGTCGCGATAGTTGATGACATGGTCGGCGCCGAGCGCCCTGGCCTTGTCGATCTTGTCGTTCGAGCCGACCGTGGTGATGATCGTGCAGCCCATCCGCTTCGCCAGCTGGATGGCCGCCGAGCCGATGCCGGAGCCACCCGCATGGACCAGGATGGTTTCGCCTGGCTGCAGCCGGGCATTGTCGAACAGCATGTGCTCGACGGTACCGAAAGTGACGGGCGCAACCGCGGCACCGACATCGGTCACGCCGGGCGGGGCGGGGACCAGAAGGCGTGCCGGCAGGTTGATCTTTTCCTGCGCGAAGCCGTCAAGGTGGAAGCCGTGAACCCCCGAGACATGTTCGCAGAGATTGTCGCGGCCTTCGCGGCAGGCACGGCAAAGGCCGCAGGTGTGCGCGCCGTAGATCGAAACCAACTGTCCGGGCAGCAGGCTGGAAACGCCGGGACCGACCGCCTCGACCTCGCCGGAGGCTTCCGCACCGACGACCAGCGGCAGCTTGCGCTTGGCGAAGGCCATGCCGCGCCAGCCCCAGACGTCGATGTGGTTCAGCGCCACCGCCTTGATGCGCAGCGTGACTTCGCCAAGTGCCGGCGGCGGGGGAGGCGGCAGGTCCACCGTTTCAAGACGGCGGTCCTCGATAAGTTGCAGTGCGCGCATGGAGCCTGTCGGTTCTGATTGGCGGAAAAAGGTCGCTTAGACCGGTTCCCGCGCCATGACAAGGCAAGTGTTCTGGCCGCCGAAGCCGAAGGAGTTCGACAGAACGGTGCGAACCTCGGCATTGCGCTTCTTGTTCGGCACCACGTCGAGCACGATCGCCGGGTCGGGATTGTCGTAGTTGATGGTCGGCGGAATGACGCTTTCGCGCATCGTCATCAGCGAGAACGCCGCCTCGACAGCACCGGCCGCCGACAGTGTGTGGCCGATCATCGACTTGTTCGACGAGACCGGCATCGAGCCGATCCGCTCGCCGAACACCGTCGACAGCGACAGGTGCTCCATCTTGTCGTTTTCCGGCGTCGAGGTGCCATGGGCGTTGACGTAGTCGATCTCGTCTTTGCTCAGGCCGGCATCGGCAAGGGCGGCACGAACCGCCGCGATTGCCGGCGAACCGTCGGGCTTCGAGCGGGTGCGATGGAAGTCGTCGGCCTTCTCGCCGCAGCCGCGCAGGATGCCGAGAACGGTGGCGCCGCGCGCGAGTGCGGCCTCCAGCGATTCCAGCACGAGCGCGCCGGAACCCTCGGCCAGCACGAAGCCGTCGCGGTCCTTGGAGAAGGGTTTTGAAGCTTTTTCCGGGATGTCGTTGTGGGTCGAAAGCGCCGACAGCAGCGAGAAGCGGATCAGCGCCTCTGCGGTCGCCGAACCGTCGGCGCCGATCGACAGCGCCCGGTCGCATTCGCCGCGGCGGATCGCCTCGACACCGAGCTGGATGGCGGTGGCGCCGGAGGCACAAGCGGTCGACAGCGTGATCGGCAGGCCGCGTGTGCCGAAACGGTCGGCGAGACGGTCGGCGATCGAGCCGAACTGGGTGGTCTCGAAAATGTCTGTTTCCTTCAGCCCGCGCGCCACCCGCAGCAGCCTTTCGGCGCCGGCATCCTGTTTGTCGGAATTGTAGAGCGAGAAGCGTTCGTGCCAGTCGAGTTCGACCGGTGGCGAAGCCAGGAACAGAGGACCGCCGAAATCACTGGAATTGAGACCGGCTTCGGCCACGGCCTCGTGCGCGGCGGTTTCGGCCAGTTCGTACGTGAGGGGGCTGGCGCCCTTCGAACTCGACGCCAGGAAGTCGACGGTGCCGGAGATGCGGGTGTTGAGATGGTCGACCGGAAAGCGGGTGATCGGGTGGATGCCCGATTTGCCCGAGGTCAGCTCCGCCCAATTGTCGGTCTTGCCGACGCCAAGCGAAGTCACCACGCCGATGCCGGTGACGGCGACGATCGGCCTGCCCATGTGATCGTTCAGATTGGCCATCCGGGAGCCCTCGAGCGTTTGTCGTTGCAGCATGTATCGCGGAGCACCGCCTCAGGCGGCGTTGACCAGCGCCATGCCCTCGAATTGGTGATAGCCGATCGCCGTTGCAAGGACGGTTGCGGGAACGCCTTCGAATGGGCTCTCGGCAACGGCATCAAAAACAGGGTAGGCGGCCTTGCGGTCGACGGCGAGTGCGGCCAGCGCCACGGCGAACGGAAACTGCGCTTCCTTCATGTGTCCGGTCAGCGTCGAGAAGCCGCGAGAAGCGATGGCCGGATTGGCATCGAGCGCTGCTTTCTCGGCGCTGGTTGCCGCATGAGCGCCCGACGCGCCCGACAGAGCAAGCAGCTTGCCGTTCGGCAGCGCCGCCTGGCTGAGCAGCGCGGCGATCTCGGTGTCGAGTTCGCCCCGTCGCCGCCTGGCGCGGCCGGAAACGATCGGCCCGAGTTCGGCATAGATCTTGCGCCCCCGGCTTGTCGCGTGTTCGCGCTGCTCCAGCACGAGGAAGGCACCACCGGAGCCTGACACCACGCCGCCACCTTCAGCGCCCTGTCTTTGCCAGACCGGCTTCCACGGGCCGCGATGCAGGTAGCCGGCAAGCTCGTAGCCGAGCAGCATGTCGGAATGTTCGGTCTGGAAGGCGCCGCCGACCAGAATGTGCGTCGACTGGCCGGAGCGGATGCGCGCGGCGGCCGTCTCGACGGCGGCTACGCCCGCACCTTCCTCACCCATGAAGGTTCTGGACGAGCCGGTTACCTTATGGACGATCGAGATGTTGCCGGCGAGCAGATTGGAAAGCTGGGCCAGGAACAGGGTCGGCCGCAGTTCTGTCGTCAGCTTCTCGTTAAGCAGCACGTCGCGGTCGTTGCGGCTTTCCGAAGCGGCGAGAATGGCGGCATCGACTGCCTCGTCGCGCTCACCGCCACCAGCGGCCACAACCATGTCCATGGTCGTGCAGAGTTCGTCATTGCCCTTGATGCCGGCGTCGTCCAACGCCAGGCCGGCGGCGTAGGTGCCTAGCCTCTGCCAGGTCTCCATCTGACGCTGGTCGCCGCGCTTGGCGATCTGCAGGTTCCAGTCGATCTCCGGCAGCGGGTGGACGGTGTAGGGGGCGAAACGCGCGGCCTCGAGCACCGGCTGCAGGCCGGGCTGGGCGAGCTTCTGCCAGTGGGCGTCCGGACCCTCTCCCAGAGAGGAGACAAGGCCGATACCAGTGATGACGACGTCGCGGGGGCTGCTCATGGGCGGCTTTGTGGGTCAGGCGGCAGAGCGCGTCAAGGTCGCGCGCTCAACTGACGTCAGGCAGTCTTGGCGGCGACCAGCGCGTCGATCTTGGCGCACAGGTTCTTCATGACGAAGTAATCGTCAGTCGAAGCCTTGCCGTCATTGACCTCCTGGGTCCACTTTTCCAGCGGCACCTTGATGCCGAATTCCTTGTCGATGGCGAAGACGATGTCGAGGAAATCGAGACTGTCGATGCCGAGATCGTCGATCGTGTGGCTCTCGGGCGTGATGGTGTCGATATCGATCTCGCTGGTGTCGGCAATGATCTTGGCGACTTTGTCGAACGTGGTGGACAAGAGGCTTTTCCTTCGGTTGCGGGCGGAATCTGTCCGCATGTGTTTGGGCGCTGTCTAATCGGTTTTTCCCGGCAGGAAAAGGCCTGATACGCGGGGCGCAGATGGGTAGGGCGCTCAAGAAACGCAAGAAGGGCCACCGGTCGACCCGGCGGCCCCTCCCATTGACGCTACGTAAGCTCAGCTGTCGCGGAGCTTGACCAGGTCGTTGAGCAGCCCGCCCGTTCCGTTGTGGACGGTCAGCCGCTCGACCTTGCCGGCGATGGTTTCCAGAGCCTCGAGCTCCTTCAGCCGCAGCATCACCGGGTTCTCCGCCATCACCCTGGCCGTGTTGAGCAGCGAACGCGTGGCGTTCGTCTCCTCGCGGCGACGGATGATGTTGGCCTCGGCCTGCTTTTCGGCCGACACCACCTGGTTGAGGATCTCGCGCATCTCGCCCGGCAGGATGACATCCTTGAGGGCGATATCGCTAACCTCGACGCCGATCTCGGCCATGTCGGCACGTACCTTGGCCGCCGCTTCCTCGTCGATCGTCACCTTCTTCTCAAGGATCTGGTCGAGCGTCAGCGCGCCAAGCGTCTTGCGGAAGGCGTACTGCTGGGCACGGTAGAGGGCTTCGGAGAAGTCCTTCACAGCGCTCACCGCCTTGACCGGATCGACGACCCGGTATTCGGCGGCGATGTTGACGCGGATCGTGACGCGATCCTTGGTCAGCACTTCCTGCCCGGCAACGTCGAGCGACTGGCGCTTGAGGTCGACGACCTTGATCTGCACCATGCGTCCGACATTCCAGAAAGCATGCACGCCCGCCGTCAGCGTCCGCACAAGGACACCGTCGATGAACAACAGTCCGGCCTGGCCGTCGACGACCGGATGGAGGGACATCAACTCCGCCTTCCGGGCCTGGCCGAGCCGGCGCATGATCGCCGCGTCGATGGCGAGATCGACCGACGTGTCGATCAGCGTCACCTTCCACGGACCGGCATCCGTCCACAGCACGAGTTTGCGATCCGGCGCCAGCACGGCATGCAGGTTGCCGTCACGCTCGATGACGGCGACCTCCGTGCGCCCGGTGCGAACGACGGTGAAGTGGCGCGCGGCCACGTCCGGCAGCTTGTCGAACAACGCCTTCTCGTATGCCGAAACGAATTCCGGGTTCTTCAGGTCGTGCCGCGACACCTCGAGGCTTCCGCGCCGGTTGGCGAGCCAATGTTCGCCTGGCAGCAGGACAGCCTTGATCTCACCCTTGTAGAGGGTGAGGGCACGCTCGTTTTCCCTTACGAGGACGCGCTCGCGTCCAAGAACCTTGTCGAGAATGGTCATTGTCTTACTCCTGTCGGGCATGGCCCCATGCGAGGCGTCAAGTCATGCGTCGATCTTCCCTTCGTTTCTCGTTTCACATCGTCTCTTGCGTCATGGTCCGGGCACGAATGATCCGGGGACTGGTGGCATCAATCCGTGGCGGGCCTTCGGGAGCGGATCGCGGGGCAGCGAAGCGGACGCCGGAGGCCGAAGCCTCCCTTGCCGGCGACGTTGCGCCTTGATCGTCACCGCGGGCCTGGCCGCGAGCCGATGGCGTCAGACTTTCAGGATGGCCCGCGCCCGAAGGCTTGGGCCGTCCGTCCGATCTTCAGCATTCCAGTCCCCGGACCGTTTCAGATAACACCTGGCAGGGTGTTGGCTTATCAGGCCAATGGAGAAGGATTCGAACCTTCGACAATCAGAACCTAAATCTGATGCTCTACCAAACTGAGCTATCCGTGGTGCAGACAGCAGGAATCGAACCTGCGACCTCCGGACCCAAATCCGGCGCTCTCCCGCTGAGCTATATCCGCGATCCCAATCCCCAAAGCGGCGCCGTATACAGGGCGGTCAAAGCCGCCTGCACGGGCGGAGACGAAAGCTCCAACCGTTGTGCTCACTTCGGTTTTCGTGACCGGGTGCGCGCCTATAGACCCTGCGACGGGTTGTCGCAAGCGGCATTGTCGTGGCCAATTCGCGGCTTCTTTCTGTGGTGGCATTTCGGCAACACCGCGTCCCAACGTCGACGACGAAGCGCCAGCCTGTCAGAACGTGACCCGGCCGAGCACGCGCAGGCCGTCGCCCTGCGGCTCGACGACCACGGCCTCGCCTTCGCGCGGCGAGACGCCGGTCAGCGCCACGATGTCTTCCAGATGGGTGACCATGACCAGATTGTCGGAGCCGGAATAGGCGCGGATTTCCTTCATGATCGCCGCGATCTGCGCCGCCTTCTGCGTCTCGTCGCCCTTCAGGAGATCGAGCGGCGCAAACATTTCAGGCTCAGCCTCGAAGGCAATGCGCGCGGTGTCGAGGCAGCGGCAATAGCGGCTGGACAGCACGCGCTCGATGGGTGCAGCGCGGGCGGCAAACAAGGCGCCGATCTTGCTCGCCTGCTGCTTGCCGCGTGCCGACAGGTTGACCTGGGTGGCACAGCTGTCGATGTCGAAATTGGCCGGATCGGTGGTGCCGGTGACCATGGCATGGCGAAGCAGCACGACATGGCCGCCATCGCGCAACAGCGCCCAGCCGGCGTCCGTTGCGTGGGCCGCGGCCGGGATGGCGAACAGAAGCAAAGCCAGTACAAATCGAATCATAGGCTATCCTTCTCCGGTTCCCGGCATGGGCTCCGGTGACTGGACATATAGGGACGGTAAAGCCAGCCGAAAGACAAGGCGCGGTCGGCCAGAGCGCTACTTCTTCGCCAGCTGTTTCTTCACCAGATCGATCTTCTGGTCGGTCAGCGGGATGGGCAAAATGTAGCCGGCTTCGGTAAAGCCCTGCTTGGCGTTCTCGAAGAATTCGATCGCCTTTCGATATTCGGCCTTGCCGCCACCATAGCTGGCGCGGTTCCAGTGGATGTCGCCGAGATTGTTCTGTTCGAAGGCCCACTGCATCGGCTGGCTTTCGCGGGTGAACACCTTCAACGTTGCCGTGAAGGCGGCCTCGGCATCGCCGAGATATTTGTCGGTCCGCTGGAGATTTCCGAGGTTGAGAAGGCTCATGCCGATGCCGTTCTGCGCATTGGCCCAGTCCACGGGTGCGGCTTCGACGGTCAACACTTCAAGTGCCGCCCGCCGTGCGGCGATGGACTCAAGCAGGGGCTTCGGGTCGGCATTGCTCATGCTCAGCCAGTGCAGCGTCGAGCCAAGGCCGGCCTGGGCCATTGCCCATTGCCGCGGGTTCGTCTCGCGCTTGTATTCGCGCAACGCATCGCGGTAGGCGGCGATGGCCTCGCCATAGTGTTCCGGCTTGTCGGTCACGCCGCCAAGCAGCTGCAGCGTGTTGCCGAGATTGTAGTGGCTCATTGCCCAGTCGAGCGGGAATTTCCGTCTGACATAGACCTGTCGGGCGGCTTGGAACGCCGCCGCCGACTGTTCGAGCCTGGCCGTGTCGCGGGTGCGCTGGCCAAGCGTCTGGTAGATCGAACCGAGATTGTTCTGCGCCGACGCCCAGTCCATTGGAAAACGCTGCCGGGTAAACACCGTCAGCGCATCGTCATAGGCCGCCGCAGCCTCCTCGAGCGCGCTGGTGCCCAAGTCGAAGCGGGCGACGCCACTCAGCGCATTGCCGAGGTTGAGCCGGCTGGTGGCCCAGGAGACCGGGAAGGTTTCACGGGTTCGCACCTCAAGAGCGGCGCGGAAGGCGTCGGCCGCCGCGTTGATCTTTCCCTTGTCGTTGAGCTGGATGCCAAGCGACACAAGCGTGTTGCCGAGATTGTTCTCGACCATTGCCCATTCCACCGGCGCCCTTTCGCGGGTGTATTCCTCAAGCGCAAGCCGGTAGGCCGCCTCTGCTTGCGTCAGATGCTCGCCGGCGGCCTCGCGTTCGGACAGTGCGTAGAGCGCCAGGCCGAGGTTGTTCTGCGAAGCTGCCCAGTCGAGCGGCACCTTGTCGCGCGGGCGCTTGTCGAGGGTGGCGCGCATTGCCGCCACCGCTTCATTCAGGCGCCTTGGGTCGCTCTCGCGTTCGCCGATCTTCAAGAGCACATTGGCCAGGTTGTTCTGCGCGGCGGCCCAGTTGAGGTCGTCCTTCTCGCGCTCGAACACGATGAGGGAATCGCGAAAGATCTGTGCCGCTTCGTCGAGATGCGCGGTTTCGGTCTCGCGCTCGCCGATGGTCTGCAGCACCACCGCCATGTTGTTGCGGGTGATCGCCCAGTCGCGATTCTGTTCGCCATTGGGGATGAAGTTCAGGATGATGCGATAGGCCTCGATGGAGCGCTGCAGCGCATCGAGATCGCCGGAGGCATAGCCATAAGCATTCAACGCCTCGGCTTCCTGGTTCTTGTAGTTCCAGCGCAGCTTGTCGTCCCATTTTTCGGCCAGCGAAAACGCCTTGGCGTAGTCGCCGGCAGCGGACTTGTAATCGAAGACCAGCGCCGAGGCATCGGCGCGCCTGACGTAGATCGCGGCATCGGCGAGGCGCTTCTGCTTGACGAGATCTTCTGCATCATCGACCGCAGCGCCTGTCTGCTCGACCCGGCCGACCGCCTCATCGAGGAATTTGTGCGCCGTCACGATGGCGCCCTGGGCGATGGCCGCGTCGGCGGAAGCAACGAGGCGTTTGATCTCGGGATCGTCGGTGCGCAACGCCGCGCGCTCGGACATCATCTTCTTCAGGCGCTCGGCCTGGGCGTCGAGCACCTTTTGCAGATCCGTCGGATCCTCGGGGATTTTTTCCGTGCCGAGTGCCTTCAGCACGCCATAGAGCGCGTCGAGCGGCACGCCTTCCTGCAGCGAGGCCAGTTCCACCTGTGCCCGCTTCGGGTCGGGCAGGTCGGAAATGGTCAACAGCAACTGCCGCCGCTCGCCGGTGATCAACCCGTCGTCGCCGGTCGGCTCCGGCGGTGCAATGCCGAAATAGAGCAGGCGGCGCAGGCTTTCATTGACCCAAGGACGCTGCTTGGCCTTGGTGCCGAGATAGACCTCCTCGGCCACCATGCGCATGACCGAGCCGAACTCGGTGCCTTTCATCGCCGCGAGGTGGCGCAGCAGGGCGGCCGCGTAAGGGCTATTTTCGCCAGCCGCGCCATCGAGTGCCGGGCGACCGGGTTCGGCGGCAAAGCCGACCACGGTGCCCAGGCTCGCGTCTGTCGCCGCCGCGTTGCCGAGGGCCTTGGCGCCGCGCACCGGTTCCAGCCCGCCGGCGCCAATCGGCGAGGCGGAGGCAGTCGGGGCGCGCCGCACCACGGCGTCCGCCGGAAACGGATTTGTGCGGCATGCATCGAGCAGCACGATCGTCACCGGCACGGTCTTCTTAAACGCATCCATGACGGCGGAAATCGGCACCAGGGCCGCGTCCGCATCCTTCAGGGACGATATGTCGGCATCGACCGGTACCAGATAGTTCTCGCCGCCGGCCTCGATGCCATGACCGGAATAGTAAATGAAAGCGACATCGGCGCCTTCGGCATCCTCGCTGAATCGCTCCAGGTCGCGCTTCAGCTTGGCGGCGTCGCGGTCGGTGACGTTACGGGCGTCGAAACCGAGGTCGGTCAGCATCTTGGCCATGTCGCGGGCGTCGTTGGCCGGGTTGGGGAGGGCGGCGATATGTTCGTATTTCGACTGGCCGATGATCAGCGCCACGCCCTTCAGGCTTTTCGTTTCGGCGGCCTGAAGCGCTGTCGCGGCAAGGCAAAACAGGGCAGTGGCGAAAGCTGTCAGCCACGCCTGCCGGAAAAGATTACGCTTCGAAGTTTCGACAAAGGCCATTTGTCGTTCGCGCCCGCCCCGATGATCCAAACCCTCTATAATGCTGCCAGCCGACCATGATCAAATTCAGGCATGATCCAATTCAGGCGCGATTGCGCCACGACCGTGGCTCGCCTATCACGGGAAAAATGTCTCCGCTCACCGAAACCGTCCTCTTCGTCTTCAGCCTTGTCGCGCTCGGCTATCTCGCCGGGTTCACAGGCTATCTCAGACCGGCGAGCGGCGAGGGGATATCCGATTTCGCGGTCAGCGTGGCGATGCCGCTGCTGTTGTTCCAGACCATGGTGAACGCCGATTTCCACGGTGTCGCGCCATGGTCCCTGTGGGGCGCCTATTTCGCGGCAGTGGCGATCACCTGGGGCGCCGGTCATCTCGTCACCACGCGGATCTTCGGACGGGATGCACGTGCCGGGGTCGTCGGGGGCGTGTCGTCGGCCTACTCCAATGTCGTGCTGCTCGGTGCTCCCTTCATTCTTGGCATATTCGGCCCGAGCGGCTTCGAAGTGCTGTCGCTGCTCGTCTCCGTGCATCTGCCAATCATGATGATGGCGTCGATCGTCCTGTTCGAGATGTTCGGCCGGGGCGGCGGCGAGCCCATGCATCCCTTGCGCATCATCCGCAGTTTCCTGAGACGGCTGTTCATCAATCCACTGATCATCGGCATTCTGGCGGGGCTGGCATGGCGCCTCACCGGCGTGCCGCTGCCCGACCTTGCCATGCGGCTGGTCGATGCGCTGGCCGATACGGCCGGGCCGGTGGCGCTGTTTGCCATGGGGCTCAGCCTGCGCCGCTTCGGCATTTCCGGTAACGTCCGGCCGGCGCTGGCGCTTTCGGTGCTGAAGCTGTTCCTGATGCCGGCGCTGGTTCTTGCCTTCGTCTGGCTGCTCGGCCTGCCGCCCTTGACGGCGAAGGTGGCGGTCGTGATCGCGGCGCTGCCATCCGGCATCAATTCCTATCTCATCGCCGTGCAGTTCAACACCGGCCAGGCGCTGGCATCGAACCAGATGACCATCGCCACGGCCTGCGCCGCCGTGACGACTGCTTTCTGGCTGACGGTGGTGCTCCACGTTTTCTGACAGGTTATGCTGATATTCAGACAATGCCGGCCTGCGATATTCATGCCATATGTCGGCCTGCTCTCGCCTCGGGCTGGCCCAACCCCTATATGCCATGTAGCGATTGCTCGCGGGCCTTGCCCTAGGTAAAGAGCAGTGGCTCCGGCGTGCCGGCTTCAGTTCCATGGCGCACGCTCACCGAAGACTTCATAGACCGGCCCGTCAGTGCGCCGAACGGAGGATAGACCATGCTTCAGAAAACCAGCCATTTCATGCGGCAGGCCAATCTCATCAACGGCGAATGGGTGCAGGCCGACAGCGGCCAGACGGTCGACGTCAACAACCCGGCCACCGGTCTCAAGATCGGCACTGTGCCGAAGTCGGGCAAGGCCGAGACCCGCCGTGCCATCGAGGCCGCCGAAGCTGCCTTCAAGTTGTGGCGCAAGACGACCGCGCTCGAGCGCTCGAAGCTGCTGCGCAAGCTGCACGACGCGATGATGGACAATCAGGACGTGCTGGCCGAATTGCTCACCATCGAGCAGGGCAAGTCGCTGTTCGAGTCCAAGGGCGAGATCGGCTCGGCCGCTTCCTACATCCTGTGGTTCGCCGAGGAAGGCCGCCGCACCTATGGCGACGTGGTGCCTTCGCCATGGGCGGACCGCCGTATCCTGGTGACCAAGGAACCGGTTGGTGTCATCGCGGCCATAACGCCGTGGAATTTCCCGTCCTCGATGCTTGCCCGCAAGCTCGGACCGGCGCTTGCCGCCGGCTGCACCGCGGTCGTCAAGCCGGCCTCGCAGACCCCGTACTCGGGTCTGGCCTGGGGCGCGCTCGCCGAGGAAGTCGGTTTCCCCAAGGGCGTCATCAACATCCTGACCGGTTCGGCCAGCGAGATCGGCGACGAGATCTGCGCCAATCCGCTGGTGTCGAAGATCACCTTCACCGGGTCGACGGAGGTCGGCAAGCTTCTCATCCAGAAGTCCTCGGTCACCGTCAAGAAAGTGTCGATGGAGCTTGGCGGCAACGCGCCGTTCATCGTCTTCGACGACGCCGATCTCGAGCGTGCCGTTGCTGGCGCGATCACCGCCAAATACCGCAATTCAGGCCAGACCTGCGTCTGCACCAACCGCTTCCTGGTTCAGGCCGGCGTCTATGACAAGTTCGTCGAAAAGCTCGCTGCCGCAAGCAACGGGTTGAAGGTCGGTTCCGGCCTCGAGGACGGCGTGCAGCAGGGACCGCTGATCGACGAAAAGGCTGTCGAGAAGGTCGAGGAGCTGATTGCCGACGCCACTGCCAAGGGCGGCAAGATCGTCGCCGGCGGCAAGCGTCACGCGCTCGGCGGTTCGTTCTTCCAGCCGACGGTCATCGCCAATGCGACGCCCAAGATGCGCTTCATGAAGGAAGAAATCTTTGGCCCGGTCGCACCGGTGTTCAAGTTCGAGACCGAGGAAGAGGCAATCGCGCTTGCCAACGACACCGAATTCGGCCTCGCCTGCTATTTCTACACCGGCGATCTCGGCCGCGCCTTCCGCGTCATGGAAGGGCTGAAATACGGCATGGTCGGCGTTAATGAAGGCCTCATCACCACCCCCGAGGCGCCGTTCGGCGGCGTCAAGGAATCCGGCCTCGGCAAGGAAGGCGGACATCAGGGCATCGAGGACTACCTCGACACCAAATATGTCTGCATCGGTGGCCTCGGCCTCTGATAGACTGGCTCTATGCGGGCAGGTCTGTGACCTGCCCGCATGAGTCGAGAAAACCAGCCGAAATTCTCTGAATCAACTGGCGTTTGCGGGCATGGCGAATGAAGGACGGTGAGGTTTTCGGCACGACGCAGGCGGGAGAGCCGGTGCGTCGCTTCGCGATCAGGGGTGGCGGTCTCACCGCCAACATCATCGGGCTGGGCGCAATCATCCAGGATTTGCGCCTCACCGGACACGATGCGCCGCTGGTGCTCGGCTACAACAATCTGGAGGCCTATAAGACCGACACCGCCTTCTTCGGTGCGGTCGTCGGCCGCTACGCCAATCGCATCCGGGATGGCCGCTTCACCATCGCCGGCCAGCGCTACCAGACCGAACGCAACTTCCTCGACAAGCACACGCTGCATGGCGGCTCGCAAGGCTATTTCCACCGGCCGTGGACGGTTTCGCTGCATGGCAGGGATTTCGTCACTCTGACGCTGCATGATCCCGACGGCACGATGGGCTTTCCCGGTGCGCTCGACGTCACCTGCACCTACCGGCTGAAGATCCCCGGCACGCTCAGCGTCGAACTGACCGCGACCTGCGAGGAGCCGACGCTGTGCAATCTCACCCAGCATTCCTATTTCAACCTGGATGATGGTGGCGCCGGCGACATTCTCGACCACAGGATGATGCTGAATGCCGGCGCCTATCTGCCCGTCGATGGCGACATGATCCCGACCGGCGTGGTCAAGCCGGTTGACGGGACGCCCTTCGATTTCCGCCAGGCGCGGCCGCTGCGCATGGAGACCGAGGGCGAACAACTGCCCTACGACCAGAATTTCTGCCTCGCTCCAACGCGCGGGCCGCTCAAACAGGCAGCTTGGACGCAAGGGGCGAGTTCCCGGGTCGAGATGGAGGTGTGGACCACGGAGCCCGGCGTCCAGCTCTACACCGGCCAGTACGTGACGCCGCGCAAGGGGTTGGAAGGGCGAGACTACAAGGCCTTCTGCGGGTTCTGCCTGGAACCGCAGGTGTGGCCGGATGCGCCGAACCGCCCGTATTTCCCGCAGGCGACGCTGTGGCCCGGCGCGATCTACCATCACGTCACCGAATACCGCTTCCGGCTGCCCTAAGGTCTGTTGATATTCAGATGAGGCCGGCCTGCAAATGGCTGATACCTGTGCTTCCGGTGCTCACGTACCCAAACGTACGCTCCGCTCCGGTACTCGGAACCCGTCATTTTCGACTCGGCCTGGCCTGAATCTCAACGGACCTTAGCCGTCGAAAGCGGTTCGTAGAACCTCGAATGGCGCCAGCGCGCCGCTCACCTGTACCACGGCGGCGGCGACGCGGTGCGCGCGCAATACGGCATCCGCCGGGGCGTGACCGACGAGGCGTGCGGCCAGATAGGCCCCATTGAAGGAATCGCCGGCGCCGGTGGTGTCGACAGGTGCGGCGACATGGATCGCCGGCACGTCGTGCAATGTTCCGTTGTCGGCAATCAGTGCCGGCGCCTCGCCGTTCTTGACAACAACCTCGCGGACCACTTGCCCAAGCCGCGCGGCGGTCGCTTGCGGCGTTGCATCGCCGAACAGCATCTGCTCATCGGGAAAGGTCGGCAAGGCGATGTCGGTGACGGCAAGCGCCTCGGCGATCGCTGCCTGCGCATCCTCGCGCCGGCGCCAGAGCCGCGGCCGGTAGTTGGGGTCAAAGGCGACAGTCGAGCCTGCGGCCCGCGCCCCGGCTACGGCCGCCAGCAGCGCAGCCCGCGGGGCATCGTCCAGAATTGCCAAAGTGATTCCGCTGAAGTAGACAAGCGCCTGATTTTCCAGGTTTTTCGACAATGCAGCCGGATCGGAAGCGAGCTGCCGGGCGGCGGCGTCGCCGCGCCAGTAGGTAAAGGAACGCTCGGCGCCGGTGAGCGTGATCGCATAGAGGCCGGGCCGCGCCCCTGCTATGACCGGGCTGGAACCGATGCGGATGCCGTTTTCAGCGAAGAAAGCGATCTGGCCTTGCGAGAAGGGATCGTCACCAAAGGCTGAGACATAGGTTGCTGGCCGCTCAGTGCTCAACGCGTGCAGCGCCCACAGCGTGTTGAACGTGTCGCCGGCAAAACCCATGCGCCAGTTCGGGCCCGACTGGCCCGACAATTCGAGCATGCATTCGCCGATCGAGGCGACGCCGTTTCCCGCCATCTACAATCCTCCAGTGATCCTGGTGCTGTAGCTTTTTGCCACGGGCAGCGCCATGCTTGGCAAGCAGGGTTTTTTCCGCCACAGCGTTTTCCCACAGGCTGGCGGGATGCGATCCGTCCGGCAAAACGTTGTCTGCAGAAGAGGAACCGGTTTGGCATCGTTATGGCGTTATCTTCTGGCGGGTCTTGGTCTGGCTGCCTTGCTGGTCGGCATTCTCGCGGTCGTCTATCTGACGGCGCCGCGATCGTCGCAGCCTGCCGGTCCGGATGTCTCGCGGACGAAGAACACCGACAACGGGCTTTTCGTGGCAAGTTTTTTGCCGGAGCGGGGCGTCGTGCGGCAAGGCGAACTGGAATCCTGGCTGCTGACCCTGAAGACAAAGGCCGGCGCGCCGGTGGAGGGGGCCGCGATCGCGATTTCCGGCGGCATGCCGCAGCACAATCACGGCCTGCCGACCAGCCCGCAGGCGACCGACTATCTCGGCGACGGGCGCTATCGGATCGAAGGGGTGAAATTCACGATGAGTGGCTGGTGGCAACTGCACTTCGCCATCTCGGCCACGGCCGGCTCCGACACGGTGCTGTTCAACGTGGTGCTGTGAGCGACCGATGAGGCACTTTCCGCGGTTTCTGGCGCTGTTGGCGGCCATCGTCCTCGCCGGTTGCGGCAAGCCGGATTTCTCCGACGCCGAGAAGAAGACCGTCGCCTCGCTGGCACTGTCAACGCTGCCGTCTCTGAAGCCCGACACCACCAACCGCTTTGCCGATGTGCCGGCGGCCGCCGCACTCGGCTCGACGCTGTTCTTCGATCAGGGGATGAGCCGCGACGGCACGGTGTCCTGCTCGACCTGCCACAAGATCGACCGCCAGTTCCAGGACGACCTGCCGCAAGCGGTCGGCGTCGGCCACACAAACCGGCGCACCATGCCGCTGGCGGGCGTGGCGCGCGATCCCTGGTTCTTCTGGGATGGCCGCCGCGACAGCCTGTGGGCGCAGGCGCTGACACCGCTCGAAAATCCGCTGGAGCAGGCGGGAAACCGTACCGCCTATGCGCATTACATGAAGGCGCGCTTCGGCGAACGCTACGAGCGCATCTTCGGACAGCTGCCCGATTTTTCCGGCATGCCGTTGAATGCAAGCCCACTCGGAACCGATGCCGAGAAGGCCGCCTGGAACGCGATGAGCGGCGCGCAGCGCGACGCCATCAACGGCGTCTATGCCAATATCGGCAAGGCGATTGCCGCCTTCGAACGGTCGATCGAGCCGGCGCCGACGCGCTTCGACCGCTTTGCACTGGATCTCGCCACCGGCGCCGAGGCGAAAGGCGATGCCGCCTTTTCCCAGGAGGAAATCCTCGGGCTGAAATTGTTCATCGGCAAGGCCAATTGCGTGACATGCCACAATGGGCCACGCTTCACCGACAACAGTTTTCACAACACCGGCGTGCCACCTGTCGCGGATCTGCCGCCCGACCGCGGCCGCATCGATGCGGTACGCCAAGTCGAGGCCGACCCGTTCAACTGCCTCGGCGCCTATCGTGACGGCGACGCCAGTGCCTGCGGCGAACTGCGCTTCATGGTCAAGGATGGGCCGCAGTTGATCCGGGCCTACAAGACGCCCTCGTTGCGCGGCGCCGCCACGCGCCCACCCTATATGCATGCCGGGCAGTTTTCGTCGCTCGACGAGGTGGTCGCGCACTACGCCAAGGCTGCGCCCAGCGTTGAAGGAACATCCGAAATCCATCCGCTGCAGCTTTCGGACCACGAACGTGGGGCGCTGGTGGCCTTCCTGAAGACGCTGGCGGAGTGATCTACCGATCCTTGACCGTCTCCATCGCCACGAAGGTTGAGGTCTGGGCGACGTGGGGCAGGGCGGAGATGCGTTCGCCCAGCACGCGGCGATAGGCGGCGATGTCTCGGGTGCGGACCTTCAGCAGATAGTCGAAGCTGGACGCCATCATGTGGCATTGCTCGATCTCCGGCACCCCCTGCACGGATCGGTTGAAGGCATCTAAGGCGGCGGATCGGGTGTCGGACAGTTTCACCTGGACGAAGGCGACATGACCTTCGCCCAACCGCTCGCGGTCGATGATCGCCTGGTAGCCCCTGATGTAGCCGTCCTTCTCCAGCCGCTTGACCCGCGCCTGCACCGGCGTCTTCGACAGGCCGACCTTTGCCGCCAGTTCGGACATAGAAAGCCGCCCATCGCTTGCCAGAGCCGACAGGATATTCCGGTCGATGCGGTCCAATTGGTCTTCTGTCATCGAAAGCGCAGTCCATATGCCAGTTTTGTACCGCAATATTAGATCAGATGACCTAAAATGTCGATTTCTTCGGACCGACTGAAATTCGCACCTTGTGCTAGCTTGCGCCATTCGGTCCGGTGACCGCCGGTCCGCTCCCCGATGCTCGCTCCGCAGGACCGCCATGCCGCTTGATTCCATCCGCCAGCAGATCCGCGCCAACTATCTGCCCGACGAAGACGAGGCGGTGCAGCGACTGGCCGAGGCGACGGGGCTTTCCGCGAAAGACCGCAAGGCGATCTCGGCCCGGGCCGCCGATCTGGTGCGGGCCGTGCGCGGCTCGTCGGACCCCCGGCTGATGGAGGTGTTCCTCTCCGCTTACGGACTTTCCACCAAGGAAGGCGTGGCGCTGATGTGCCTGGCCGAGGCGCTGCTGCGCGTGCCCGACACCGAGACCATGGACGATCTCATCGCCGACAAGATCGCGCCGCACGACTGGTCGGCGCATTCGGGCGGTTCGAGCTCCATCTTCGTCAACGCCTCGACCTGGGCGCTGATGCTGACCGGCCGCGTCCTCGATGAAGGCGAGGGCGGCATCGAAGGCACGCTGCGCTCCATGGTGCGCCGGCTGGGCGAGCCGGTCATCCGCAAGGCGGTAGCCGCGGCCATGCGTGAGATGGGCGAGCAGTTCGTGCTCGGACGCACCATCACCGAGGCCGTCAAGCGCGGCCGGCCGATGACGCAGAAGGGCTATCTCTATTCCTTCGACATGCTGGGCGAGGCCGCCCGCACCGAGGCCGACGCGTTGCGCTATCACAAGGCCTACGCCGACGCGATTTCCTCGCTGGATGCCGGTTCCAACGGCCCTGATATCCGCCAGAACCACGGCATCTCGGTCAAGCTTTCGGCGCTGCATCCGCGCTACGAGGTGGCGCAGAAGGACGAGATGCTGCCAGTCATGGCCGAGCGGCTGTTGTCGCTGGCTCTCGCCGCGCGGCATTCGCGCATGGGCCTCAACATCGATGCCGAAGAGGCCGACCGCCTAGATCTGTCGCTCGATGTGATCGAGCGCGTACTCGCCGAGCCGGAACTCGCCGGCTGGAACGGCTTTGGCGTCGTCGTCCAGGCCTATGGCCCGCGCGCCGCCTTTGCCATCGACTGGCTCTATGCGCTGGCCAAGAAATACGACCGCACCATCATGGTGCGGCTGGTCAAGGGCGCCTATTGGGACACCGAGATAAAACGGGCGCAGACGCTGGGGCTCACCGGCTATCCCGTCTTCACCCGCAAGGCCAACACCGACGTGTCCTACATAGCTTGCGCCAAAAAGCTGCTGTCGATGACCGACCGCATCTATCCGCAATTCGCCACCCACAACGCCCACACCGTCGCCGCTATCCTTTCGATGGCAGGGGACCGTGATTCCTTCGAGTTCCAGCGCCTGCATGGCATGGGCGAGGCGCTGCATGAAACAGTACGCCGGTCCGAAGGCACGCGCTGCCGCATCTATGCGCCGGTCGGCGCGCATTCCGATCTGCTTGCCTATCTGGTCCGCCGGCTGCTGGAGAACGGCGCCAACTCCTCCTTCGTGCATCAGCTGACCGACGAGGAGGTCGAGCCGGAGGACATCGCCCGCGATCCGCTCGAAACGGTCGAGGACCAGGGCCCCGCCGCCAATCCGGCGATTGCCCGGCCTTCCCAGATCTTCGGCGCTGGGCGCCGCAATTCGAAGGGTTTTGACATCACCGACACGGTGACGCTGGCGGCGATCGACAAGGCCAAGGCGGCGTTCTCGGGCCCCGACCGCTGGCATGCCAAGCCGATCACGCGGGCCGCCGGCTATGGCAAGCAGCGCCCGATCGTCAATCCGGCCAAGCCTTCCGAAGTGGTGGGCACGGTCAGCGAAGCCACCGCCAAGCAGGTGGCGACCGCCGTGCGCATTGCCGTCGAGGCACAGCCGGCCTGGGCCAAGCGTCCGGTTTCCGAACGTTCCGCCATCCTCAACCGCGCCGCCGATCTCTATGAGGCCAATGCCGTCGAGTTCTTCGCACTGGCCACCCGGGAAGCCGGCAAATCGCTGGCCGACGGTGTGGCCGAGGTGCGCGAGGCGGTCGACTTCCTGCGCTATTATGCTGCCGAGGCGGCCAATGCCGAACCGGGCACGCAGGCGCGCGGCGCCATCGTCTGCATTTCGCCGTGGAATTTCCCGCTCGCCATCTTCACCGGCCAGATCGCGGCGGCACTCGTCACGGGCAATTCGGTGGTCGCCAAGCCGGCCGAGCAGACGCCGCTGATCGCCTTCCGCGCCGTCGAACTGCTGCGCGAGGCCGGCGTGCCGGAAGATGTCATCCAGCTTCTGCCCGGCGACGGCCCCTCGGTCGGCGGCCCGCTGACCGCTGATCCGCGCATCGCCGGTGTCTGCTTTACCGGTTCGACCGAGGTCGCCAAGCTGATCGAGAAGCAGCTGGCCGAGACGGCCGCGCCAGACGCCATGCTGATCGCAGAGACCGGCGGGCTGAATGCGATGATCGTCGATTCCACCGCGCTGCCCGAACAGGCGGTGCGCGACATCCTGGCCTCGGCCTTCCAGAGCGCCGGCCAGCGCTGCTCGGCGCTGCGCGTGCTCTATGTGCAGAAAGACGTCGAGAAGAAGATGCTGGAGATGTTGAAGGGCGCCATGGAGGCTCTCAGCATCGGCGACCCCTGGCGGATTTCGACCGATGTCGGCCCGGTCATCGACGACGAAGCGCAGGCTTCGATCCGCGACTACTGCACGAAGATGGGACTGCAGGGCCGGCTGATCGCCAAGCTCGAAGCACCGAAGGATGGCCGCTTCGTCGCGCCGCACGTCTTCCGGGTCAAGGGCATCGAGGACATGGAGCGCGAGGTGTTCGGGCCGGTGCTGCATGTCGCCAGTTTCGATGCCGACGAAATCGACGCGGTCATCGCCGCCATCAACCGCAAGGGCTATGGCCTGACCTTCGGCCTGCACACCCGCATCGAGGGCCGTGTCCAGCATTTCGTCGACGGCATCCATGCCGGCAACATCTATGTCAACCGCAACCAGATCGGCGCCGTCGTCGGTTCGCAGCCTTTCGGCGGCGAGGGGCTGTCAGGCACCGGACCGAAGGCGGGCGGTCCGCACTATCTCCGCCGCTTCCGCAAGGGACCGGAGGCCGGCACCCACGTTGCCGATGGCCACAAGGTTACGGCGACCGAACTTGCCGACAATCTGCCCGACCCGACGTTGGGCGGCTGGTCGACGCGGCCCGACCGGGTCGCCATCCTGAGGAAGCATCTGCGCGGCAAGGGTGCGGCGGCCATTGGTGCCGCCGCCGGCATCGACTTCGGCCAGGTCGATCTGCCCGGGCCGACCGGGGAGGCCAACACGCTGTCGCTGTCGCCGCGTGGGCGGGTGCTGTGCCTTGGCCCCGATGGCGACACGCTGCTCGCGCAGACGATCCAGGCGCTCGCTGCCGGCAATGCGGTGCTGGCCGTTGCACCGGGTGCACCGGCGGCACTCTCCGCGCTGACCGGCAAAGGCCTGCCGCTGGCCGCCATAGATGGCCGGCCTGATCCGATCGAAGCGCGCTCGCTGCGCGTCGATGTCGTCGCTTTTTCGGGCACGCCCGAGGCTGCGCGCATCGTGCGCAGGGTTATCGCCGACCGCACCGGGCCGATCGTGCCGCTGGTCAGCGAAGTGCTCAACCCGGCGGCCTATGCGCATGAACGCGCCGTCTGCGTCGACACCACGGCGGCAGGCGGCAATGCCAGCCTGCTGGCCGGCTCCTGATAGCCGGCTGCTCACACCTCTTCGGGTGCGCAGCCGAACTTCAGCAGATTGCCGTGCGGGTCCCGGATATAGAATTCCTTCATGTTCCACGGCCGCACGGTGAACGGACTGAGTTGCCTCACCTGGCGCGCCGAAAATTCGGCATGCAGTGCCGGCACCTCGCCGCCCCTGATATAGCAGGACGAGACTTCGGGAAGTTTGCGGTCATCGCTCTTCCAGAAATGGATTTCGATGTCGCCCCGGCGCACGATCAGATAGTCGTTCATCTCCGGCCCGACGACACCGAAGCCGAGCTCATCGCGGTAGAAATCGCGCGTTGCCTCGATGTCGGGCGAGGGCAGGATCGGAATGCTGCGCGCGGGGTCTTCGGCAAGCGTTGCCATCTCAGGCCCCTTCCACGACGGAAAAGCCCTCGAATTGCGGATGGCCGAGATAGTGGACTTTCGTCGTGCCGACATTTCTGTGGGCAGCGCGGAAATTCTCCGACTTGGTCCAGGCGACGAAATCATCGTGGCTCGCCCACACCGTGTGCGAGGCAAACAGCGTGTAGCCTTCGGCCTCGTTGACCGGGCCACGCAGCAGATGGAACTCCCGGAAGCCTTTCATCTGTGCAAGGCTGGAATCGCGGTTCTTCCAGACGGCTTCGAAATCGGCTTCCGAGCCGGTCTGCACCTTGAAGCGGTTCATGGCGATGTACATGGAGGTTCCTTTCATTCGGGTGTTGATGGTTGACGCCGCGACAGTTTCAAAATGGGCCGATTTCGGCCTCGAACGCTAGACTCTTGCTCGCGGCCTGTGGTGGAATTGGAGGAAAAGGAGCTGCCTTGCGCACGATGCCGAGCGCGACCTTGTCGAAGTTCGGCGATCCGGAGCTTTGCAGAATGCGCAGGTCATCAATGCCGCCGCGGCTGCCGATGACGAATGTCACAACGGCATTGTTGCGAGCAGCCAACTGTACCGAAGGCGGGACGCCGCGATTGACACCGCTCAGCTTTCGGAAGACGTCGCCGCGGTAATTGTCTTCCGCCGCGCTGCCTGCCTCCTTCTGTTTTTTGCCCTTGCTGGCCGCCTGCGCCAATCGGTCCTGGCCATTCGCCGTGCCACGCTTCTCATCCGCTTGGCTGGTGCTGGGCGGGGCGGCTGCCGGAGTTGGTCTGGCGCTGGGAATCGGTGGCTGCTCTGGGACGGCGGCAGGCTCGGCCTGAACGGTCGGCTGTGCAGGGGTTTCAGTCTTTGCAACGATGCTCTTGTCATCGGCGCGCGGGGCTCTCGCCACCAGAATGTCCGGCGTGACGGAAGGCTGTTTGACAGGCGCTGACAAAGGCTCGACCGGCTGTTTGGCGGTTTCTTGAGCAGGTTGAGACGGCTCTGTTGGTGGCGTCGGCCTGGCCGCCTTTGAAGGCTCTGATTTGGTCGGCCGTGGATTGGGCACCAGCTTGACATTCACAGCCGCCGGATCCTGGTCCAGTGCGCTGCCGACCACCTTGTCTCCGGACTGATCACTGCCTTCCGACCGGATGGCGTCCTGGGAATCGAATGTCCCCGAGGGCGAAATCAGAAAACCCGCCGCCACCGCCGCATGGAGCAAGCAGGAGACGATGATCGCCGCCGTCCATTTGCGGTTCCAGGCAGATGGCCGCGGCGGCGCAAGCGGCTCGGTTGGCACGATCGCCAGTTCGGCGGCGGGTTCGGGGAGGGGACTGATGTCACGCATGTCGCGGGACGAGACCTGCAGCGACCCGTGCGGACTTGTCAAATCAAGATCGCTTGGTCCAAACGACAAGCCGGCCAGGGGCCGTGCCACCGTGCTTTGCAGGAATGCGGGACGCAGTCCCATCTCAGACGCCGAAGGCGATACCGGTCTTGGTGTCGGTCTTCAGTTTGCGCATGCAGGCGTTCGGTTCGACGGCTGTGCCGGCGCATTCCGTCGCGCTGTTGATCAGCACACGGCTGACCTTGGCGCAGTCGGTGCCGGCCAGATCGAAGCGTGTCACCTTGGTCTTGCCCGCAGGCAATTCCTTGAAGTCGAGCACGGTCAGCCGGTCGACGACGCCTGTCTCGTTGAACAGGGCGATCTCGAACGCCGCCTTGGAGAGGTCGGCGCCGAGGTTGTTGCTGACCACGAAGGTCAGGCGGCAGCCCTTGTCGGAGGCTTGCGCGCCGTTGAGTTCGAGGGCCAGCGCGGGAACCGGCGCGGACTGCTCAGCCCACGCCGGAACCATCGCAAGCGACATCGCCAACGTCGAGGTCAGCAAACGAAGGGATGTCCTCAAGCTCGTCATTGCCGTCAGCCTCCAAATCGCATCGTTGCCGCCAGCTTCAGCGTTATGCCCGGTTCATAGACCGCGACCGTCGTGCTGCCGTTCAACGGGTTGGCGTATTTGACATCGAACAGATTGTCGGCGCGGAAATCGACCTTCAGATTGTCGGTCGCCTGATAGCTGGCGAAGGCGTTGACCAGCGTATAGTTCTTGGCCACCGCATTGCCCTTCGGCTTGCCATTGTACTGCACTTCGCCACCGACGGTCAGCTTGTCCTCGAGGAAGCGCAGGCCGAGCTGGGCGGTGACCTGAGAGGACGGGATGGTGGCAAGGTCTGCCCGGTCGCCTTCATAGGATATGGTGTGACCATTGATGATGGAGGCGGAAAGTCCGGCATAGCCCCATGCCGCATCGTAAACGCCCTCCATCTCGAAGCCGTTGATCTTGGCCTTGGCAAAATTTTGATACTGGAAGCAGATCGGGATGCCCGGGCCGAACGGGCAGCCGCTGGTCGGGTCGAACGGCGACAGCGTCACGCCGTCGATATAATCATCGACATTGTTGTTGAAATAGGCCGCCTTGATGCGAAGCGCGTCGCCGGCCTCCAGGATGTCATCTTGCTTGTAGTTGACGCCGAATTCCGTCGTCTTGCCGGTTTCAGGCCGCAAATTGGGATTGGGCAGGAACGGGAAGGAAACGCCGGCCGGATGGTTGCCGCTGATCAGCGTCTCCGTCAACGAGGGCGAACGGTAGCCTTCCGCATAGGTGCCATAGAATTGCAGGCCGGCAAGGCCAGCGCTTTCGAAGGGCGAGACGCCGACGGTGATGCGCGGCGACACTCTGTCGCCGGAAGTTTCGTGGGTATCATCCTTCAGGCTGTAATTGTCGTAACGCAGACCGGCGATGACTTCGAGCCACTCCCAGGTGAGCTTGTCCTGGACATAGGCACCGGAAACGTTGCGCTTGCCCGAAGGCGTGTAGAAACTGTCGCCACCGGCCGTGCCGCCGGTCTTGACGTTGTCGCCCGCCCAGTCACCGCCATAGGTCAGTTCGTGCGCGACGCCGGCGGTCTCGAATCTGGACGTGTTCCAGATGTCGATGCTGGTCGTGCCGACATCGAAGGTCGAGGTCGAACCTGTCGGCAGCACCACAGGCAGGCCGGTGACCGGATCAAAGCGTTTTAGCGGGACGAGGCTCGTCAGGTCGAGGTTGGTCTTGTTGTAGGAGGTGTTGATGTGGAGATCGAGCCAGCTCTTGTCTTCGTCGGTGACGTTGTAGCGGGCTGTGAAGGTGTTCGACTTCAGGTCGACATCATTCACCGGCGCGCCACCGCTGATCTCGTTCCAGCCATCGCTTGAGCCGACCCAGCCGAGCTTCAGCTCACTGTTGTCCGTCGGCCGGATTGTGGTCTTGAGCAGGCCGCTGAGCACGTCGAAGCCAGTGCCCTTGACGGCGTCGCCATCGCCATCCTTGTAGTCATCGTAGTTGCGGTAGACGATGTTGCCGAGCGCGTCCCAGTTCTCGTTGAAGCGATAGGCACCGGATGCGCTGGTGGTCCAGCCCTTGCCGTTGCTCTCGTAGCGCCCGGTGACGGAACCAGCCCATGTCTCGTTCGGCTTGAGGAAATCCTCGGCATCCTTGGTGTCGAAGAAGACCACGCCGCCGATGGCGCCCGAGCCATAGGTGTTGGCGACAGGACCGCGGATCACGTCGACGGATTTGACGAGTTCAGGATCGATGTAGAAGGTCGACTGCGTGCCGTGGTCGGAACGCTGGAAATTCTGGCGGGCGCCGTCGACGATAACCGCGACGCGATCGAAATCCTGTAGGCCACGGATGTTGATGCTGGTGCTGACACGCCTGGCGTCGGCCTGCGCCGCGATACCGGGCACGCCGAGCAGCATCTCGTTCGGCGTCGTCGCCATGCGGCGGTCGAGCTGTTCCTGGTCGATATGGCTGGCCGAAGCCAGCGATTCGATCGCTGTCTCGCCGGTGCGGCTCAGCACCAGGATCTTGTCGAGCAGTGTTGCGCCCGCCGGGGCGGGCTTTGCCTCTTCAGCCTT
This sequence comes from Mesorhizobium sp. P2_A12, assembly GCF_056405075.1. Classification (NCBI taxonomy): domain Bacteria; kingdom Pseudomonadati; phylum Pseudomonadota; class Alphaproteobacteria; order Hyphomicrobiales; family Phyllobacteriaceae; genus Mesorhizobium; species Mesorhizobium sp. P2_A12. The sequence continues at coordinate 76,705 of NZ_JBFUCU010000010.1, forward strand.
CGGCGATTGCGCCGCTTGCTGGGCGCTGGCTGGTGGCGCCAGCAAAGCGACTGCCGCGACGCTTGCCAGCAAGGCCGCCATCCCTCTTGCCGTGGATCGCCCGCCAAGACCCTCATTAGACGGGCAGGTGTCAAACCGGCCACGCCATTCCCAATTCATCAACCCCATGCCCCAACTCCAAAGTCCAGGTTCGGTGCTGGCTGGCCTGGGGCTCGCTGGCGTTTTTGATCGTGTCCGGCGTCTTAAATGTTGACTCATTTACTCCGGTATTGCACTGACTAGTAAACATGATTATTCAAGTCAAGAAATGAATCGGCATTTATGCAACGCCTTGCCAGGCGCCCGGCACAGGAAAGGGATCGATCCAGATGAACACACACAATCCCAATGACTTTCGCTATCGCGTCCGCCGTTCCGACGGCACCTCCGCCCGTTTCGACCGGGTTCCGCTGGCGGTGCGAACGCTGTCCAGCAACACCCTGTTCCAGGGCGAGCACGAGATCGGCATCGAGCATCATGGCGCGCTCTACCGGCTCAAGATCACCCGCCAGGGCAAGCTCATTCTCAACAAGTAAGGCAAGGCAGTAGGGACGAAACATGGATCAGCGCGTAAAACCCGCCCCGCATGAAATCCGGCGGGCACGGACAGAGAATCCGAAGACGCGCGAGCGTGATCTGGCTGCCCAGCTCGGCATTTCTGAGGCCGAGCTCATCGCCGCGCATTGCGGCGACGGGGTCGTCTGCATCGAGCCGCGCGTCAACGATCTCCTGACCGGCCTCGAAGCCGTCGGCGAAGTCATGGCCTTGACCCGCAACGAAAGTGCGGTGCACGAGAAGATCGGCGTCTACGACAAGATCGTCACCGGCAACCACAATGCCATGGTGCTCGGTGAAAACATCGATCTGCGCATCTTCCCGAAAGTCTGGGCGCACGGCTTTGCCGTGGAAAAGCGCGATGGCGACGACATCCGCCGCAGCCTGCAGTTTTTCGACGCGGCAGGCGAGGCGGTGCACAAGGTGCATCTGCGGCCTGCCTCCAGTCTTTATGCCTACCAAAAGCTGGTCGCCGCGCTCGAATCGTCGAACCAGGAGCCGACGATCGACATTTCTGGACACATCCCCGACGACGAGGTCCATGGCGGGGAAACCACCGCCAATCTCGACGATCTGCGCGACCGCTGGAGCCGGCTGACCGACGTGCACCAGTTCTTCGGCATGCTGAAAACGCTGAAGCTCAGCCGCCGGCAGGCGGTGCGCATGGTCGGCCAGGACTATGCCTGGCTGCTCGACAATGACGCCGTCCGCCCCATGTTCCATCATGCCGCCGAGGGCGAGATGCCGATCATGTGCTTTGTCGGCAATCGCGGCTGCATCCAGATTCATTCCGGTCCGGTCAAATCCATCAAGCTGATGGGGCCATGGATCAACGTACTGGACGAGACCTTCCACCTGCACTTGCGAACCGACCACATCCATGAGGTCTGGGCAGTGCGCAAGCCGACCAAGGACGGTCACGTCACCTCGCTCGAAGTCTATGACGCCGACGGCAAGATGATCATCCAGTTCTTCGGCAAACGCCATGAAGGCGAGAGTGAACGCGACGACTGGCGATTCCTGGCGGAACACCTGCCGCGCATCCCAAGCCCGACCGCAGCCTGAGGACGAAACCTATGGTTCCCTTTTCCAGACTGGCGCCTGTTCTCAGGCTGGCGCTTGGACCGACAATCTGTCTCTGCCTGGCTTTTGTCGCCTTGCAACCCGGCAACGCCGCCAAGGGTGCGACCGTCTTTGTCGATCGCTCGAAGATAGTTGCCATTGGCGGCTCCATCACCGAGATCGTCTACGCGCTCAGCGAGGAGAAGCATCTGGTGGCTCGCGATTCCACCAGCCGGTATCCGAAAGCCGCACTTGATCTGCCTGATGTCGGCTACATGCGCCAGCTGTCGCCGGAAGGTGTGTTGTCGGTCAACCCGACCGGCATCCTGGCGCTGCACGGCAGCGGTCCCAGGGAAGCCGTCGATGTGCTGAAGAAGGCGAGCGTCCCGTTCATCGAGGTGCCCGAACACTATAGCCACGAAGGCATACTGGAGAAGGTCCGCATCGTCGGCAAGGCGCTCGGCGTCGACGCCAAGGCCGAGGTGCTGGCCAGGGAGCTTGATGTCAAGCTCTTTGCCGCCGAAAAGCAGACGGCTTCGATCAAGCAGCGCAAGCGCATCCTGTTCGTGCTGTCGATACAGGGCGGCAAGATCCTGGCGGCCGGCAGCGAGACCGCCGCCGACGGCATGGTCAAGCTCGCCGGCGGGATCAATGCCGTGGAAGCCTTTTCCGGCTACAAGCAAATGTCCGACGAGGCGATCATCACCGCCAGGCCGGACGCGATCCTGATGATGAGCAATGCCGGGCCTCCGGTCTCGGACGACGAATTGTTCTCCAGTCCGTCTATCGCCTCGACGCCGGCGGGCACTGCACGCAAGCTGATCCGCATCGACGGCGCCTATCTGCTCGGCTTCGGGCCGCGCACGGCCGATGCTATCCACGATCTCGCCGTCTCGCTTTATGGCGGGCAGGTCACGGATTGAGCGGGCAGATCATGGTCGATCAATCAATCGCCGGCCCGGTGAAGGTGATGGCGGGTGCATCCGACGGCGATCGCTCGGATCGCGCCCGCATCGTCATCCTTCTGCTGTGCCTGGGGCTCGTCATTGCCGTGCTTTTGTCGCTCACGTCGGGGGCGTCGGACGCATCGGCCGCCAACGTCATCAGCGACTGGCTGTTCGGGACCGTGCCCCGCGACGCCGCGTTGAGCGCCCGCGACAGGCTGATCGTCTACGACATCCGCCTGCCGCGCATCATCCTCGGCATGCTGGTCGGCGCAGCACTTGCCGTCTCCGGCGCTGTCATGCAGGGGCTGTTCCGCAATCCGCTCGCCGATCCCGGCCTGATCGGCGTTTCGGCCGGATCCAGCCTCGGCGCGGTTGCCGTCATCGTGCTCGGCGCCACGGTGCTGGCGCCGGTGACGGCCATGCTCGGCACGCTTGCGCTGCCGCTGGCGGCATTTTGCGGTGGGCTCGCCACGACGCTGGTGCTCTACCAGGTTGCCACGCGACGGGGACAAACCTCGGTCGCCACCATGCTGCTCGCCGGCATCGCGCTGGCGGCGCTTGCCATGGCGCTCACCGGCATCCTGATCTTCACGGCCGACGACCGCCAGTTGCGCGACCTGACCTTCTGGCAACTCGGATCGCTCGGTGGCGCGACCTGGGCGAAGATCGCCTCGGTCGGGCCGATCATCGTGCTTGCGCTGGCGGCGATGCCGTTCCTGGCGCGCGGCCTCAACGCACTGGCGCTGGGCGAGGCGACCGCCGGCCATCTCGGGATTCCGGTGCAACGGCTGAAGTACACGGCCATCATCGGTGTCTCGGCGGCGGTCGGCGCATCCGTCGCCGTCAGCGGCGGCATCGGTTTCGTCGGCATCGTCGTGCCGCATCTGCTGCGGCTGCTGATCGGTCCCGACAATCGCTATCTGCTGCCGGCATCGGCGCTGCTCGGCGCCTCGCTGCTGCTGTTGGCCGACGCCGTCGCGCGCACCATCGTGGCGCCCGCTGAATTGCCGATCGGCATCGTCACCGCGATCGCCGGTGCGCCGTTCTTCCTGTGGATACTGCTGCGCAAGCGCGGCGTCGTTGATTTGTGATTTGGGACTTGTGACCTGTAAGGCTGGGATGATCGAGGCAAGGGATGTTTCCGTGACGATCGCCGGCAAGCGGATCGTTGCCGGTGTCGATTTCGCCGCACACCCCGGCGAAGTGACGGCAATCGTCGGCCCCAACGGATCCGGCAAGACGACCTTCCTCAAGGCGCTGTCCGGCGAACTTGCCTACACCGGACATGTCGTCCTCAACGGCGGCGATCTCTCGGCGATGAAGCCGGTCGAGATCGCCGTCCATCGGGCCGTGCTGCCGCAGGCGACGACGCTGTCGTTTCCGTTCACGGTGCGAGAGGTCGTCAAGCTTGGCCTTGTTGGCGGCCGCTCTGGTGTCCTGCCGGGCGAGGACGCGCGGCTGCCGGAACGGGCGCTGGCGCGCGTCGACCTTGATGGATTTGCCGGGCGTTTCTACCAGGAGCTCTCGGGCGGAGAGCAACAGCGTGTCCAGCTTGCGCGCGTGCTGTGCCAGGTCTGGGCGCCGGTGCTCGACGGCAAGCCGCGCTACCTGTTTCTCGATGAGCCGGTTTCCAGCCTCGACATCAAGCACCAGCTGATCATCATGAGCATCGCCCGCGACTTCGCCAGGAGGGGCGGCGGCGTGGTCGCCATCCTTCACGACCTCAATCTGACGGCCATGTTTGCCGACCGGATTTTTGTCATGCATCGCGGCAGGCTTGCTGCTACCGGCTCGCCCCAGGACGTGCTGAGCGACGACCTGATCGAAAAAGTGTTCGAGTGCAGGCTCAGGGTCGGCGTGCTGCCTGCCGGCGACATGCCATTCGTATTGCCGCAGTCGACGGTCTATTGACATTCAGGTGAGGCCGGCCTGCGAATGGCGGTTTCCTGCGCTTCCGGTACTCACGTACCCGGGTACGCTCCGTTCATTCTCGACGCAGCGTGACCTGAATCTCAACGGACCTACTCAGACTCGGGAGACTTGCTCAGGCAGCAGGTGCGCGGCGCTCCACCAGCATGTCGATGCCGAGCAGGTTGCGCACATTCGGCCGCGCCGCCACGAGATCGGCGATCGTGTAGCGCTCCAGAACCGCGAAGAACGCGTTCAGCGCCTCGCGCAATGCCGAGTTCAGCGCGCAGCTGTCGACCAGCGGGCATTCGGCGGCATCGTTATCGAAGCATTCGGCCATGGCGAAGCTCTCTTCGGTCACGCGCACGACATCGAAAAGGCTGATGGATTCCGCGGCGCGGCCAAGCCGGACGCCGCCATTCCTGCCACGCACGGTCTCGACCAGGCCGTGCTCGACCAGCGGCTGCAGGATCTTGAACAGGAACAGCTCCGACACCGAGTAGGCGGCCGCGATCTCGGGTATGCGGCTCAATCGGTCATTGTTGGCGGCGCAATACATCAGGATGCGCATGGCATAGTTGGTCTGGCGCGTAAGCCGCATTTTGTCCTCACAACGCGCTGGTGCGGTAGAACCACGCCAGATTTCAAAACTTTACTGATGCGGCTTTGACCCCGAAATTTCGGATTCGCCACATTGGCCTGGGCGGAATATGGCCTATACCTTGGAACAATTCCAGACTAGCCGGGCACAATAGATGAACATTCTCGTCAACTTTGTGTGTGCATCCGAGCAAGGTGCGAGCGAAACCGGCTGCTACGGGCATTTCGCCTGGTGAAGCACTAAATAGGCCCGAGATTGACGAGGAGCGGCTCATCCATGTCACAATCGGCCCAGTCCCTGGCGCCTGTCCGTTTCGATGCCGACGCGGAGGCCAAGCTCTCCGCCTTGCGCTGGACAAAATTCATCGCGGCGGCGGCGCTGGCGCTATGCGTGCTGGTGTTTGCCCTCGCCAAGTCGTTCGAGCATATCTATCCGTGGCTCGGCTTCGTCGCTGCCTTTGCCGAGGCCGCGACCATCGGCGGCCTGGCCGACTGGTACGCGGTGGTGGCGTTGTTCAGGCGGCCGCTGGGGCTGCCGATCCCGCACACCGCCATCATCCCCGAGAACCAGAACCGCATTGCCGACAATCTCGGCCGCTTCATCGAGGTCAATTTCCTGGCGCCCGAACCAGTGCGTGAAAAGCTTGCCGAGGTTGATTTCTCGGCGCTGGTCGCCGACTGGCTCGCCGATTCCGAACGTGCGGCAGGCCTGTCGCGCTTCGTCGTGCGGCTGGTGCCGCAGACGCTTGCCGCCGTCGAGCAATCCGGCCTGCGTGGTTTCGTCACCAGCCGCATGCTGGAGCAGATCGAAAAGGTGCCGCTGGCGCCGCTGGCTGCCGAGCTGTTGTCGGCGCTCACCGACGACCGTCGCCACCAGAAACTGTTCGACGAATTCACCAAGGTGATCGGCAGGTTCCTCAACGACGAGCAGGCATTGGCGACAATGCGCGAAAAGATCCGCGAGGAGTTGCCGTCGCTGTTCAACCTGTTCCGCGCCGACGCCTACCTGCTGAAGAAGATCGTCGCCTCGGCTGGTTCGCTGCTCGACGAGGTGCGGGCTGACCCAGAGCATCCGATGCGCGCCGAATTCGACCGTTTTGCTCAAGCCTTCATCGAAAAGCTCAGGACATCGAAGCAGTATGCAAAGCGCGCCGAGAAGCTGAAACGCGATTTCCTCGCCCGGCCGGAGGTCAGGGGATTGGCCGGCGACATGTGGGCAAGCCTCAGCCAGTTCATCGAGCAGGACGCCAAGGCGCCCGAGTCGATCATTCGCACGCATCTCGCCAACATGTTCGTCGAGGTCGGCCGCCATCTTGCCGGCGATGCGCAGATCCGAGCCGACATGAACCAGGGGTTCGTGGTGGCGCTCGCTTCGTTCGTGGAGAGCCAAAAGAGCGGCGTGTCGAAATTCATCGCCGACCAGGTCAAGCGCTGGGACCTGGCGCAGCTGACACGGCTGATCGAGATGAACATCGGCAGGGACCTGCAATACATCCGCTTCAACGGCATGATCATCGGTGGGCTTGCCGGCGTCGTCCTTTATGTCGCCGAGCGGCTGTTCCTCGTCGGCTGACGCCCATTCGGCCCTGGACCGATTCCACTGCGTCCGAATGGACACGCGGCACTTCGGTGCTATTCTCCCATCCGGGAGCCCAATCGGCGGCGACAGGGGAGAAGACCATCATGGCCAAGCAACCGGAATCCGATTCCTTCATGGACATGTTCGGCAAGTTCGGCCGCGACCTGAAAGTGCCCAACGTCGATGTAGAGGCAATTCTTGCGCATCATCGCAAGAACCTCGAAGCGCTGGAAAAATCGGCCCGAGCCAGTGCCGCCGGCGCGACCTCGCTGTTGTCCAGGCAGCGCGAAATGCTGCAGGACACGCTGCGCGAAGTCACCGAGATGGCACAAAGCTACAGAGCGCCGGGCAATCCGCAGGAATTGATGGCCAAACAGACGGAATTCGCCCGCAAATCCTTCGAGGCTGCGTTGAAGAACGCCGGCGAAGTGGCTGAACTGGTCAAGAAATCCGGCACCGAATCGGTCGACATCCTGCGTACGCGCATCAAGGAGGCGATGGAGGAAATCCGCGCCGGTTACGACAGGAAGTAGCGGTCTCCGGCCAAGGTGGTTGTTGCCGCCGGCAGCCCGAAAGCCCCAAGAAATCCCGATTTGCCCTGCCGTTGCGACGGGCGGCATGGGCCGATTGCAGCTGGAATCTGCGGAACGGATTCGTGCAGAACGAATTGACAGGAGCCGCCAGTTCGTGGTCCGGAGGCGTTGGAAGCTATCGGGATACCAGGAATGACTGAAATACGGCCCAAGACGCCGCCGACCTATGAGCAATTGAGGACGATGGCCGGGCAGGAGCTTGGCGTGTCGGAGTGGACGACGGTCGACCAGAATCGTATCAATCAGTTCGCCGAATGCACAGGCGACCATCAATGGATCCATGTCGACCCCGTGAGGGCGCGGCGGCAAAGCCCGTTCCGCACGACGATCGCGCACGGCTACCTGACGCTGTCGATCATCGGCGCGCTGGCGCTCGGCATGGGCATCGTTCCCGAAAACACCCAGGCCGCCTTCAACTACGGCTTCGACAAGGTGCGTTTCCTGGCGCCGGTCAAGGTCGGCGCGCGCATCCGGCTGCGGACCACGCTGCTGTCCATGGAGGACAGAGGCCCCGGCCAGTATCTGATGAAGGCGGCCAACACGGTCGAGATCGAAGGCGAGGAGAAGCCGGCGCTCACCGCTGAAACGCTGGTCATGCTCTACGAGCGCCGCAAGCGGGCTGGGGCCTAAACGACCGCCAATCAAGTTGCGCCTCACGAAACGCTGGCTTCCGCGCGGCTAGCGGCGCGGGTCGAGAGCAGCGCAAGGGACAGCGCGACCAACGCTAGCGCTGTCGCGGTCTGAAAGGTGACCTGCATTCCCCGGGCGGCAGCCGCGGAACTCAGGATGTCTTGTTCCCCGGCCGATGCGACGGCGAAGACAGCGCCCATCAACGATGCGCCGGTGACGAGGCCGAGATTGCGCGACAGATTGAGCAGGCCAGAGACGACACCGCGCTCGCCGGCGCCGACACGGGTCATGATGGCTGAATTGTTGGACGTCTGGAACAGCGCGTAGCCGATGCAGGTGATGGTGATCGGCACGACATAGCTGGCAATTCCGAGTATCGTCATGGCGAGCGACAGCAGGAAGGTGCCGGTGGCGAGGCTGGCCAAGCCGGCAACCATCATCCTGTAGGCCCCGAAGCGATCGGTCAGGCGTCCGGCCAGCAGCGCCGACAGGGCTGAGACTAGCGGGCCGGTCGACAGCACGAGGCCGACCCTTGCGGCATCGAGCCCGAGCCCGCGCGACAGGTAGAACGGGGCAACCACCAGGGTCGCCATCATCACCGTTGCGACGACGAGGCTCATGGCCAGGCTGGCGCTCAACTGGAGGTCACAAAAGCTGGCAAGCTTGATCAATGGGTTCTTCACGTTCGCCTGCGCGGCGGCGAACAGGGCGACGCCGAGGCCGGCAGCTATCAGCAGGCCGAGGTTGAGTGCGCCGAAATTGCCCCTGCCAAGCGTCATGGCTAGCGCATAGGCGGCCAGCGTCAGGGCGAGCAGGGCGGTGCCTGCGGCGTCGAACTTGCCCCGATCAGCCTGCGCTGGCTTGCCGCGCGCCGGCAAGGCACGATAGGCGAGAGCGAAGGTCAGTACGCCGAGCGGCACGTTGACGAGGAATATCGCCGGCCAGCCGAAGCCCGCGATCAGAAGACCGCCGAGCGACGGCCCAAGTGTCGTGCCGATGGCGGACATGGCGCCGAGCAGGCCCATGGCGCTGCCGGTTTTGGCCTTGCTCACCGTTTCGGCGACGAAAGCCAGCGTAAGCGCCATCATCAGCGCCGCGCCAAGTCCTTGCACCGCCCGCGCGGCGATCAGCAGCCAGAGTGTTGGCGCCAGGCCGCAGAGTATGGATGCCAGCGTGAACAGCGCGATGCCGCCAAGCAGCAACGGCCGGCGCCCGAACATGTCGGCCAACCTTCCGGCGCTGACGATCAATGTGGTGATGGCGAGCAGATAGGCGAGAACAACCCACTGCACCGACTGGAACGAAGCGCCGAACGCCTGCATCAGCGACGGCAGGCCGACGCTGGCAATGCTGGTTCCCAGCGACGACAGCAGGGTGGCGAGCGAAAGGCTTGCCAGCGCCCAGCGGGCGGATTGGACCTGGGGCGGCGCCGATACGCGCTCATTTTGCTCTGCGATTGCCAAGGCGATCTCCTTTCCATCTGCTCCAGAACCGGAGCTATCGGAGACCTAGTCTCATGACCGATATGGCGGAAGGCGCAGCATTTGCATGTTATTCGTGCATCAAACGCCATATCACGTGCTATGATCCACCGATGGCATCGCCCGATCTCAATTTGCTCGTCGCTCTCGACGTTCTGCTGACCGAAGGCAGCGTGGCGCGCGCCGCCAATCGTCTTGGTCTCAGCCCCTCGGCGATGAGCCGGACGCTCGGGCGGCTGCGCGAGGCGACGGGCGACCCGCTGCTGGTTCGCGCCGGCCGCGGCCTTGTTCCGACACCGCGTGCGCAGGAGTTGCGGCAGCAGGCTGGTCGCGTCGTTCAGGATGCGGAAGCTCTCCTGCGCCCTGCCACGCTCCTCAACCTTTCGGATCTCGCCAGGACTTTCACGCTGCGCACCAATGAAAGCTTCGTGGAAGAGTTCGCGCCGCGTCTTGTCGCTCGCATCGAAGCGGAGGCGCCTTGCGTGCGACTGCGTTTCGCGCCGAAGTCCGACAAGGATGTCACGCCGCTGCGCGAGGCGGCGGTTGACCTGGAAATCGGCGTCGCCGGTGAAACCGGACCGGAGATGCGCATTCAGGCTCTGTTTCGCGACCGCTTCATCGGCGCCGTGCGCGCCGGCCATCCCTTGAGCGAGGGCGTCGTGACGCCCGAGCGCTACGCGGCCGGCCGCCACATCAGTGTTTCGCGGCGTGGCCGCGAGAAAGGGCCGATCGATGAATCCCTGGAACGGCTTGGACTCCAGCGGACGGTCGTGTGCATGGTTTCCGGCTTTTCGGCCACGCTTGCCCTGGCGCGTGCATCGGACCTGATCGCCAGCGTGCCCGAGCGGCACACGGAAGGCGCACGCGCTGGCATGCACAGCTTTCCGCTACCGGTCGCCACCGTCGAGGTCACCATCTCCATGCTCTGGCATCCGCGTCTCGATGCCGATCCGGCACAGCGATGGTTGCGCGACTGCGTGCGGGAGGTCTGTGCGGCATCTCGCTGACCGGCTATCAACGCGCCATTGCCGTTTCTAGCACCTTGAAAATCCGTTCGTCCGCGCACTGGGCAACGTTGAAGCGCAGGAAGCGGCTGGCTGTCTGGGACAGGCTGAACGCATTGCCAGGCGCCAGCACGATGTTGTCGGCGAGAGCCCGGCGGGCGACTTCGGCGGCATCGACGCCATCCGGCAGGCTGCACCACAGGAACAGCCCGGCCGGCTGCTCGATCCAGGGCGTGATGCCGATTGCCTTCAGGCGGGTGCTCGTCTCGCCCATGGCGCGCGAAAGCCGCGCCCGCAGCAGATCCATGTGCTTGCGGTAGCTGCCGTCCTTCAGCAGCGTCAGCACCAGTTCGGCCGCAAGCCGCCCGCCGCCGAAAGTGGTGGCGATCTTGAGATCGGTCAGGCGCTCGATCCAGTCGCGGGGCGCCGCGATGAAGCCGCAGCGAACCGACGCCGACAGCGTCTTGGAGAAACTGCCGATCTGGACGACCCGGCTCAGGCCATCGAACGCCGCCAGTCTGGGGGCGGGCGCATGTTCGAAATCGGCAAAGATGTCGTCCTCGACGATGGTCAGGTCGGATTGATCGGCGAGCTTGAGCAGCCGGTGGGCCGTGACTGGCGACAGGATCGCGCCGGTCGGGTTGTGGATGGCCGAATTGGTGATGTAGAGGCGAGGCCGGTGCTCCGCCAACGCCTGCGCGAACAGGTCGATGTCCGGCCCTGACTGCGTATAGGGAACGCTGACGACCTTGGCGCGGTGGGCGCGCAGCAAAGCGTGGAAATTGAAGTAGCAGGGATCGTCGACCAGAACCGTATCACCGGGCTCGATCAGGAACCGGCACAGGAGATCGATGGCCTGCGTGCCCGATTCCGTCAGCATGATCTGTTCGGGAGAGGCTTCGATGCCATGTTCGGCCATGCGCCGCGCCAGTAGGTTCCGCAGCGGTGGCAGGCCGAGCGGCGTGCCGTAGTCGGCGAGCGCGACATCATCTGCACGCGCCACCGTGCGCAGCGCACGGCGCAACGCTGCCTGGGGCATCCACGCGGCCGGCAGCCAGCCGCAGCCGGGTTTCAGACTGTCATCGCCTGCTTCCAAAGACTGGCGCGAGATCCAGAGCGGATCGACGGCGCGGTCGAGCCGGGGACCGATCTCGGCCAGAGACAGCGGAGCCAGCGAGCCGGCGGCATAGAAGCCTGAGCCCGGCCGGGAACGGATCGCGCCTTCGGCGGCGAGCCGCTCATAGGCCTCGACCACGGTGGATTTGGAAACCTGCATGGATTTGGCGAAGGCGCGGATCGACGGCAATCGCGCTCCCGGCGTCAGGCTGCGCGCGGCGATCCGCTGGCGGACAGTCGCCATCACGCTCTCGACCAAAGTGACCGCGTCTTCAGTCTCCAGCGCTGCTACCGTCATCTGTACTGCCTATTTGACCATTACAGTTTTGCGAAATTGTACCCTTTTGTCTCTGGCGACGCCATAGGCGCAGGCCCGATAGAGGGCGAAACAAACGGAGCCTTTGATGGACAAGATGGCGAGCGGCTGGGTGAACGGATTCGTTGGCGTGCTGATCTTCAGCGGTTCGCTTCCGGCAACGCGCGTCGCCGTGATGGATTTCGATCCAACCTTCGTGACATCAGCCCGCGCGGCGATTGCCGGACTGCTTGCTCTCGCGCTGCTGCTGGTGTTCCGCCAAAAGCGCCCGGAGCGGGGGGATCTGCTGTCGCTGGTAATCGTTGCGCTCGGCGTGGTGGTCGGTTTTCCGTTGCTGACGGCACTGGCGCTCAAGCACGTCACCTCGGCCCACTCCATCATCTTCGTCGGCCTGCTGCCGCTGGCGACGGCAATTTTCGGCGTGCTGCGCGGCGGTGAACGTCCTCGCCCTGCGTTCTGGTTGTTCTCGTGCGTGGGCAGCGCGCTGGTCGCGGGCTTTGCCCTGATGCAGGGCGTGACCGCCTCGCCGGTCGGCGATGGTCTGATGCTGGCCGCCATCGTCGTCTGCGGCCTGGGCTACGCCGAGGGTGCCGCGCTGTCGCGCAAGCTCGGCGGCTGGCAAGTGATCTGCTGGGCGTTGGTGCTGTCGCTGCCGATCATGCTGGTGCTGACTTTCGCGACGCTGCCACCATCCTTTGCGGCCGTCGGCTCCAACGCCTGGATCGGGCTCGCCTATGTCTCGCTGTTCAGCATGCTGATCGGGTTCGTGTTCTGGTATCGCGGCCTTGCTCAAGGCGGCATCGCCGCCGTCGGACAGTTGCAGTTGCTGCAGCCGTTCTTTGGCCTGGCGCTGGCGGCGACGCTGCTGCACGAGCAGGTCAGTTCGCTGATGGTCGTCGTCACGCTCGGCGTGGTGCTATGCGTGTTCGGGGCGAAGAAATTCGCGAGATAGTCTCGGGGCGGCGGCTCCTGTCCCTAGAACTTCGTCACCACCCCGATGCCGATGCCTTCGAAGCCGCCCATGGCCATCAAGGCCGCGGGCGCCTCGTCGAGGCTGATCTTCTTGCCGACCAGAAGTTCGGGCTTGAGCTTGCCGTTGCGGATCATCTCCATCATTGCCTGGTAGCGATAGGCCTGCATGCCGTGGCTGCCGAGGATTTCCAGCTCGAAGGCGATCACCTTGTCCATCGGCACCTGCGGGCGGGCGTGCTCGCCCAACATCAGGCCGACCTGCACATGGCGGCCGCGACGGCGAAGGTTGGCAATCGAGTTGAACGAGGTGGTAGGATGGCCGAGCGCGTCCATCGACATGTGCGCGCCGCCATTGGTGATCTGCTTGACCGCCTTGATCACATTCGGCGTTTTCGACGCGTTGATGGTGGCGACGGCGCCGATCTTCGTGGCGAAATCGAGCTTCTCGTCGGTAAGGTCGATGGCGATGACATTGGCGCCCATGGCGCTGGCGATCATGATCGCCGACAGACCGACGCCGCCGCAGCCATGCACGGCCACCCATTCGCCCGGCGTCACCCGACCCTGGTCGACGATGGCGCGAAACGAGGTGACGAAGCGGCAGCCGAGGCTGGCGGCGGTGGCGAATTCCATCTCGTCGGGCAAGCGTACGAGATTGGTGTCGGCGTGTTCGATGGCGACATATTCGGCGAACGAGCCCCAGCCAGTGAAGCCGGGCTGCGTCTGATGTTCGCAGACCTGGTGATTGCCCGAGGTGCATTCGAAGCAATGGCCGCAACCGACGGCGAACGGCACCGTGACGCGCTCGCCGGCCTTCCAGCGGGTCACCTGCTTGCCGGCGGCGACAACGACACCGGCCAGCTCATGACCCGGCACATGCGGCAGGCGGATGCCGTCGTCGTGACCCATCCAGCCATGCCAGTCGCTGCGGCACAGCCCGGTCGCCTCGACCTTGATGACGACGCCATCGGCAGCCGGTTTCGGATCGGGAACGGTCTGGATCGTCGGCGCTTCGCCGAATTTCTCGAAGACGACGGCTTTCATTGGCAACTCCCAACCTTCAAACGGCCTGCAGGAAACGATAGCCGATTCCCTGTGCGGTCAAGCGGAAATCGATTCCGCCAAGGCAGGCTACGCGTCGGCGGCCTTACTCGGCATCGATCTGGTTCTGTGGCGCCGCTCTCTGGAAGGCGGGTAGTGCCATGCAGGCGGCGTTGATGCGCGCGATCGTCGGGTAGGGCGTCATGTCGACGCCGAAGCGGGCATTGCTGGTGACCTGCGCAGCCAGGCAGATGTCGGCCAGGCCCGGCATGTCGCCATGGCAGAATGCTCCGGTCTCGGCCGAGGCAGCCAGGATCTTTTCCAGCGGCTGGAAGCCTTCGTTCACCCAGTGGCGGAACCAGTTGGTGATGTCCTGGTCGCCGGCGCTGAACAAAGTGCGCAGCGAAGTCAGCACGCGCAGATTGTTCACCGGATGGATGTCGCAGGCGATCATCTGCGCCAGCATCCTGACCCGCGCCCGGCCAGCCGCGTCCTTCGGCAGCAGCGGTGGTTCTGGGGTGGTCTCGTCGAGGAATTCGATGATCGCCAGCGATTGCGTCAAGAGCGTTCCGTCGTCCAGGATCAGCGCCGGCACCAGACCCTGCGGATTGACCGCGAGATAGGCGGGCTCCAGATGCTCGCCATGGCGCAGGTGATGCGGGACATAGTCATAGCTCAGCCCCTTCATCTCCAGTGCGATCCGCACCCGATAGGAGGTGGAGGAGCGATAGTAGTTGTGCAGGACGATGTCGCTCATGCGCTCACTTCGGTTGGCCGATGGTGATTTCGATCGTGCCGATGCCGTCGACGCCGCCAGTCATCGTGTCGCCGGCACGAACCGCGCCGACACCGGCAGGCGTGCCGGTGAAGATCAGGTCGCCGGGTTCCAGTTCCACCGCCTCGCTGCAGATCGACACGATATCGGCGATCGGCCAGATCAGCTCGGCGAGGTCGGCGTCCTGCCTGACCTTGCCGTTGACGGCGAGCCAGATGCGGCCCTTTTGCGGATGGCCGGATTTCGCCGCAGGGATCAGCGGGCCGCAAGGCGCGGAGCGGTCGAACGCCTTCGACCAGTCCCAGGGCCGCGCCGTCTTCTTGGCTTCATCCTGCAGGTCGCGACGGGTGAGGTCGATGCCGACGCCATAACCCCAGACATGATCTAGGGCCTGCTCACGCGCGATGCGGAAGCCCGACCTGCCGATCGCAGCGACCAGTTCGATCTCGTGGTGCAGATTGCCGGTCAGGGGCGGGTAGGGGATGGTGGCGCCGGAATCGACCACAGCATCGGCCGGCTTGGTGAAGAAGAAGGGCGGATCGCGCTCGTCATTGCCGAATTCGCGGGCATGCGCCGCGTAGTTGCGGCCGACGCAGAAGAGGCGGCGCACCGCAAAACGCTCGGGCGAATCTGCAACGGCCACCGATGATGTCGCGGGCGAGGGTAGGACGAAGGCGGTCATGTGGGTCTCTGCTTGGTTGCCGGAACATTCGTCCGATTTGGGCGCCCGGGCAAGGCGAATGGGTCGAGAAGGCGCGGCCGCGCTTTCCGACGGAGATAGCGATGTACTATTTGGCAATAATCTGGCCATGGTCGCGAGGCTATTCTAATCGCCCCTGAACCGAAATGAACCCCATGACCGCAATCCACGATCGCGCCCGGTTCCTCATCATCGACGACCATCCGCTGTTTCGCGAGGCGCTGCACAGCGCGGTGCAGATGGCCTATCCGGAAGTCGACACGGTGGAGGCGCGCTCGATCAGCGAGGCGCTCGATCTTCTGGCCGGCGCCAAGCCGTTCGATCTGGCGCTGCTCGACCTCAGCATGCCCGACGTGCACGGCTTCGACGGGCTGCTGCAGCTGCGAACCCGCTATCCGCGCCTGCCGGTGGTCATCGTCTCGGGCTATGAGGAACCGAAGATCATTTCCGAGGCTCTGTCCTATGGTGCGGCCGGCTTCATTCCGAAATCGGCGCGCAAGAGCGACCTCGCCGCCGCCATACGCTCGGTGATGGAAGGCGCGATCTATGTGCCGGAAACCTATGAAGCCCGCACGCCCGACGCCGACAGCGTCGACCGCGCCGACATGGTGCAGCGCCTGTCGACGCTGACGCCGCAACAATTGCGCGTGCTGCAGATGCTGCGCCAGGGCCTGCTCAACAAGCAGATCGCCTACGAGCTGCAGGTCGGCGAAACCACGGTCAAGGCGCACGTCTCCGAAATCCTGCGCAAACTCAATGTGTATAGCCGTACGCAAGCGGTGATCGAGGTGTCGAAGCTGGACAATGCGGAGCTGTTTCGGGATCAGGCCGGGTTTTGAGGAGGAGCGTGGTCTTTCGCAGTCCATCGAGCCACAAGCCGAGAAAATCTAGAAAATGCGCGTTGAGTGTCGCTGATCCCCAAAGCGAATATGTTCCCTATTCCTTCACAATCGTAAATTCCGCCTCGATCATGATTTTCCTGACTCTTTGGATATCCGAAGGAGGCACACCCCACATCCAAGTGACAGCTGTCAGTTGTTTTAGGCTACCAAATCCATTTTCAACAATGAATTTTTGTAGAGTAACACCATGAATCTGACGATTTAGATGACCTTCGGAAATAAAATTTATTTCGAAAATATCGCGAAAACAGACGTTTAAACCTCGTTTTGATGGTGAGGCTCGAAATGTTGGTCCGAACGCGAATGACTGTTCCCGCATCCGCGCCGGCGATCTGTAAAGCGACTTGTCAGATGTGGCGAAACGGGAAGACGAGCTCCCCTGAGCAAATGCTCTTGGCCCATAATAGTAAGGCATGTCATAGCCGATACCATATATTGGCTCGAGGCTGTTAGCTATGAGCCCGACTATCTTCCTAGTTTTTTCGTCGATATTGTCAACAGCCGAATGATCGATATGAATCTCGAAGCATTTGAAGTTAATGGGAGAAATGCTCAGATCAATTGCAAAATCTGAAAGCACGGTTTCGCTGCGCTTCCATAGATACCCCAATGAGAGCCATTTTTTCTTTTTTATGACGTCACGCTTTACAAAAAAACCGTACAGGTAGTCTTTTCCGTCTGATTCATCTGCAACGGTTGCGATATCAGGTGGGCGACCGACTGCACTAATTATTTGATCAAATATCTCTCTCGACTCAACCGTGCTTTTATCTCTGATCCAATCGTATATAACTAGTGATCGGACCATATTATTTTCTGTATATTGACTATATCTATCTGAGTTATCCACCAAACAAACCTCCGAACAATCCGCCAAAGTCCCCTTTTGTCGGGGCTTCCCCTGTAGCTTTTCCGCCAGTTGGGTCATTACCGCCGCCGCGCTCTACAGTTTCAGTGGATGCCTTATAGCCAGCTCCATCAAGTTTTTTTGCGTTTGCGTTGTTTTTATTGTCCTGCGATCTCTTGCTTTGAGTTGAGGAAACGCATTCGCAAATGTGAACGGACGTACCGTCTTTGAAGGTAACCGTGATATCGGGCCTCTGTTTAGATACCGTATTGGTCCCCAATGCGGCGTCAATGCTTCGATTCAGGCTAACCGATGCGACGTTCGGGTCCTTGGCATATTCTACCGCCTTCTTGTAGCTGGCATCAGCATGCCAACTGTCCTTGCCAGTTTTTTGTGCAGTCCCTCGAATTTTGCCGGCCCAGCTTGGGTCGACCTTTTGGCTGAATCGCTCGACTATTGCTTTTGTTGTTGCCTTCGAAAAACCACCGGCCCGGACGTTTGGGGTGTCAAAAGCATTTCCTATGGGATTTACTTCTTGGAACGCACGATCGTTCGTGTAGGGATGCCTATCGAAGCCGTTGGGGACGCCATCGTCATCAACGTCGCCATCCCATGCGTCTTGAGGATCCCACCCACCTAGACCAGCATGTCCATTCGCATCGCTCCTATTGACCGGATCATTCTGGGCATACGCATATCGGTTGGTGCCAACGCCGGGCTTTATCGGATCCCAATCATCCGGCGAAATAAACCGCCCCAGCACCGGATCCATATACCGTGCATTGAGATACATCAGCCCGGTCTCGGGATCGAAGCGTTCGCCGATGTAGCTCTTCTGCGTCTGGAAGCCGGTGTTGAGGCGTTCGCCATAGCTGGCGTAGTTGGTCTGCTCGACAATATTGCCCGAGGCATCGGTGACCATGCGCACCGAGGCCAGGTGGTCGCGGTGCAGGAAGTATTTGACGCCGTTGACGACCTTGATGTCGGGATGGGGATAGCGGGTGTAGATTTCCGCTCCCGGCGTTGCCGGATTGATTTCGACCGACGCGTCGGGATAGAGCGTCGTGGCGAAAGCGGAGGTCTTCTTCGCCCGCGCGCCGTCGGGACCGTAGGCGAGGTTGGTGGTGTTGTTGGCGAGCGTGACGGTCTTCAGCCGGTTGGCCTCGTCCCAGACCAGTGTGCGGCTGCCATCGGAGACCATGTTGCCATTGGCATCATAAGCCAGCGACTTGGTGCCGACCGAAATTGGCGCATGCGGACGAGTTGCGCCCCCCGAGGGATAGACATAGGTGCCGGCCACACGCGTGCGGGAGGTCAGATTGTCGTTGGCGGCATAGGCGAAGGTCTCGTCGAGCGTGTTGTTGCCGGCATTGTTGGATGAGGTCAGCCGGTCGGCGCCGTCGTAGCCATAAGTCCAACTGTCGGCGGTCGTCGGTCCCGTGATGGCGGTGATGCGGCCAAGATTGTCACGCGTATACCGATCGTCGAGTAGGACGGTGGCGGTGACGACTTTTTCCGTTTTGACGCGCGTCAGCCATCGGCGGGTCGAATAGGTGAAAGTGGTCCTCACACCGTTGACGTAGGTGATCTCCTTCGTCTGGCCGTCGGCTTCGTAAACGGTCGAGGCAATGAAGCCGGGTGCCGCGTAGAGCCTGTTGCCGGCGGTGTATTGCAAGGGTGCAGCTGTGGTGCCGAAGTCGAGCTGCACCGGCAGGTATTGTGTCGCCAGTGTTTGCCCGGATACATCGCGGACCGTCGTCGTGGTGTGGGTAAGCGTGCCTATGGTGGCATCCTGCCACGCGACCTTGCCGACGCGGTCATATTTGTAGCTCTGCGTCGCCGCAAGATTGGTGGAGGTCGTCAACTGGCCGACGTTGTAGTAGCCGGCCGCTGCCTCATCGTAGGTGTTGTTTGTCAGCGTCACCGGGGTGCCGAGCGGCGCCGTTGCCGTCTTCACCTTCAGCCGGTCCATCTGGTCGTAGCTGAGATTGGTGACCACGCCCCTGGCATCGGTCTGTTTGATGAGCCGGTTGGCGCCGTCATAGACATAGGTCCAGGTGCCCAGATCCGGATCCGAGGCCGACAACCGGTTGCCAAGCATGTCGTAGGTGTAGGTCCAGTCCGCGCCGCCGGGATCGGTGACCCCGATCAGGCGGCCAAACGGGTCGTAGTTGCGCCGTTCAACCAACGTGAGGCCGGTGCCATCGCGCGCGATGGCCACCGTCTCGCCATGCACCCAATTGTAGGTGTCGGTCCTGTGGCCGAGTTCGTCGGTCGCAAGGACGCCCTGGAAGCGAGGGTTCGTGATCCCGGTCGAACCGTTGAGAACCTGGTCATAGGTGCGGTGGCTGCCATCCGGATTGATCGTCTCCACCAGCCGGTCGGCCCAGTCATAGAAGTTGGTGGTCCATTGCGCCGTCTCGTTGTCGAAATGCGGGAAGAAGGCGTGCAGGACATTGCCGCGAAGATCGTAGTCGGTCTCGGTGAAGCGCCTAGCCGCACCGGCTTTGTCGCCGGGGGTTTCCACGCGATAGACCCGGCCAAGCCCATCATAGCGGGAGACGGTAAAGTCCTCACCCGCGCCATTGGGCAGCGGTGTGTATTTGATCAGCCGCTGTAATGTCGGATCGCCTTCGTTAAAGAACTGCGTCCTGACGTAGGCAAGATCGCCGCCGGGCCAGGTCTGCGAGACCTGGAGAGGCCGGCAGAAGGCGTCATAGGTGAAGTTTTTGACCTGGCCGTTGAAGTCGGTCTTGGTCGCCGGCTGTCCGCACGTATAATTGTAGGTCGCCCTGGAGACAAATCGCGTGTCGGCCGTCTGTCCGCCCGTCGCGAAATATTTCGGCGCCCGCTCGGTTATGGGATAGAGGTGCTTGGCGTCATAATCCCACTCGGTCTTGTGGCCGAGGTCGTTAGTCGCCGCAGTCTTGTTGCCAAAGCCGTCATAGGCAAAATACTGGCTTATCGCCTTGGTCAAACCTGGGTCGGTGAAGGTCTGTACCCAGGTAAGTTTGCCCTGGGTCGGCACCGCCCAGATATTGGTCGTGTTGCCGTCGTAGAAATTGTGCTTGTAGGCGACATAGGGATCCGTGCCATTGAGCCCGTCATGGGTGCGCTCCGCGATCAAGGCCGAAACGATGTAGGCTGATGTGTTTGGCGAGAAGAAGCGTTCCGTCCAGGTCTCGTCGCCGCTGGTATCGGTGCGGCCATAGTCCCTGATGCCGGTGATATTGTTATAGGTGTCAAAGCCCCGCTCGACCCTGGTCGTCAACGTGCCGTTCTCGGTCAGCGTCGTGTCAGTGGCCCAGTTCTGCACCCAATAAGGCTTGCTTGCCGTGTTGACCGCATAGGTCTCGGCCACCCGCTTGTGCACGACGTCGTCACCATCCTTCCATAGCGTCAGCGATGGCAGGCCGTAGCTGGCCAGGTCCTGGCGATACGTTGTCTCGATCTTCGAGGGGGCCGTCTCGCCATTGGCCAGCGGCCTGGTCTCGACGATCGAGGCAAAGCCCAAAAACTTGCGCGCCACCGGATCGTATGTGCCGCCGGCATAGGTGTAGGTGCTCACGGCCGTCTGACTGCGACCATCGCCCACAGAGAGCTTCGACACCGCGTGCACAACCTGCGGCAGGTAGTTGTTATCCCAGGTCGATGACGGCGCATACTCGACAGCGACCGTGCCGCCCAACTCGGTCACAACACTGCGCAGCAGGTTCGGGTTGCCAGCGTTGGCGTCCGAGATGAACATACTGCTGTAGTTGGTGAAATCAGGCAGACCATCGCCGTTGAAGTCACCGATAATCGTGCCGGCGCTGATCGTGGACGGCAGCACGAACCGTGCCGACGTTATCGTCGTCGTCGTGGAGGACAAGCGCAGGGAAAAAGGTTGTATCGGGCCGGTTCTGTGCGGCTGGCTGGTTAAGGTTCCACCAACGGTGATGATATCCATCTTGCCGTCATTGTCGAAGTCGCGGAGGATGGCGGATGTGCCCGTTACCGAGGAAACCGAATAGCTCTTGAAGCCGGTTCCGGTCGACAGCCAGATCGCAACACTGTTGTTGTTGCTGTTATAGAGGGCGATGTCCGAGGCACCGTCGCCATTGATATCGCCCAGCACGCAAGTGCCAAGCCCCAAGGTTGGCGCCGTGGGGCAGCCGATCGAGAACGACGTTCCGCTTGGCTGCCATACGTTGTTTGAAAGTGCGCCCTTCCGTACGGTTCCACCGCTGCTCCAGAACAAAGGCTGTTGACGGCCATTGCCGAGGAAGTCACCGACACCGACAGTTCGGCTTCCAGAATTGAGTTCATCGACGCCATCACCATCCGCATCCGCGGCAATGGCGTTAGCCCCTGGGCCATCCAAAAGAGCGTTGCAAACTGCTTGGTAACCGGTTGGCGCAGTCGGCTCGCACCCTGTTTTGGTAAGCGCCAATTGACCATCTGTCTGAACAATAGATTTTGTTGTCGTATATGTTTTATTACCGTTTCCATTGGTATATGCAGTTGTTACCGATTCAGCAAAATCTGACGTATTCTTTGTCGAAAGAAATCTTCCAGATTGCGAGAAGTACTCCGGATCCGACTGTGATACTGAATCGAGCGGCAACGTTACGGCTGCAGCGGGCACTCCAGCCGAGCTGAATTTGTAGAGATATTTTGTCCTGTCCCACCAATCCGTCGGGCTACCATCGTGGCCGCCGCCGGTTTGGTAGTGGTGTACCCCGTTCCCAAAAATCTCATCCCTGCCATCGAAATCGAGATCACCGACCTCTTGGGGGGTTTCGACATCGCCCACCGCGAACGAAGCGGGCGATATCGTCCCATAGGCCCCATCTGTGTCCTGATAGGTCATCTGGCCGAGGACTTTTGCGGTGCCGCTAGTGATGGTGCCGTCGGTAGTGCCGGTGGTGTCGGTGCCGTAGCGGGTGACCTGGATCAGGCGCGAGGTGTTGGAGAATGGCGCCTGATCGTAGGTCAATTTGTAGGCGCCGCGCACCACTCCGTCGACCGTCACGCCGATCGTCCTGAGGCGCTGGCTGGTCACCGAGATATCACGGCCATTGCCCATGAGGATCGGGTCGGGCCGAGCCTCGTAATAGAACAGGACGGAGACACCGTTGTAGCTGACGCTTTGCGGATAGCAGACCGGGCTGGCCGGGCTGGTCGGGCTGGCCGGGCAAGTGTAGCTGTAAGTGACCGTGTTGTGGTTGGTGTTGGTGTCGGTGACAGAGGTCAGCAGCCAGCGATAACGCATGGCAAGGTCATAGGGCGTGCCGGCAGCTGGCGTCAGGTTGGCCACCGCAGCCACCGAGCTAAAGGTCGAGACAGTGCCGTCGCGATCGGTCACCTTCCATTGATTGGTGGCGGCGACGCGCGTGATACGGCGATAGGATTCATTTTCGGTGGCATGCGTGCCGCCGGTCGAGCAGGACGGAGACACCATGCCAGCGACACAGGCGACCAAGGCCTGGCCATCGAGCAGATAGACATCGGTCGCATCGTCGAACGCCGGCATGCCATAGCCCGGGCTTGCCCGCTCGATGACATCGAAGCCGTCAAGGCCCCAGGCATAGCCAAGCCAGCCCTGATAGAGACCACCAAGCTTGGTCTTGCGCGAGGAGTTGTAGTTCAAGGCGATCTGCGGCTCGATGCCATGAAAGTCCGGAACATCGATGCCGATGGAGTAGCCGAGATTGCCGTTGCCGCCGGCTTTCGGCAGGTCCGCCTTCGGCGCGCCGACGGCCTCGGGATCGCCACTTTCGGCTTGAGCGGTAGCGGTTGCCGCTTGTGCCGTGGCCGGATCCTCGGGCGCTGCCGCGCTGTCGGTTGCGGCGGCATCCGTCGGCTCGGTGCCGACCTTGGCCGCCGCGTCCGGGCTATCGGCCCCGGCTGTCGCCGCATCTCCCGGCGCATCCGTTGCGGGTGCCGAGGCGGGTAACGTTGACGCGTCGTCCGCCGGCTGCCCGTTGCCCAGTGCTGCTCCACCATTGCCGAAGCCCGTGGACGCACCAGGTTGAGGCGAAGTGACTTGCGTCTCTTGCGCAAGAGCGTCTATCCCTGCACTTCTGCTAACGTACGAGGCGAAATATGCATCCGCGCCGAATACACCAGCGGCAAGAAAAGCCGCGCCAACAAGCAACCGGTTCATGAATTCCCCCGACCCAATTGCTTACAGATACTCCTCCTTCACTTTGGCGATACGACACCAGATCGTCACAATTGAAATATCCACAGATTTATTGCGGGGCGCGGCTCCCTTCAGACGATCCGACAATGCGGGAGAAGGGCTAAGCCAACAAATGCGCCAGCAGGGCGCGCAATTGTGCCGGCTTCAGGGGCTTGCGCATCAGTTCGATGCCGCCGGCGCGCGCTGCCTTGGCGACGGCTTCGGAACTGTCGGCGGTGACGATCAGCGCCGGCACGGCGCGGCCGAGATAGTCACGGACCTCGGCGATGGTGGCTGTGCCGAGATCGCCGCCGTCGAGATGCTGGTCGGCAATGACGATGTCGGGCACCCAGTCGGTATCACCCAGCATGTCGAGGGCGTCGTCGGTCGAGGTCGCGGCCCGCACCAGGCATTGCCAGCGTTCGAGCAGGAAGGTCATGGCCTGCAGCACCTCGACATCGTTCTCGATCAGCAGCACCTTGGTGCCGAACAGGCCGTAGCCGCGCGGCCGTTCCATGTCGGCGCTGCTGGCGATGGCGTCGGCCCGGGCGCCGATGCCGACCGGAACGTCGATGTGGAAGATCGTGCCGCGCCCGACCTTGGATGAAAATGTCACGGGATGGCTGAGCGCGCTGGCCATGCGGCGCACGATGGCAAGCCCAAGCCCGAGCCCGCCGCCGTCCAGCTCCGCATTGGCCGATGAGGTGCCGCGATGGAATTCCTCGAACACCGCTTCGCGCTGGTCTTCGGGAATGCCGCAGCCGGTATCGGCGACGTCGATGCGGATGGTATCGCCGCGATGCCTGGTGCCGACCAGCACGCCGCCCGAGCGTGTGTAGCCCAGCGCATTGGAGAGAATGTTCTGCAGGATGCGGCGCAGCAGCGTGCGGTCGGAGCGGACCACGGCGTTGACCGGCCGGAATTTCAGCGACAATCCCTTCAGTTCCGCCACCGGCAGGAAATCCGAGCGCAGCGACGAGAACAGCGCCTCCAGGCTGACGTCGCCGATGTCGGGTTGCACCACACCGGCGTCGAGCTTGGAGATGTCGAGCAGGGTGCGCAGCAGGTCCTCCATCGTCTCCAGCGAGCGCTCGACCTGCCGCACCAGCTTCCTGCCCTCGTCACTGGTCTGTACTTCGGCCAGCGCCGAAACGGAGAGGTGGGCCGCGTTCAGCGGCTGCAACACGTCGTGACTGGCGGCGGCGAGGAAGCGGGTCTTGGACAGGTTCGCCAGTTCGGCGTTTTCCTTGGCGGCGCTGAGGTCGATGTTCGACTGCTCCAGCCGGCGCAAGGTCGAATGCAGCTCCTCGGTGCGCGTGCGCACGCGATTTTCCAGCGAAATCGCGGTCTGGAACAGCGAGAAGGCATTACCCTGCTGGTCCATCGACCGCTCGACGCGGCTGACCAGTGCGGCATTGATCTTCTTCAGCTTTTCAAGATCGTTTATGTCCCTGAGCGGCATCTTATTCCGCCGCCTGTCGTTCGCCAAAGGCGATACCGGTGAAGGTCTGGTTCAAATGCATCGACCGATATTGTTCGCCATAGGTGCCGAAGCCGATGACATTGTTGACCCGGTAGAGCTCCGAGATATCGCGAAACACCTGGCGGTTGCGCGCGTCCAGGCGGCGCAGCACGCAGTCGAAGCCGAGGATCAAGTCGATGCCGCCAAGCCGCTCCTCGACATCCCTGAGCGCCGCGCGCGTCGATTCGACCATATCCTTGGGTTGGGCGATCGACAGGACGACACCATCGTCTATGGCGCAGAAGAACGACAGCGAGCCATCGGGATGCATCTTCTGGATCGACCGGCAATAGTATTCGCCGCCCACCTTCACCACCACCGGATGCGAGGCAAAACTCAGCGGCGTCAGTGTCTGCGCGACGATGCCGACGGATGCGGCATATTCCTCCGCCGCATTGGTGGCGTTGAACTCGCGCACGATGCGGTGATCTGGATCGGCCGCCGTCACCACCAGCTTTTCATCGGTGGGAACGAAATTGTCGGTCTTGAAGACGTGGAAAGGGATTTCGGTGGCGATCAGCACGATGATGGCGCTGTCGGAGGTGACGTCGCCGTTCGAGATGAGGCGCGTCGTCTCGAACTTCAGGTCGTCGCCGGCCGAGCCGCCGAGCAGCGGTATGTCGTCGAGGCCCCAATGGATGGCCGAACTCACTGCTTCCTCGGCATAGGAAAGCCCGTCGATGAAGCAGAGCGCGAAGGTGCCTTTGGTGCGGTCGCAACCCAGGCGCGCGCGCAGCGACCGCCGCAAAGCCTCGACCTCACCGGTGATCCTGTCCATGCCCGACGAGGACAGATTGTCGACCATCACGCTGACGGCGGTGAACGCGGCGGACGGAAGGAGCATGGCGAGCACATGGCCATCCTCGAGACCTTGCGGCGTGATCTCGCCGGCGGTCGAGCAGCCCGCGTGATGAAGCGCCGGCGCGTGGGTCATGAGCGCCTGGGAAAGGGTGTCGGCCTCGACCAGGCTCTGGGAAAAGAACAGCAGCGCGAAGCCGGCGTCGATTGCCGCGGCCTCCAACGCGATCGCCTTGGCGAATGCGTCCATGTCGGGCTCATCCGTGGTGAGCGCCGACAGGCCGCATGCATAGCGCGTCCGTGAACTGGCCAGCGGTGTTCTCCGCATTTCCTCCGACGCTGTTTTATGCGCGTCGGGCGCGCGGGCGTCTGATAACATTGTTGCCCTCAAACCCTGTTTTGGCAATGGGCGACCGGGGCCGCGCGTTTGGGCCCAGCCCATGACCGAAAGTACAATGTAACGAGTTTGCGACGCGCTGTTTTTTGTCCATTGTGCAGTGTACGAATAACCATGGCCGAAGCGGCAACACCGCGTCGGAAGCGTGATGACCAAGGTTGATACCCAGGGAGGAAGCATGTCGGACGTTTCGTTGATGGTGAACGGAAAACGGGTCAGCGGCGCTGCCGAGGATCGAACGCTTCTGGTTCACTTCCTGCGCGAAAATCTCGGCCTTACCGGAACGCATGTCGGTTGCGACACCTCGCAATGCGGCGCCTGCGTCGTCCATGTCGACGGCAAGGCGGTCAAATCCTGCTCAATGCTCGCGGTACAGGCCTCCGGCTCGACCGTGGTGACGATCGAGGGCCTGGCCAATGGCGCCGATCTGCATCCGGTGCAGGCCGCCTTCAAGGAGCATCACGGGCTGCAGTGTGGGTTCTGCACGCCGGGCATGATCATGACGGCGACCGACATGATCAACCGTCACCCCGAAGGCCTCGACGAAGCGACGGTACGCACCGAGCTCGAAGGCAACATCTGCCGCTGCACCGGCTACCACAACATCGTGAAGGCGATCCTTGCCGCATCGAAGACGATGTCCAAGGGGTCGAAGGGCAAGGCCAGGCAAGCGGCGTGAGAAGGAAGTGGGTAGCGAACAGGGAGTAGCGAATAGTCAGCGGTCTGACAAAACGCCAACTCACCACAATTCGCTATTCGCTACTCACTATTTCAGCATTTCGGGAGGAATTTCTGATGGGCATTGAAGGTGTTGGCGCTCGGGTCGCGCGCAAGGAAGACAAACGATTCATCACCGGCGCCGGCCGCTATGTCGACGACATGGTGGTTCCCGGCATGAAGCACGCAGCCTTCGTGCGCAGCCCGCACGCGCACGCGCAGATCAAGAAGATCGACGTCAAGAAGGCTCAAGCGATGCCCGGCGTCATTGGCGTGCTGACCGGCAAGGAGCTCAAGGCCGACGGCATCGGCAACCTCATCTGCGGCTGGATGATCCACTCCAAGGATGGTTCGCCGATGAAGATGGGGGCGTGGTCGCCACTCGCTTTCGACCGGGTCCGTTATGTCGGCGATGCCGTTGTCATCGTCGTGGCCGAGACCAAAGGGCAGGCGCGTGATGCCGCCGAGGCGGTCGAGATCACCTACAAGGAGCTGAAGGCCGTCGTCGATGCCTCGAAGGCGATGGACAAGGGCGCACCGCAGATCCACCCCGAGGCCGACAACAATCTGATCTTCGACTGGGATATCGGCAATGCCGACGAGACGGCCGCGGCGTTCAGGAAGGCGGCCCATGTTGTCAAGATGGATATCATCAACAATCGCCTCGTGCCCAACGCCATGGAGCCGCGCGCGGCTCTTGGCCACTACGACAAGGCCGAGGACCACTACACCTGCTGGACGACGTCACAGAACCCGCATGTGGCGCGGCTGGTGATGAGCGCCTTCTACAATGTCGCGCCGGAAAACAAGCTGCGCGTCATAGCGCCTGATGTCGGCGGCGGCTTCGGTTCGAAGATCTACATCTATCCCGAAGAGATCGTCTGCCTGTGGGCGTCGAAGAAGACCGGGGTGCCGGTCAAATGGGTGGCCGACCGCACCGAGAGTTTTCTCACCGACGCACATGGCCGTGACCATCACACCCATGCCGAAATGGCTTTCGACAACGATCACAAGATCCTCGGCCTGAAGGTCGAAACCAAGGCCAATCTCGGCGCCTACATGTCGCTGTTCTCGTCGGCGACGCCGACCTACCTCTATGCGACGCTGCTGTCGGGCCAGTACAACATCCCGGCCATCCACGCCAATGTGAAGGCGATCTACACCAACACCGCACCCGTGGATGCCTATCGCGGGGCAGGGCGGCCGGAAGCAACCTTCGTCATGGAACGCATGATGGAGACCGCCGCGCGCCAGTTCGGCGTCTCACCTGCCGAGTTGCGCCGCAAGAACTTCATCACCTCGTTCCCGCACCAGACGCCGGTCATCATGTGCTACGACGCCGGCGACTATGCCGCTTCGCTCGACGCGGCGATGAAGGCGTCGGACTATGCCGGCTTTGCCAAGCGCAAGGCTGCCGCCGCCAAGAAGGGGCTGCTGCGCGGCATCGGCATGAGCTGCTACATTGAGGCCTGCGGCATCGCGCCGTCGGCGGCCGTGGGCAGTCTTGGCGCCGGCGTCGGCTTGTGGGAATCGGCGGAAGTGCGCGTCAATGCCGTCGGCACGATCGAGGTGCTGACCGGCTCGCACAGCCACGGCCAGGGCCATGAGACGACCTTCGCGCAACTGGTAAACGAGCGCTTCGGCGTGCCGCTCGATTCCGTTTCCATCGTCCATGGCGACACCGACAAGGTGCAGATGGGCATGGGCACCTATGGCTCGCGCTCCGGCGCGGTCGGCATGTCGGCCATCGTCAAGGCGCTCGACAAGGTCGAGGCCAAGGCCAAGAAGATCGCCGCCCATTTGCTCGAGGCGGACGAGGGCGACATTGTCATCGAGAACGGCGCGCTGAAGGTCGCCGGCACCGACAAGAACGTGCCATGGTTCCAGATGGCGCTCGCCGCCTACACCGCCCACAATCTGCCGGGCGGCATGGAGCCCGGTTTGAAGGAGACGGCCTTCTATGATCCGTCGAACTTCACCTTCCCGGCCGGCTGCTACATCTGCGAGGTCGAGGTCGACCCGGAGACCGGCATGACCGAGATCATCCAGTTCGTCGCCGCCGATGATTTCGGCAACATCATCAACCCGATGATCGTCGAGGGCCAGGTGCATGGCGGACTGGCGCAAGGCATCGGCCAGGCACTGCTCGAAGGCGCCCACTATGACAACAGCGGCCAGCTGCTGACCGCGAGCTACATGGACTACACCATGCCGCGCGCCGGCGACCTGCCGTCGTTCAAGGTCTCGACCTCGAACACGCCATGCCCAGGCAATCCGCTCGGCATCAAGGGCTGCGGCGAGGCCGGCGCCATCGGCTCGCCGCCGGCGGTGATCAACGCCATCACCGACGCCATCGGCAGCAACGATCTTGCCATGCCGGCATCGCCGTCCACCGTGTGGGCAGCGATCCGCGCGACGACGAAACACTGAGGAGGAAGCAATGTATTCGGTCAATTATCACCGCGCCGCCTCGGTCGCAGACGCCGCCAAGCTGATCAAGACGGGCGATGCCAAGCTGCTTTCGGGCGGCATGACGCTGATCCCGGCGATGAAGACGCGGCTTGCCGCGCCCTCCGACCTTGTCGACCTGTCGAAGATCAAGGAGCTGCAGGGCGTCAAGGTGTCGGGCAAGACGGTCACCATCGGTGCCGCCACCACGCATTTTGACGTTGCCAATGACGAGAAGCTGAAGAAGGCCTGCCCGGCGCTTGCCCATCTGGCGTCGCTGATCGGCGATCCGGCGGTGCGCCACCGGGGGACGATCGGCGGCTCGATCGCCAACAACGATCCGGCGGCCGACTATCCGGCGGCGCTGCTGGCGCTGGGCGCCACCATCGTCACCAACAAGCGCGAGATATCAGCCGACAAGTTCTTCAAGGGTCTGTTCGAGACGTCGTTGAAGGACGGCGAGATCGTCACCGCGGTAAGCTTCACCGCGCCGGCCAAGGCGGCCTACGAAAAATTCCGCAACCCGGCATCGCGCTATGCGATCGTCGGCGTGTTCGTGGCCAAGGGCAAGGATGGCGTCAGCGTCGCCGTCACCGGCGCCGGCGATGACGGCGTCTTCCGCTCGAAGGAGATCGAGGCAGCACTGGCCAAGAATTTCGCGGCCGCGGCGCTCGATGGCGTGAAGATACCGGCGAAGAATTTGATGACAGACATCCACGCCTCGGCCGATTACCGCGCCAATCTGATCGCGGTGATGGCCAAGCGCGCGGTGGCGGCCGCCACCGCCTGACACCATCAGTCGCGGACAAGAAAAGGGGCCACAGCGGCCCCTTTTTCGCGTGCGGCGACCGCAAACGGTCCAGTCCCTGAGGGAATTCCCTGCCACCATTTTTGCTTGAAGCAATTCCGGCACATACTTTCCCTGTACCTGCTTCGGCGGCAATCTCGCACTTGCACAAATTTATCTCGCACTGCAATATGTGGTCGGGCGGGAATGCGAACGGGGTTTGGAGCGTGTACCGCCATGCCCTTTCGCATGTCCAATGCGAAGGGATCGGCATGTCCGAAATTTCCGCGACCAGCATGGTTCTGCCCCGATCGACCGCCGAGAGAGCGGCCAGGACAAGACTGGCCTATCTCGATGGCTGGCGCGGCCTGTCGATCGCCCTGGTGCTGATCGGCCATTTCTTTCCCGTTCCCGGAATCAATCTGGGCGTGCTGGGCGTCGAATTCTTCTTCGTGCTCAGTGGCCGGCTGATGGGCGAGATCCTGTTCATCGAGCGCTACCCGCTGAAGAAATTCTTCAAGCGCCGCTTCTCCCGCATTTATCCGGCGCTTCTGGTCTTCGTGATCGTCGCGATGATTGCGCTCTCCGGTACCTTCATCGCCTTCAAATGGAAGGCGGCTCTGACGGCGCTGACATTCACCTACAATTATGCCGGCATTCTCGTTACGCGGGCGGGGGCGCTCGACCATATCTGGTCGCTCTGCATCGAGGAGCATGCCTATATCATCCTGGCGCTGATCAGCGTCGTCGTCTCAAGCCGCTCTCGCGTCGTCGTGCTGCTCCTGGCGCTCGCCTTGCTTGCTATGGCCAACGGCGCGGTTTCGTACTGGGTGTTCGGGATGGACTACGAAACCACCTACTGGCGCACCGATGTGCATATCGCGTCGATCCTGCTGTCGGCCTCGATCTGCCTGCTCAAGGCCGACGGCCGGCTGCCGGCGGTGTTCCGCGGCAAGCATGTGGCGCTGGCGGCCTCGATCTGCGCCGTTCTGTTGTTCCTCGATCCGGTGCCGACACCGATCCACTATCTCTTCGCGGTGCCGCTGCTGGCGCTGGCCGTCAACGCACTCGATTTCAGCCCGCGCTATCTGACCGGATTGCTGTCCTCCTGGCCGATGGCGACGCTTGGGCTGTGGTCCTACTCGCTCTATCTGTGGCAGCAGCCGTTCTACAAATTCGTCTATGAGCAAGGCAGCGCCCCGATCCCGATGCTGGCCGGGGTCTTTGTCTGCGCGCTCTGCAGCTACTACGTCATCGAGCGACCGGCACGCGAATGGCTCAACCGCAACTGGTAATGCCGTGGCGCTGTTGGCGCTAAGCCGACCGACGCTTCTTGTCCGTCAGATACCGCTTGAGGCCGGCTTCGCCGCGCGGCGTCGTCCAGCGATCGTTCCAGGCGAAGGCCTGCCGCAGCAGCGGTGCGAGAAATTTGAGGATCGGCCGCAGCACTGTGACCTGCCAGGTCAATTGCACATGGGTGCCGGTGCCGGACGGCGACAATTCCGCCCGCCACAGCCCGTCGAAATCGCCAAGGGTTTTCACCACCACCAGCCTGCCGGGTTCGAGTTCGGCGGCCTCGATGATGAAGTTCAGCTCGTAGGGCAGGGCGCCGCGAGCCCGTGCCCTTGCGCGCGAACCGATGGTCGCCTTGCCCTTCCTGTCGAGCGGAACCACCTCTTTGTAGACGTCGCCCCACCACAGCGGCAGCAATTCGGCATCCGAGAGCACCTCCCAGACTTCCTGCGGCGTGCCCTCGGGGATGTGCCAGCTTTCGTCGAAGCGGAAGACGTTGCTCGGCATCGCGTTTCCTCCGGTTGGCGGAAACATTGATATTAGCTGCGGCTTCTTTGCGTGGCCAGCGCCAGCGGGATCAGGCGGAGATTCGCCTGATGTATCAGTCGGAAATCCGTCTGATGTAGTAGCGCACCGCCTTCTTGCCGCCGTGGATGACGGCGTCGCCCGCTTCCGCGAAGCCAAGCGCGGCGTGGAAGGCATCCGAGGCGGGGTTCGGCGGGTCGGTGTTGACCTCGCAGGTGACCAGCGTGTGGCCGGCGCGCTCAACTTGGCCGAACAGATCCTGATAGAGCCGGCGCGCATGGCCGCGGCCACGCGCTTGCGCCGCCACGACGACACGGTCGACATAAACGAAGCGGGGGTAGCGTTCGCGGAACCAGACGAAATTCGGGCTGTCGTAGCGTGCGTCCTGGTCGAAGGTCATGATGAAGGCTTCGAGATCGCCAATACGCCGCGTGTAAAACGCCTCGCCGAGCAGGAAAGACAGCCGTTCGGGCTCCAGCCATGATAGTTCGGCTGCGTGCTCGTTGTTGAGCGCGAGGATCGCCGCTTCGTCTTCGGCCGATACGAGGCTGATCGGGGTAGCGGTTACGCTCATGCCTTGGCAGCCGCAATAGTGGCCGCCACGAGATTCGTGTCGGTCAAGGTGTTGCGGTATTCGCGGTCGAGGTCGGAGCCGCCCATGCCGACATGCGGGTTGCGGTAATCCATGGCGCTCGGCACATCCTTGAGGGCGGCGAAATGCATTTCTGACAACCCGGTCCTTCTGCGCACTTCGGCGATGTTGCCGAGGTCAAGCCCGCCACAGCCGAGGATGACGATGCGGTCCCCGGCCTGTCGAACCAGATCCGCCAACAGCGACATGCCCTCGACCGCCGTGTCGCGCTGGCCGCTGGTGAGCACGCGGCCAACCTTGCTGCGGATCAGAGCTTCGAGCGCCTCGGCGGGGTCGCGGGTCATGTCGAAGGCACGGTGGCAGGTGACGTTCAAGGAGCCGGCGGCTTGCGTCAATTCACCCATGCGCGCCTCGTCGATGGTGCCATCGGCGTTCAGGCAGCCAAACACCACGCCGGGCACGCCGAGCTCGCGCAGCGCTGCGACATCGGCGAGCATCGAGGCGTACTCGGTTTTGCTGTAGAGAAAATCGCCGCCGCGTGGCCGCACCATGACATGGAACGGCACGGTCGCCTGGTGGAGGGCGGCGCGCACCGTGCCGAGGCTCGGCGTGATGCCGCCTTCAATAAGGCTGGCGCACAGTTCGACCCGATCGGCGCCGGCCGCCTGCGCGGCCAGCAGGCCATCAATGCCTTCGACGCAGATTTCGATCAGCGGCAGGCGAGTTTCTTTGGTCAAGGGGCAATCCAATCGATGATGTCGCCGCAAGCCCTAGCATCGGGCCGGTTGGCGCGAAAGCGTGAACAGCGCGTGGCCATTTGGGCCAGACGGCAAACTCCGCGCTTGACAGTCAAATAACCGTTGAGTTATGGAATAATCATAACCGGACGGTTATTAATCTCACTATCCGAACTCAGAAAGCCTGGATGCGCGGCATCCGGGCCCGAGACACGCCCTGACGAAACCCTTCAAAAAGGAGAAAGACCATGCAAGCAAGGATCAAGAATCCGGTGATCCTCATTCCAGGCTCCCTGCAGGCGCTGCTGGCGTTGTACAAGTCGACCGAAGCGGCCGAATTGCCCTATGTGACGCGCAAGCTCATCCATCTGCGCGCCAGTCAGATCAACGCCTGCAGCCTCTGCGTCGACATGCATGCGCGCGAGTTGAAGAAGGCCGGCGAAAAGGACGAGCGCATCTTTGCCCTCGCGGCATGGCGGGAGACGCCGTACTTCACCGATGCCGAGCGCGCGGCCTTGGCGCTGGCCGAGGCCGGCACACGGCTCGCCGACCGGCCCGACGCGGTGCCGGACGACGTCTGGGACGAGGCCGCCCGGCATTACGATGAAAAGGCGCTCGCCGCCCTGGTCATCCAGATCGCCCTGGCCAATGCCTTCAACCGGCTGAACGCCACGACACGGCAGATGGTCGGCGCCTGGGGCTAACCTTGTAGCAAAGGCGCGTCGGCCTTGGCCGCTACTGGCGCAACTCCGTGTTCTTGGCGCCTTCCTCGACCTGGTCGATCACCAGCAGCTTGACCGGACCATCGCCGATGTTGGTGGCCTGGTGCCATTGGCCGATCATCTCGATGATGAAATCTCCGGTCTTGTAGGTGTTGCTGTTGCCGGTCTCGACATTGGTGACCTTCAGTGTCCCGGCCTGAACATAGGCGTAGCGCGGGAAGGGGTGTCTATGGACCGGCAAGGTCGCACCCGGTGCGATGTCATAGGTCGACACCAGAACCTGCACGTTCTTCTGCGGCAGCGTGATCGGCTGGCCGGAAGCGGTCGTCGTGCGCGATGCCAGCGGCGTCACGACGACGGGTGTGCCGCTGCTGTCCAGCGCCAGGGCGGGGTGAGCTAACGACGCAACCGCCAGCAGCAATGCCGATGCCAAGATTTTCCGCATGTATCCTCCCAAACCAACACATCTATCGCGCGGCGGCCCTCCGCGTGCAAGCAGGCCTTCTCGACGCGAGCGGCTTTCTCACGGCTCCATTGCCTTGAGCGCCGCCGGAACCGGATAGTGGGTGCCGTCGTAGCGTAGCCGGTAGGTCCGCTTCACGGACTTGCCTGGATGAGACTGGCACTCGCCGTACTTGTCGGGCAAGGGTTCGTCGGTATCCGCCTGCTCGATCGCTGTGATGTCGTGATAGCCGTGGTGGCTCGCCGCGCTCATCGCCAGGCTGACCTGGCTGGAATGAAAGGATCCGGCGCAACTCGCGTCGCCTTCGCCGCCATGGCCGGCCACGGCTAGGCCGCCGAGCACCAAGCGCAGGGTGTCGCCGGCAACGGCATAGAGTCGCAGGCCGGTTTCGTCGAAAGGAGTGACCTGCGAATGGGTTGCCAGTTCGATACGCAAGCCAAAGGCGGAGACATCGGGTGCCAACCGATAGCGACCGGTATCGAATTCGACGTTGCGAATGGCGATGGCGTCATCGGTCATCAGGCCGGGCTGGAGCAGGCGCTGGCGCACGCCCAGGCTCTTCCTGTCGACGACCAGAAGCTCAATATCGCCAACATGCCTGTCTTCGCTGGCTTCAACGCTGTCCATCAGCGGCACTGCGACCAGAAGCAGGTCATCATGCGCAGGCCAGATCTTGCAGACCAGGCCAACTGGGGTTTCGTAGTCCGTGAGCATCAGGGGGATGCTGATATGGGGTTCGAGTGTCAGCGAAGCGCCGTCGACGCTCCTCTTGGCCTTGGGATAGGCCTGCTGCACCAGGGCGACAACATCGCCGCAATCGCCGGCGGCGGCCCAGGCGGGCGACAGACTGGCCGCGGCGAGGCCGAGGAAGAGGGTGCGCAACACTGTTCGCATGGGATTCTCACGTTGCAGGGCCGAGTTCGCTTGGAGAGCCGCGTGTACCACAGTTGTTGCGTTTGGACGGGCCCGGATTTTGCAACGTTACCTTCATCAACAAGATCAGTCTCCGCCCCACGCGGGTCGATGGAACGAGCGTCTTATATTAGCCAGCAACGATATATTAACGGCTGTGATGCAACCTTTCCTCCATGGGGACGGGGAACACCCTCCTCATCGACGTTCCAACGCGCGCCCTTGGAGCCGCGGGACGCTCGACCAATGCGGAGCAAACGCATGAGTGTCGGAACAGCTCTCGAACAATTGCTGCGATTGATTCATCGCAGGGCAATGAAATTGGCCGCGTTGCCGGAGGATGAAAGGGATTTACACTACGATCTCATTCGCCGCTCATGTTGCGAAGCTGCCGAGAACGTTGGGCAAAGTCCCGACAAGGCAGCAATCACGGCAAACGATATGGTCGAATTTGTTCGCGCACTGGTCGGAATTATTGAAGTGGGTTGTGAATCGGACCAGGAGCAAAGCGCCGACCGCCCGCTGCCAGCACGCCATTTTGGGAGCCGGGAGACTGTCGCCACGCCTAGCGCCGCCGCTTCATTGGTGTCGCCAATTTGGCGTCCCAGGGGGGCCGCTGCCTCACGGTGACGGGCGTTCTCATTTTTCGCTGGCGGCGCCTCAAGACCCCGGCATGGAAGGCGTGGCGACGGTTCGTATCCCTTCCTTCAGCAAAGCAGCGTGGGCAACCAACGTGTCGATGATCACCCGCATACGCGGCGGCACGACGCGGCCGGCGCTCCACAGCAGGTGGATCGGCGCTGTCTCCACAGACGAGCTCATCAGCACCGGCACCAACTCGCCGAGACGCAGGCTGTCGCCCGCGAGCCAGTCGGGCAGGAAGGCAATGCCGCAGCCGGCGACCGCCGCTTGCAGCAGCGCATCGCCGTCGCCGATCATTAGCTTGGGTTGCGGCTGGTAAAGCATGGTTCCAGTAACGCCATCGGGCAGTGGCCATGGGTTGGTGAAATCGCGCCGGCCGTAGACCAGCAGCGCATGCTGCCTCAGCCCCGGGATATCGGCAGGCGTTCCAGCCGTGGCCAAGTAGGCCGGACTGGCGCACAACAGCGAGCGCTGCGTGCCCAGCCGTCGAGCGGTCAGTGAGGCATTGTCCTCGATAGGGCCGACCCGTACTGCGAGGTCGATGCCGTCGTCGACGAGGTCGGTGCGGCGGTCATCGAAGCCGATCTCGAGCCGGAGCGCCGGATGGACCTTGGCTAGCCCGAACAGCACCGGCGCCACCCAGCGGCGGCCAAAGGCGAGCGGCAGAGTGAGCCGCACGACGCCCGCCGGCACCTGTCGTCCGGCGGCAATGAGGTCCTGTGCCTCGCCGAGCCCAGCAAATGCGCGCCGACATGCCTCGTAGTAGATTTCGCCATCGGCCGTCAGGCTCAAGCGGCGAGTTGTGCGGTTGAGCAGGCGCGCGCCCAGCCGCTGCTCGAGTTGCAGTACCTTGCGACCGACGGCCGATTTGGTCAGGCGTAACCGCGCCGCCGCGGCGGTAAAGCTGCCCGCATCGACCACTTGGACGAAGGCGAGGGCACCGTCAAGGCTGCCAGGTACCAGACCCATTGTAGAGCTTTCAGCAACGATCTTCCGACGAATTCGCATCATTGTAGCTTAGTGCGCAATGGTAATACAGCCCGAACAAGGTTGGAGATGCGAGATGGGCGACATGACTGAAGCCTGGTACATGACCGGGTTCGGGCTCGACAAGCTGGTGCGCAAGACGGTGCCGTTGCCGTCGGTCGGCCGGCGCGCGCTGTTGGTCGCGGTGCGTGCGGTGGCGCTCAACTTCAAGGACCTGCTGTTGATCGATGGCAAGCTGCCGGCGATGTCGCTGCCTTTCGTACCGGTGTCGGACGCAGTGGGCGAAGTGGTCGCGATCGGGCCCGAAGTGACGCGTTTCCGCGTCGGCGACCGTGTATTGGGTCAGGTCATTGCAGATTGGCCCGACGGCGATGCGCCGACGGTGTTGCACAAGCAGACGCTGGGGGTGTCGCTGCCGGGCGTGCTGGCGCGCGAAGTTGTGTTGGGCGAGGACGCCGCGGTGCTGGCGCCGGTTTCACTCAGCGACCAGGAAGCCGCGACGTTGCCGATCGCGGCGCTTACCGCCTGGTCGGCGTTGGTCGAGTTCGGCCGGTCGCGACCGGGTACGACCGTGCTCATCGAAGGAACCGGCGGCGTGGCACTATTTGCGTTGCAATTCGCGCTGGCCTTCGGGCAGGTGCCTATCCTGCTATCGCGCCACGCCGAGAAGCTCGAACGCGCCCGGATGCTAGGGGCAAAGCTCTGCGTCGACACCAGCACCAACCCCGACTGGACCGCAGAGGTGCGGGCTCTCACGAGCGGGCGCGGGGTGGACCATGTGCTGGAACTGATCGGCGACGCCAATCTGCGGCAATCGATCGAGACGGTGGCAGCGGGCGGGCGGGTGTCCCTCATCGGTCAGCTTGCGGGTACCGAGTTGTCCGTGCCGACGCCGGTGCTCACACGCAACCGCATTACACTTCAAGGCATCGCCACGGGCTCCCGGCGGCAGTTCGAGCGCATGAACGTGGCAATCGAGGCGCTGGGCGTCAGACCGGTGATCGATGCCGTTTACCCGTTCGAGGATGTCCACGAGGCGTTCGCGCACCAGCGGCGCGGGCCGTTCGGCAAGGTTGTGGTCAGTCTCGGATAAAAGCCGAGCCCCGCCTGTCTCTTCCACCAGTGGAGATCTCGACCACTTCGCCCGAACGTGCCGTTCGAAAATTCCGTCGTAACAGTGCTCGCGATCAAACTTAGGCGCAGGCGCCTTCAGAGGTAGTTTGATGCGTTGTCACGTATGGAAAGACGCGACCAACGTCCCGTTTATCAAGATCTGGAGTTGGCTTTGCGCCACGCCTCGTACTCTCCGCGGGCATCGTCATGCAGAGGATAATATCGTTGCAAGGACCCGCCTTCCATGAGCTTCGCTCGTGAGAACTCCTCCCAATCGTGATGCTTCTGCGATTCATCGATCACTTTTGCGGCCATTGCCACGGGAAGCACCACCACCCCGTCGTCGTCGGCGACGATGATGTCGCCGGGGATCACCGTGACGCCGCCACAGGCAATCGGAACGTTGACGGCATTGGGATAGATGCTGGTCTGCACATGATAATTTGGCGTCCAGCCGCGCAGCCATAGCGGCAGATCGAGCTTTTCTACATTGGGCCGGTCGCGCATGCATCCATCGATGACGATACCCGCGCCGCCTCTGCCCTTGAAATACGTCGACATCATATCGCCGAAGACGCCAGAGCTCATGTCGCCACGCGCGTCGACCACGACCACGTCGCCCTCCTGCGCGTGATAGAGCACGTGCCGGTGCAGTTGCGTTTCCGGATCGGCATATTCTCCCTCGTTGAAGAGGTCCGGCCGTTGCGGCAGGAACTGCAGCGTCAGCGCCGGCCCGACGATCGACTTTCCGCGGTTCTGCGGCACGGGACCAACCATGTGCGGATTGCGGAAACCCATGTGGCCAAGCGTGCCGGCAACCGTCGCGGCGCCGATTTCCCTTAGCGCGTCGATCAGGTCTTTAGGCGGCCGCGTAATGTCGGGGGTATGCGTCATTTTAGACTCCGGTGGATGGAACTACCAGTTCGTAACAGAACCGTCGCGGCGCTTAAGGTGAGGCGCTTCCCAAAAACGAAAGCTCTCCGCCTGGACTGCCTCTTCGTTGACCTCGACGCCGAGCCCCGGCAGGTCGCTGACTGGATAGTCGGGTCCGTCGAGCTGTGGTTGCACAGGGAAGAAGTCGGAATTGTTGAAGCCCAGCTTTCTTTCGGGCGCCCGGGTCTCAAGCCATGCGAAGTTGGGTACCGCGGCGGCGAGATGCACGGTCGCGGCCGTGCACACTGGGCCAAGGGGATTGTGCGGCATCAGGTCCACATAGTGCGCCTCGCTCCAGCCAGCGACTTTCATCGCCTCGGTGAACCCGCCGACATTGCAAATATCGAGCCGGTTGAACTGATGGATGCCGCGCTCGATGTAGGGCAGGAACTGCCACTTGCTGGCAAATTCCTCGCCGATGGCAAAGGGGATGTCAGTCATCGTCCGCAAGGATTCGTAGGCCTCCGGTGTCTCGTCACGTATCGGCTCCTCGAGGAAATCAAGCACGCCACGGCCGAGCTTGTTGCAGAAGCTCGCCGCCTCGGCCACCGACAGCCGATGGTGATAGTCGATGCCGAGGACGACGTCGTCGCCCAGCGCCTCGCGCGCCTTGTTCAGCATGGTCGCGGTAACGCCGATCGACTCGCGAGGCTCGAAGATGTCCCTGCTACTTTGCCCGACGGGGAAGAAGCGGATCGCCTGCCACCCTTGTGCGCGCAGTTCGCGGGCTCGTTCGATGGCAACATCGCCCTCGGCCTCGTCTCCGGTCGAGGCGAAGGTGGGGATGCGGTCACGCTGCTTGCCGCCGAGCAGTTCGTAGACCGGCACTCCAAGCGCCTTGCCCTTGATGTCGTGAAGGGCGATGTCGATGGCGGAAATCGCCGCCTGCAGAACGCGCCCGCCTTCGAAGTACTGGCTGCGATAGACTTCCTGCCAGATCCGCCCGATCTGCATGGGATCGCGGCCGATGAGAAACTCGCGATAGTGCTCGACCGCGCCGGCCACGGCCCTCTCGCGACCGCTCAAGCCGCTCTCGCCCCAGCCGAAAATGCCGTGATCGGTCTCGACCTTGACGAGCATCTGGTTGCGCGTTCCAACCCACACCGGATAGGGCTTGATCGCAGTAATCTTAAGCTTCGTAGTCATCCAAGCCCACGTCCCACAAGCATCCGCCCGGTCTCAATCGGCCTTGAGGGCCATTTCAGTTTCGCCGTCGAACAGATGCATGCGCTCCTGGTCGAACTCGAGCCAGATCTGCTCATCGGGCGCGACGGCAATGGTCGGCGGCACGCTGACATTGACGATCGCGCCGGACAGGAACGCCTGAACGAAGGTGACGTCGCCGGTCGGCTCCACCGTGTAGGCCTTTGCCGGGACGCTGCCTGGCACTGCACTCTTGTGGAGCTTGATCGTCGAGTGACGTGCGCCGAGCACGACTTTCTTGGTCGTTGCCCCCGCGACTTTGCGCGCGTTGCGCGGCGAGAGCTCGAGGCTCCAGCCCTCCGCGCTGGTCAACACGGCGTTGCCGTTCGCTGTCGATGCCTGCAGCGGAATAAGACTCATCGCCGGGCTGCCGATGAAGCTTGCGACGAACATGTTCATCGGATGGGCAAAGACCTGCGCCGGTGAATCGTATTGCTGCAGGAAGCCGCCGTTCATCACCGCCATCTTGTCGGCCATGGTAACCGCTTCGAGCTGGTCGTGCGTCACATAGATGATCGTCGCCTTGAGGTCCTGGTGGAAGCGCTTGATCTCCGACCGCATTTGCACGCGCAGCTTGGCATCGAGGTTGGAGAGCGGCTCGTCCATGAGGAACACGGCCGGGTCGCGGACGAGGGCACGGCCCAGAGCTACACGCTGCTGCTGCCCGCCGGAAAGTTCGCGCGGCTTGCGCTCGAGCAAGTGCGTCATGTCGAGCACTCGCGCTGCGTCCTTGACCTTCTTGTCGATCTCGTCCCTGGGCAGTTTGCGCATCTGCAGCGGGAACGCCAGGTTCTTGTAGACCGATTTCTGCGGGTAGAGCGCGTAGTTCTGGAACACCATTGCGATGTCCCGGTCCTTGGGGTCGAGGTCGTTGACCACCCGGTCGCCGATGACGATGTCGCCCGACGTGATCGGGATCAGCCCCGCAACGAGATTGAGCGTGGTTGTCTTGCCGCAG
The DNA here is from genome assembly GCF_056405075.1 of Mesorhizobium sp. P2_A12. Classification (NCBI taxonomy): domain Bacteria; kingdom Pseudomonadati; phylum Pseudomonadota; class Alphaproteobacteria; order Hyphomicrobiales; family Phyllobacteriaceae; genus Mesorhizobium; species Mesorhizobium sp. P2_A12. The sequence goes on from NZ_JBFUCU010000010.1 coordinate 117,687, forward strand.
CCTGAAGGACCGACGAGCGCAACGAACTCGCCGTCGTTGACCGTCAGCGAAACGTTGTTGACAGCTTTGAAGCCGCCATAGGTCTTGACGAGATCTTTGAGGACCACGTGGGCCATCGGCAACTCCCTAGTGTTTGACCGCGCCTTCTGTAAGGGCGCGTACGAAGTATCGCTGCAGGACGAGGAACAACACGACGACGGGCACGCTCATCATAAAGCTGGCCGCCATCAGGCCCGGAAAGTCCGTCGTGTTTTCTGAGAAGAAGCGCTGGATGCCGACCGGCAAGGTCAACTGCTCGTTCTTGGAAAGGAAGGTGTAGGCGTAGATGTACTCGTTCCACGCGCCGATGAAGGAATAGATCGCCGTGGCGATGATCCCGGGCGTCGAAAGCGGCATCACGATCAGGATGAAGGCCTGGAACCGCGTTGCCCCATCGATGCGCGCCGCCTGCTCGAGCTGCACCGGGATGTTGTCGTAGAAGCCCTTGAGCAGCCAGATCGCCAGCGGCAGGCCGAAAGTGAGATAGGTGAGGATCAGCGAGCCATGCGTGTTCACCAGCCCGAGCATGCGCATCAATATGAACAGCGGCACGAGAAAGATCACCGCCGGGAACATGTTGCGCAGCAGCACAGCGAAGAACAGGAAGTTCCGGCCAGGGAAACGGAAGCGCGAGAAGGCGTAGGCCGCCGGGACAGCCACGATCACCGAAAGGATCGTCGTGACGGTCGACACGAAAAGGCTGTTCCAGAAGAAGCGGAGGAAGTCTTGGCCGACGCTGTTCTGCGGATCGAGCAGCTTCTGGTAGCTGGCGAGGGTAGGCTCGTCTGGCCACCATTGCGGCGGGAATTGCATCGCCGCGAAGCCGGACTTGATCGAGGTGAGCAGCATCCAGATCATCGGCAATGCGGTGTAAAGCAGCATGAACACAAGGAAGATGCGTCCGGCCCACCGCCATCCGTCGACGCGCATGCGGCGACGGGTCTGACTCCGAGGGGCTGTCTCGGCAATCGTGCTCATGCGCTCCCCTCTTTACGTTCGTTGCCGCTTAGCGCTCGGACATAGAAGTAGCCCAGCGTCATCAGGATGAGGAACAGGAGCACCGAATAGGCCGATGCCACGCCCCAGAGCTGGCGTCCGAAGGCGAGCTCATAGATGTGGGTGATCCAGATATGCGATGCGTTGGACGGCCCGCCGCCGGTCATGATCCAGGGGATGATGAAGGAATTGAAGTTGGCCACTGCGAGCAGCAGGATGGTCACCGTCGAGACGCTGCCCAGATGCGGGAAGGTAACGTGCCAGAAGCGCTGCCAGGCACTGGCCCCGTCGACTTTTGCGGCGCTCAGCAGCTGTTCGGGGACCGTCTGCAGGCCGGCCATCATCATGATCATGGCAAACGGAAACTCGCGCCAGATATTGACGACGATCAGGGAGGGCAGCACCGTGCTGACGTTGTCGATGAAATTCGGCGGCCGGTCGGCCAATCCGAGACCGACCAGCACCGCACCGATGACCCCGAAGTCCGAATGGTAGATCCACTTCCAGATGTAGGAGGCGGCGACCGCGCTGATAACCCAGGGAATGATCAGGATAGCGCGCAGGACGCCGCGGCCGATAAAGTCGCGGTGGAGCGCCAGCGCGGAGCCAAACCCCAGGACAAAGGAGATGAAAGTTGATGCCAGTGTCCAGATCATCGTGTTCCAGGTGACTTTCCAGAACACCGGACTGGTGAGGATGTTCGTGTAGTTGTCGAAGCCGACGTAGATCTTGTCGCGAAGCTGTAGGCCAGGCGGCGTCTTAAAAAACGACAGCTCGATTGTGTAATAGATCGGATAGGCGATGACGATGAGCATCACGGCGATCGCCGGGAGCACGTACGCGTAGTCGGCGCGATGCTCCCATATCTTCCAGAACACGCCGGACCAACCGGATTGCAATCTTCGGCGAGCCTCGGCCTTACCGGTCACGATCGTCACTGTGGCGCGCCCTTATTTTCCTTAGAACGAACCGGCTGCACCGTCGGTGCGGCCGGTCGGATCGTAAGTTAGGTTCAAACTAGAGCTTGCCCTCTACCAGGCTCTTCACCTTTTCGGCCGCGTCGTCCGCTGCCTGGTCGACGGTCATCGCTCCGGTCAGGGCATTCTGCAGCATGTCCGGGACGATGATGTTCATGATCTCGGGAGACTGCGGCAGCGCTGGAAACGGGATGCCGTATGGCAGCATCGACGTCGTGACATCGAGGAACTTGATGCTGTCCAGACGTTCCTTCATCCATTTGGTCTTGAAGCCGTTGAGGTTGCCCGGGTTCGAGCCGGCGTAGGCCATCTTCAGCGACCATTCAGGGCTCGTCCACATGCAGATGATGGCCTTTGCAGCCGGCTCGTCCACCTTGCCGCCCTCGACATATTCGGGCTTCAGGATGTGAATGTTCGAGCCGCCGAATACAACCGCCCGCTTGCCGTCTGGGCCAGTCGGAATCAGGCCGTAGCGCATGTTGTCGATGACGGTCTGCGCCTTGTCCTTGTCGGTGCCCGTCGCCTTTTTCTGCAGGTCTAGCATGACGTTGTAGTCGGACGGGTGCGAGACCATCATGCCGAGTTGGCCGGCGAGGAACAGCGGCTGGTTATCGGCCTGCTGGTTGGTGAGTGCCGACACTGGAACCGACTTGTCGCGAACATACATATCGTACGAGGCTTGCAGCGCCGCCTTGCTCTGCGGGCTATTGAGTTCGACCTCCTTATAGGTCGGGTTTGCGGTGGCTTCGTCGAAGACGCCGCCGCCATAGGCCCACAGTTGCGGCATGAAGCGGTATGGCGTGTTGCCGGCATTCTTGCGAGCCACGAGGCCGTAACCGGAAATGCCGAGCTTGTCGTGGATCTGCTTGGAATATTTGACCACGTCATCCCAGGTCGCTGGCGCCTTGTCCGGATCGAGGCCGGCACGCTTGAAGATGTCGGCGTTCCAGATGAACGCCATCGTCTCGTTGTTGGTCGGAATACCGTAGGTCACTCCGTCCCAGGTCACCGCCTTCATGGCGCCGGGCCAGAAATCCTCGGTCGAATACCCCACATCCTCGGGCTTGAGCGGCTGCAGATATCCCTTTGCGGCGAACTCGGTACCACCCAGGATTTGCAGGCGAACCGCCATCGGCGCGGCGTTGCCCAGGAGCGCGGTGCGGAACTTGTCGAGAAGGTCGTTGTAGGTGAGGGCTTGTTCCTCGAGCTGGATGTTTGGATAGGTCTTGCGGAAGGTCTCGAAGAAGTCCTTGTAGTACTGGCGCAGGAGGTCGGGATCGCCCTCGAACACGCCCTGATACCAGAAGGTCAGTCGCCCCTTGTAGTCGAGGGGGGTGACTTTGCCGCAATCGGCGGCCGTATCAAAATCCTGTGTGCCCGCAATGGAACGCACATATTCCGGCGACCACTTGCTCAAATCGACCGGCGGCGCACCCAGCGCCGACGCGGACAGCGATACCACTAAAGCAGTGGAGACGGTGCCGCGCAGGACGGCACCACCGAGTGTAATCCTCGTCATAGGTATCCTCCAGGTTCTCTCCCATGCCGCTCTGCGTCGAGGCAAGCGGTCTTTGCTCGTTCGATCGCGGAACGTCTTCCTGTTCTGTGTATCCCTTCGAGCACTTTGTACGTTTTCAGATCGTGGATTGTCTGTCAACGCGATAAATCGTACATTGTTTATGGAAACCGTGCGTGATATCGATTAAAGTGTGTATTGAATTGGGGAGCCGGCCTTGGCCGATACAAGCGATTTTAAAGCAGAGCCACCCGCGGGGATTGACCCCATCGGGGCCTCCAGCGAGGGAGCCTCGCTTTATGAGCTGATCAGGGAAGACATCATCGAGGGGCGGCTCGCCGCCAACGAGCGGCTTGTGGTGACCGAACTCGCCCGGCGTCACGGCACCTCGACCAACCCCGTGCGCGAGGCTCTGCAGCTGTTGCGCGGGGAGGGCTTCGTCACCTTTGTCGCCAACCGCGGGGCGCGAGTCCGGCCCATAGATCAGGATTTTGTCCGGGATATCTACGAGATCGGAGTCCTGATCGAGCCAGCCCTGACGCGATGGTTTGTGAATATGGCGACCGTCGAAGACATTGCCGAACTCGAACGTATCCAAGGCCTGATTGAAGAGAACAACTTTGCCGACACGTTCAGGCACAGTGAGCTGGATACCGCCTTCCACACCGTGATGTACCAGCGGCATTACAACCGCCATGCCGCCGAGCTCTGGTGGAAGCATCGCGAAGTGCTGCGGGCCGTGAGCCGGCGTTTCAATTTCACGCTCGCAAGGCGGGCCGCAATCCTTCGCGAGCATCGCGAACTTATCGCACTCGTGAAGGCGGGAGAGGCAGACAAGGCCGCCGACCTCATTTCCCGCCATGTCGAGGGTTCCGGCCGGCATGTTCTCGAACAGATGCGTGCGCGCAACGCCGCTCGGGCCGGATAGAATTTCCAATCTGGAACATCGTTAGCCTGACAATCAGATGAAGGTAGTTGAGAGATGAAAATCACGAGCGTTCGGCCGTGGCTGATCAAGTCCGATGCTTCATATTGGGGAGAGTACCTGTTCGTCGAAGTGACGACCGATGAGGGGGTGAGCGGCTGGGGAGAGATCACAACCACCACCAGGCTCGCCAACCGCGCTCTCTGCACGATCCTTCGGCAGATCGGCATCGCCGTGACCGGCGAGGATCCGGCGCGCATCGAGCACCTCTGGCACAAGATTTTCCGCAGCTTCACCTATATGGGCAGCCGCGGCGCCGCCGTCGAATGCGTGAGCGCCATCGACATCGCCCTCTGGGATATCCGCGGCAAAGTCCTTGGCAAGCCGATCTACGAACTGCTGGGCGGACCGGTACGCGATGAAATCGCGCTCTACACCCATCCCAACCAGGCCAAATTTACCAGCAAGGAGGCTGTGGTCCGCGAAATTCGAGACATCGTCGAGTCCGGGCACGCCGGGCTCAAGTTCGACCCTTTCCCCCATCAGGGTCGCACCCCCGATGGTCTGTCCCGCGAACAGCGGGACGGCTACCTCGATGGCAGCATGACCCGCAAGGATGAGCGCGAAGCGGCCGAACTCACGGCGCTGATCCGCGAAACGGCGGGCCCCGATGTCGACATCCTGATCGACGCGCATGGCCGCTTCGACGTTCCCACCGCCATTCGCCTGTGCCGTAGCCTCGAGGAAGCCGGCCAGATCGACTGGTTTGAGGAGCCTTGCCCGCCAGAGAGCCTCAACGCCCTCAAGCAGGTGCGTGAGAAAGTCAGTGCCGCTATCTCATGGGGCGAGCGCGGCCACACGAAGTGGGATTTCGTGCCGGTGCTCGAGAACAAGCTCGCTGACTACATCATGCCGGACGTTACCTGGACCGGCGGCATTACCGAACTGAAGAAGATTTCCGCCCTGTGCGAGGCCTATTACATCCCGGTCTCGCCGCATGACGCCGCCGGGCCGATCAACGTGGTTGCGGGAGCGCAGGTGATGATGACCGTGCCTAACTTTTACAAGCTCGAAACGTCGGAGTGGAACCTGGGCAAATACGATCACCTCATCGACAGACCGCTCGACGTCACGAACGGCAACCTCAAGCTGACGTCGAAGCCTGGTCTCGGCGTTGAGATGAACCGCGACTACCTGCAGGCCAACGAGATAGAGCTGGGCTAGCCACGCTCCGTGCTGCCCAAGGCGCGCTTTCGACAAAGCCCGCCGACCACAATGAGGATAAGTCATGCCAAAGACAGGTGGAGCCGACGGGGCGCTCAGTCGGGTGAACACGAATTCCAAGCCGAGTGACCTGCGCATCACCGACCTGCGCGTCGCCGAAATCGTCGGCGCGCCGTTCACCTCCGCGCTTATCAAGATCTACACCAACCAGGGCATTGTCGGCCTTGGCGAGGTGCGCGACGGTGCCAGCGCCACCTATGCGCTGATGCTGAAGAGACGGTTGCTTGGCGAGAACCCTTGCGACATCGATCGACTGTTCCGGCGCATCAAGCAATTTGGCGGTCATGGGCGGCAGGGTGGTGGTGTCTCGGCAATCGAGATCGCCCTCTGGGACCTCGCCGGCAAGGCCTATGGCGTGCCGATCTACCAGATGCTCGGAGGACGGTTCCGCGACACGGTGCGTGTCTATTGCGACACCGACGCTGAGAGGCCCAGTGGCACCGAGACCGGAAAGCGGCTCAAGGCGCGGATGGACCTCGGTTTCACCTTCCTCAAGATGGACCTCGGGCTGGCACAGATCTCCAACATCCCAGGCGCGGTGGTGGCGCCGGCCGGCGTGCTCGACGGTTTCCGCACGCATGCCGGCCGCGGGCGAGCAGGCACGCTGGACGAGCGCCGGGCGCGCAATGCCGCTTACGACGCGCAGAACGTGCCGCATCCCTTCACCGGCCTCCACTTCACCGAAAAGGGCATCGACCTGCTCGATCAGTATATCCACGAGGTCCGCGAGGTGATCGGCTACGAGATCCCGCTCGCCATCGACCATGTTGGCCACGTCTCGCTGCAGGACGGCATCCGTCTCGCCCGGCGGATCGAGAAATACGCACCCGCCTGGCTCGAGGACGTGATCCCCTGGCAGTACACCGACCAGTATCGGCGTTTGCAGGAGGCAACGTCGGTGCCGATCTGCACGGGTGAGGACATCTACCTCAAGGAAGGCTTCGAGCCGCTGCTCAACTCAGGCATCTCAGTCATCCATCCGGACTTGCTTACCACCGGCGGCATCCTCGAGACGAAGAAGATCGGCGACGCGGCACAGGACCACGGCGTTGCCATGGCCATTCACATGGCGGAAAGCCCGATCGCGGCAATGGCCGCCGCGCATGTCGCGGTGGCCACGGAAAACTTCATGGCGCTCGAATATCACAGCGTGGAAGTGGGCTGGTGGGACGATATCGTCACCGGCTTGCCCAAGCCGCTGGTCAAGGACGGGTTCATCACAGTGCCCGACAAGCCGGGCCTGGGCATCGACGACGTGGTCGATGAAGTCATCAGCCAACACCTGCAGGACGGTGTCAAAGGCATCTGGCAGCCGACCGACCACTGGGACGACGAATATTCCTGGGACCGGACCTGGAGCTGACCGCCTCACGTTTTGAGGCAGTGTAGGAAAGGGAAAGCATGAAGATCACCGATCTACGGTGCGCCGTCATCGGCAAGCATCCCATCGTCCGCATCGTCACCGACGAAGGTCTTTATGGCCTCGGCGAGGTTGAGTACACCAAGCCTTATCTCAAGCCCTGGGTGCTGCATTTTCGCGACGCGCTGATCGGCGAGGACCCAACCGACGTCGAGCGCTGCATGCTGAAGATCCGCCAGCGCGGCTCGTTCAAGCCCTATGGCGCCGCCGTCTCCGCCATCGAGCATGCCTTGTGGGACATTGCCGGCAAGGCGGCAGGAGTTCCGGTCTACAAATTGCTCGGCGGCAAGGTCCGCGACAAGGTGCGGGTCTATAACGGCTCCATCCGCAAAAAAAGGACCGGCGACAGGCCCGAGGACTATGCGGCGGATGTCAAATGGATGATGGAGCAACCGCAAAGCTTCTTCATGGTGAAGCAGGGGATCAGCTTTCACTCCAACATGAAGACGAGCGTACCCGACTTCCATTACGGTGTCCGGCAGCCGCCGACCTATCACGGCGCGATGGACCAGGGGCAGATCAGCGAGCGCGGCATGGCGCATATGATCGACTGCGTCATCGCCATGAAAGAAGTGCTCGGCGACAAGGTTTCGCTCGCGTTGGATTGCGGCCCCGGCTGGTTCCTGCCCGACGCCATCCGCTTCGCGCAGGCGGTGGAAAAATACAATCTCATGTGGCTCGAGGACATGCTGACGGGCGACTACGTGCCGTGGGTCAATCCGCAGGCCTACCGCGAACTCACGACATCCACCTCCACCCCCATCCATACGGGAGAGCAGATCTACCTGCGTCACAACTTCAAGGAACTGATCGAGACGCAGGCAGTGCGCGTCATCGGCCCGGATCCTGCCGACATCGGTGGCATCGCCGAGCTCAAATGGGTCGCCGAGCACGCCTATATGCACTCGATCCTGATGGCGCCGCACGGCACCGCGAACGGTCTCCTCGGTCTCGGCGCGCTGATCAATGTTTGCGCCACCTTGCCCGCCAACTACATCGCCTTCGAATACCCGAGCGCCTCCGACCCCTGGTGGGAGGACCTCGTCATTGGGCTGCCGTCGCAGATCGTGAAGGACAGCATGGTGGACCTGCTGGAAGCGCCGGGGCTAGGCCTCGATATCGACGCCAAGGCTGCCAAGAAATACCTCAGTGAGGAGGATGCGGGCTTCTTCGACTGACCTCCTTTCGCCACCTGACGTCGTGAGATGCGTGGCCGCCAAACTGCCCGATTGAGCGCGACCGCGCCTTGTTTGGCCGCGGCGCCTTCCGGAGCCGCGGACATGTTCGTCATAGTCCCTTGATCAGGACATCAACTATCGCTGCCGCACGAGGCTTACCATTTGCCTCGTCAGTACCGTCAATCAATGTGCCATCCAGCCGCAAGCTCACATAGCCATGTATCATCGACCATGCGGCAATCACTTGTGTGTCTGCGCTGATCGTGCGGGACGTAGCCACGGGCCCCAGCACTTGCTTCACTGTCTCGTAAATGACCGTTCCTGCGGCGTCCAAGTTCATGTCCGTCACATCAAGACAATCCTTGCGCCACAGAAGTCGGTAGCGATTGGGATGGCGCAGGGCGAACCGAACGATCGCATCGGCAAAGACGCTCAAACGTTCATCACGGCCCGCCGAGTTGGTGGCCAGGGCCTTTTCCACCGCTTGCTGGACGTCTCCAAAAATCTGCACTGCAACGGCTGTAAGCAGCGCCGCGCGATCCTTGAAATGGTTCGCCGGCGCCGAATGCGCGACACCCGCACGACGTGCGACTTCGCGGATCGTTACGGCGTCAACACCCGATTCATCCAGGGCCGCCAGAGCGGCAACCATCAACGCGCGGCGTAAGTCGCCATGATGATAGGCTTGGTGAGAATTGCCGCGTGCATTGTTCATATTGACACTGTCCATATCGGATTGTAGGGATATGGACAATGTCCATATGAGGATCGATCATGTCAAAGTCCAGCTTTGTGTCCTTAGCCATCGCTGCGTCCTTCAGCCTACTAGCGACTGCTTCCGGGGCACAACCTCTCTCGGGAACCTGGCTGACGGAAGACGGCTCGTCCCGCGTACGCTTTGAAACCTGTGGCAGCAACGTATGCGGGCAAATTGTCTGGCTCAAAGAGCCCAATGATCCGGCGACGGGCAAGGCTTGGCTAGACAAGTTCAACCCACAGGCCGACCTCAAGCAAAGGCCCTTGCTTGGTCTTACGCTGCTTAGCGAACTCGGCCACATAAGCAATGGCAAGTATGAGGGCAAGCTCTACAATCCGCTCGACGGCCGGACCTACAACGGCAAGCTGAGGCTTGAAGGCGAGACGACACTCGAACTCAAGGGATGCGCCCTCGCAGGTCTCCTTTGTCAGTCCGAAACCTGGACCCGGGTGACTCCGTGACATTGGCAGTGTCGTCGATGAGCCCTATGCCACGCTCCCTTCGCAGACAGATCACTGCAACGGATATATTCTTTCTCCTCTACTGGCTGTTGACGGCCATCAACCTGTTTCCGCCCGATTGGTTTTACAACGACTACACCAATCCCATTCTCGTGGCCTGGAACTGGTCCTATTTTCCGATCGACGTCATCTTCGCCCTGCTGGGCCTGTACGCAGTCCATCTCTCCAAGAGAGGCGACCATGGTAAGGCGAAAATCCTGGTCGTTGTTGCCCTCACATTGATGCATGCTTCAGGACTGATGGCGATTTCGTTTTGGTCGCTCAGGCAAGAGCTTGACCCTGTGTGGTGGATACCCAATCTGTATCTGGCCATTATGCCCATTTTCTACATCAGATGAGCCCTGGGCAACGTCTGACAAGCTCGCTTTCTTTCGAGGCGAAGGACCAGTCGAGCGCGCACATCCTTCCATTCGGGGCAGGCCGTTGCGCGCGTCGCACGATCGAACCTGGATCGGTCTCGCGGAATATCGTCCTGATGCCCGGTGTTCTGATTTGGCCCAATCCAAGTCAGCTGTGGATTCATAGGAATCCACGGCGTTTTCGCAACGTCCGCCGACCTGATGTCGCCAGGATTCACTCGACGCGCAGCACTTGCCCGGTTGCATCGGTCACGAAGGTGCCCTTGGTTTGGTCGAGCATCACCAGTGCATTGCCAAACGGATCACGAACGACGGCGCAACGGCCGATCGGGATGTCGAACGGCTTCTTGATAATCGCACCGCCCGCGTCGACGAAGCGCTCCAGCGCGGCGTCGACACTGTCCACAAGCAGATCCACCTCGGGACCCAGATCGGTATGCAGGACAAGCTCCGCGTCCGTTCCTGGCATTCCCAGCCCAGCTGCTTGTGACGATCGCCAGAGAAGTGGATGCCCAAGGGCTTCGGAGTAGAACCCCAGAGCGGCATCCAGGTCCGCCACCTTGAGCATCACGCAATCGATCTTGTGGAATAGTGGTCCGCTCATGGCAGTTCCGGCGCAAAGGACGGCGCGGGCGCCGACAGCCAACTGATGATGAGGGTGGCCAGACTTTGCGCCGCCTCTTCCTTCGTGGCGGCGCCGCGAACCATCTCAGCCGACAGCGCCTCGGCCGCGCCGATGATGCCGACGCAGCGACGGCGGACATCCGCCTGAGGAAGCGGTGACAGCGGCTCCAGCACCTCGACGTAGAACGCGACGTGTCCGTCGATCATCTCTCGTTGATAGGCATCCATTTGCGCATCGCCCTTTAGCGCGGCACCGATCGCATGCCATTCGGGACCGACTGACGTGTAGCAATCCATGTAGGCTTCCGAGACTACGCGCGCGACGTCTTCCATGCGCGGTGGCGTCCGTTCGACAGCCGCCGCAAGCGCGGCCACCTGTCGGTCGTTGATCTCTTTGTAGAGTGCGATCATGAGCCCCGCGCGCGTCTCGAAATGGCTGTAGGCGATAGGTTTGCTGACCCGGGCTCGTTCGGCAAGCGCTCCAAGCGTCAGCGCATCCGTCCCTTCTTCACGCACGATGGCATGGGCATTCTCCAGAAGCTGTGCCCGCCGGTCGTCTCTGGGCATCTTCTTCATTCAAGGCTCTTTCCCGCGCTTGACAGCGCAGATGATGCACTGATATTACCAATAGTAACTTACTAATGGTAACATGCTTTGACCCGGAGCGCCAGCCCGGGGGAGGAGGTTTTTGTGCCTATCGTTTCGCGCCAATTTCACTTAGCCAAGCGTCCCTCCGGTTTGCCTGGCCCCGGCAACTTCAAACTGGTCGAACGGCCACTCGACCCACGCGCCGAGGGTCAGCTCGTGGTCAGGAACGAATGGATCTCGGTTGATCCCTATATGCGTGGCAGGATGGCGGATCGGAAGACCTACATTCCGCCTTTCGAGCTCAACCAGCCGATGGATGGGGCTGCCATTGGCGTTGTGGTCGAGAGCGGCGTTGACGCCTTTTCTGCGGGCGACACGGTCAGCCACTTCAGCGGCTGGCGTGACTATGCGCTGATCGATGCCGCTTCCGCCAACAGGATCGAACTCGCCGCGCCGAAATCGGCCTATCTCGGTGCGCTCGGCTTTCCAGGCCTTGCCGCCTATGCCGGCCTGTTGCGGATCGGCCAGCCCAAGCCGGGCGAGACAGTGTTTGTCTCGGCGTCTGCTGGAGCGGTCGGATCCCTTGTCGCGCAGATCGCGAAGATCAAGGGGTGTCGCGTGGTTGGGTCGGTCGGCTCCGACGAAAAGGCCCGCTGGCTGCTGGACGCAGGTATCAACGCGGTGGTCAACTACAAGAAGTCACCCGACCTGGCAGCAGCGCTGGCCGACGTCGCGCCTGAGGGCATCGACATCTATTTTGACAATGTGGGCGGAGTGCATCTGGAAGCCGCGATTGCAGCGGCCAATAACTTTGCTCGCTTCCCCTTGTGCAGGATGATCGGGCAGTACAACAACCAGCCAGTCGGCCCCCGCAACATCTATTCCGTGCTCGAAAAAAGCATAAGGCTTCAAGGGTTCCTCGCCTCGAACCACCTCGATCTCTGGCAGGACTTTCAGCGGGACGTTACCCGATGGATTTCCGAAGGCAGGGTTACTTGGAAGGAGACCATCTTCGACGGACTTGAGAGTGCCCCCACCGCATTTCTCGGCCTGTTTGCCGGCGAGAACATCGGCAAGATGCTTGTCCGGCTGGCGGACGCCTGAGGAGCTCCGCCGATGCTTCTGGCCTCTACCTGCCCGAGTTGCTCATTGAGCCCGCCGTCATGATCAAGAGGCCTCGAAGAGTTCGACCGCCGGGCCCAAGGTAGGCGCCCGTGTAGGCCACTGCCCGCCCCGACGCGAACCAGCCTGTCGCCCTCAAGGCCTACCTTCCCAAATCACCGACACCACAGTTCAGCGATGGAGCTCCACCATGACATTCGACCTCAGCGCCCACATCAACGCCATGACCCGCATCGTCCGCAATCTCGAGCGCGACGGCAAGCCCGCCAAAGCGGTGGTCGCCTCCTGCGTCTACGACACCTCTGCAGCCGACCTCTGGGATGCGCTGACCAGCAAGGAGCGAATGGAACGATGGTTCCTGCCGGTGAGTGGCGATCTCAGACTTGGTGGCCGCTACCAGTTCCAGGGCAATGCTGGCGGCACGATTACGGAGTGCCGGCCGCAAGAGCGGATCGGCGCGACCTGGGAGTTTGGCAGCAACGTCACGTGGGTCACCGTCACGCTGACGCGGGACGCCCAGGGCACTCGGCTTGAGCTGGAGCACGTTGCGATCATAGATCCGAACCTTCCGCCCTTCGGACCGGGCGCGGTCGGCGTTGGCTGGGAACTCGGCTTCATGGGGTTGGCACGGCACATCGCCGATCCCACCACGGCGATCGACCCCGCGGAAGGTGCAGTGTGGCCGACCACGGCGGAGGGCAAGGATTTTGTGCGGATCTCCAGCATCGGCTGGGGCGAAGCCGACATTGCGGCCGGTGAGGATCTCGCAAAGGCGCGTGCCGGCGCCGAGATGACGCGACAATTCTACACCGGCGAGATGCAGCCGCCGGTGGGGTGATGCACGCTTCGAGGGGTTTCGGGGCTTAGACGGTTTCGCCGCGCCGGACCAGGCAATCCATTGATCGAGAGTTCTTACAAACGGCTGCACAACTACGTTCGGCTGATCCGGCTGGACAGAAAAGTCACCGTGACACTCGTGCTGCAATGCCTGCGAGCACATGCAGGTCATCCTGGCATGCAAGGCACGCGACCCGGAGGCAGCAGCGGCGGCGATGCAGGCGCATCTGGCGTCGGCCCTGCAGCGGGGCCTGGGGCTTTACTACGGTTACTAGGCTCAGGACCCTGACGCGTCAGGCGACGGAACGCGACCGCTTGATGCCGCGAGGCGTTTCGCCGATCTCGCGCCGCATCCAATGGGAAAGGTGGGATTGGTGAGCGAAGCCCGTCAGATGCGCCACCTCGCTGATGCTCAAGTCGCTTGCCAACAGCAACAAACGCGCCCTTTCGACCCGGCGACGAAGCACATAGCGATGAACGGTCAGTCCCGTCGCAGCTTTGAACCAGGTTCTCAGGTGTGAATTGCTGACCCCAGCGACCCTGCTCAATGTTTCCAGGGACAGCGGGGTTTGGATTTGCGCTTCGATGAAGTCGACTACACGCTTTAGTTGGATCTCGGACAAACGGCTCGCTCGCTCGGTCTCCTTTTCATCAAGATCCAGCAGGCGAACCGCCAGCGCAACGCCGATGCTGTCCGCGAACAGCGATCCGCTCGGTCTGCCTGAGCGGAAATCGTTCTCGAGCGCGCGCGCGAGATACTCAATCCGTTCGTCACGGAGAAGGTGACGCGTCTCAAGCCGTCGAAGGTTCCCCGAACCCAGTTCCGCTGCGACGTTCTCCATCAAGGCTGGTGAGAGGCTGAGTTCAATGGTGTTGAACCGCGTCTCGGCTTCAAATCCTCCTTCCTCTCCCGCGGGCACGAGATCGATATCGCCGGCGCGCCGTACGAAAAACCTCCCAACCTGGCTGCAATAGGAACGCGTCGCTGCGCTTGCGTGGACGAAGACGCGGTGCCGATGGGCTTGGGGCAATTGGAAGCTGCCGGCCTCAACCTGCAATGCCGCGATGGTAACGGCGTTGGCCGCAGACGAAGCAAACTGCGGATGCATGGGCGGCCTCAACGATTGGCGAAACATGCTGAACATTTGGCGAATGCCGCGCGATTTTCAATGCGTTGCCTCGCTAACGTTGACGGTATCGCAATGTTCGAAGGGATTTGACATGAGTACCTATGTTGTTGTGGGCGCCGGTCCGGTGGGGCTCGAAACCGCTCGCCTGCTTGGAGAAGCCGGACATGACGTTGTTCTCACAAGCCGCGGTGTCGGCTCCATTGATCTGAAGCACGCGCGCGCGGTCCAGGCAGATGCCACGGACGCCGACGCGCTCGCGCGGATTAGCCGGGGCGCGGACGCCATTTTCATGTGCGCCATGGCTGCCTATGACCGTTGGCCAACTGATTTTTTCCCGATCATGGATGGGGTCACGCGCGCAGCCGAGATGGTCAGCGCAAAACTGATCGTTCTGGGAAATCTCTATGGATACGGCGCAAATGCCAAGGGCCAGCTTCGCCCCGATCTGCCGCTTGATCCCACCTCGCGCAAGGGCACCGTGCGAACCATAATGTGGCAGCGAGCCCTTGGCGCCGGTGTTCCCGCCATTGAGGTTCGTTCCAGCGATTACCTTGGATACGGCGCTGTCACCTACTTCTCGATCTTGGCATTGCCCTCTCTACTGGAGGCGAAACCCGTAACGTTCCTGGGCAATCTTGATGCGGATCATGCATGGACCTTCACGAAGGACGTGGCCAGAACACTCGTGGCTGCCTCATCCTATGCTGGAGAATGGGGCCGTGCATTTCACGTTCCGTCCCAGCATGCTTCGCCCCGGGACATCATGCGGAAGACCTCGGCGATGCTGGGAAAAAAACTTCCCGAAGTCAGCACCTACTCGCATGCCCAGATGGACGCGTTGGGGATGCACGAACTCGTGGAAATGAGCTACCTCTTCGAAAGTCCGCTGCTAGTCGATTCCTCCGATTCCAAGGCAATCCTCGGAGTGTCGGCGCAGAGTATCGATGTCATGATCGCCGACACCCTTCGCGAACATATCTAGTTGCATGCGGATGATGGCTGGCATGGCTCACCAGTTTCAGGCTGCCACGAGGCGGGCCAGCAGTGACGCGGCATCGGTGCCAGCCACGCCAAGGTCGCGGACGCTGCTCATGTGGTTGGCCGCTGCAAGGGTCGCGCGTGAAACATCCAGTCCTTGTTGCTCCAGGTGGTCCGCATAGATTGCGGCCTGGCTGTGGAAGGGGGGCGTTTCGTCGGCTCCGACCGAGATTTCGACGGCCACCGATGGGTCGCAGATTTTGCTGATTGGCGAGAACCGGCGGACCTCTTCGTCTGTGATCGCAATCTCGCTGGCAAGGAATGAGGTCTGCAATGGTTTCAGGTCGTAGAGGCCGCAAAGCAGCAGTGCGGCTCTGATGCCGGATGGCCGGCTATCGTCGTCAAAAAGCATCGTTGCCAGATGCGCTCCGGCTGAATGACCGCTAACGGTCAGCCGGCCGGGATCGCCCCCATAGTCCGCGATGTGGGAGCCTATCCACTGTCTGGCGCGGCGTACCTGGTCCACGATCGCCGCCATTCTAACGGCGGGCATGAGGGCGTAGTCGACAATGACCGCGATCGCACCTGCAGAGGTAACGGTCTCGGCGACATAGGAATAGTCGCGTTTGGAGAACATCCTCCAGTAGCCACCGTGGATGAACATGTGCACCGGCAGGCGTTCGCGTTTGCCTTTCGGGAAGAACAGATCAACGGTTTCAGTTGCATCAGGTCCATAGGCTACGTCGGCGACCATGGGTATGTTCGCCCTGCTTTGTGTGCTGCGGCGAACAATCTCGGCGACGATGGCGTCGAACTCGGCCACGTGATCACGAATGCGGAACGGATCTTTTTGCATTGTATCTGCTCAGATGGTCACGGCGATGTACTTCGCCTCCATGAACTCGGCAACGCCGTGCTTCTGCCCACCTTCGCGGCCCAGTCCGCTCTGCTTGACCCCGCCAAAGGGCGCCGCAGGATCCGACATCAGGCCGCGGTTCAGGGCGATCATGCCCGACTCGATCTTCGATGCCACACGCATCCCCCTGGCCAGGTCGCGCGTATAGATGTAGGCGGCGAGACCGTATTCGGTGTCGTTGGCCTTTGCGATCACTTCCGCCTCGCTGTCGAAGCGCAGAAGCGGAGCCACCGGACCGAATATCTCCTCATGGGCCATGACGGCGTCAGGGGGCACGTCGCGAAGCACTGTCGGCGGGTAGAAGTAGCCCTTGCCTTCGGTGATCGTCCCTCCGCACAGAACCTTGGCGCCACGGGCAACTGCGTCCTGGACGAGCCGATCGATCTTGTCTACGGCCTTCCTGGTAATCATCGGGCCGCATTCGGTTTCCGAGTCTGTGCCGGGGCCTACTTGGAGGGCTGCCATGCGTTTGCGCAATCCATCGGCGAAGGCATCATGGATGCCGGCCTGGACGTAAAACCGGTTGGCGGCGGTGCAGGCTTCGCCGGCATTGCGCATCTTGGCAACCATCGCACCGTCGAGCGCTGCCTCCAGGTCGGCATCGTCGAACACAACGAACGGTGCGTTGCCGCCAAGTTCCATCGAACAGGAAATGACGTGTTTTGCGGCTTCGGCCAGGAGCACGCGGCCGATGCCTGTCGAGCCGGTGAATGACAGTTTTCTCACTCTTGGGTCGGCAAGCATGGCGGCCGTCACCGGCCCGGAGCTTGAGGTCGTCAGGACGTTGACGACGCCAGGCGGCACGCCTGCTTCCTCATAGAGGGCTGCAAGCGCGTAGGCCGTCAGCGGCGTCTCGCTGGCGGGCTTCAGGATCACCGTGCAGCCTGCCGCGAGCGCCGGCGCGATCTTGCGCGTCGCCATGGCGGCGGGGAAATTCCATGGCGTGATGAGCACGCAAATGCCGATGGGCTGATAGTCGACGACGATCCGGTTCGCGCCCGAGGGGGCGAGGCCGAACTCGCCGCTGATGCGGACCGCCTCCTCGGCGTTCCAGCGAAAAAATTCCGCCGCGTAGGCGACTTCGCCGCGCGCATCGCGCAACGCCTTGCCGTTTTCCAGCGAGATCAGCGCAGCCAACGTCTCTGCCCGTTCGGTCATCAGTTCGAAGCAACGCCGCAGGATTTCCGAACGCCTGCGTGGCGGGGTTTCGCGCCAACCGACCGCTGCCTCCGCAGCCGCGTCGACGGCGAGGGCAGCATCGGCGAGCGTGGCGTCGGGAACCGCCGCGATCACCGCCTCGGTCGATGGGTCGATCACTTCGATCACACGGCGATCCGACGAGGGCTGCCAGCGGCCACCAATGTAGAGGCCGTGCGAAAACGTGGCGTAGTCGGACACACTTTCATCCTCGTCGAATATGTCTGCGGAAATGTTCATTGGACCAGCTCCTGTTGCATCGTGGCTGCAGACATGTCGCCGTCGTAAGCGGCTCTGATCAGCCGTCGCATCGCGGTGAGGTCGAAGGGGCGGGGATTGTTCTTGATCAGCCGGTCGATGCCGAGCGCCTGCTCGGCCGTCCAGTCGATCCTGTCCTCCGGAAGACCAAGTTCAGCCAATGTCGGCGTGATGCCGATGGCACCGAACAGCCGGCTCACCTCTCTTATGGTGGCATGCGCCAGTGCATCAGGTCCGCTGCTGTTCCGATCGGACAGGCCGAGTGCGGCGCCGACTTCAGCAATCTCCGGAGCTGTTGCCGCAAGATTGTATGTCATCACATAAGGCATCATGGTGGCGACGCCGAGCCCATGCGGCGTGTGGGTGAGTGCGCCGACGGGATACTGCACCGCATGAGCGGCAGCCGTTCCAGCTGTGCCGAAGGCGCAACCTGCTGCCAGCGCTCCCATCATGACCTCGGCGCGCGCATCTTCGTCCGATCCGTCGCGATATGCCCTTTCCAGACTGCGGCCCAGCAATCTGATGGCCAGAAGGGCGAAATGGTCGGTCAGGGCGCTCTTGCCGACGAAGACATGCTGTTGCGGCAAATTCGGATCAGCGCCGCGCTTGGCCGCCGTGAAGGCCTCGATTGCATGCGTCAGTGCGTCGGCACCGGCGATCGCCGTTAGGGAAGGTGGACATGTGGCTGTGAGATCCGGATCGCAAAGCGCCACAGCAGCGATGAGATGAGGACTCGAGATGCCGACTTTCAGCGTTCGCTCCGGATCGGATATCACGGCGACGGGGGTCACCTCAGAACCGGTCCCAGCCGTCGTCGGCACGGCGATCACGGGAAGGGTGGGGCCTGGTACCTTGAACTCGCCATAGTAGTCCTGAAGCCTGCCGCCGTGGCTGAGCAAAAGCGCGGCGCATTTTGCCATGTCGAGGCAGCTGCCGCCGCCGATCCCGATGACCATGTCCGGCTTGTAGTCCATCGCCTCCGCTATGCAGGCAGCGACGCTATCGCGGGGCACGTCCGGCAGGGTTCGGTCGTAGACCAGCGTCTCCACTGCGGCGGCGCGCAGGCCGGCAAGAATCTCGGCGAACTCAGTTGTCGTGGCGAAACGCTCATCAGTGCAGACGAACGCACGCCGTCCATACCTGGCGGCAACGGCAGGCAGCACATGGCGCTGGCCTTTGCCGAACAGGATCTCACGCGGCAGGCGCACGGCTGCGAACAACGTCATGGACAGCATCCTTCGAAGAGAGGTTGAAAAACTGAGTGAATTGGGGCAGCGACCGGCCCCGATCTCGAAGTCGTCGTTCAAAGGGCGAGCGCGCCTGCCGGATGCCCCGTCGCCGCGGACGATACCTGGGTGCGCGAGATATGCTCTCGCGGCGCCTTGAGTTGGTTTCATGGATATCCCCTATAAAATCGTATAGGATATAGTATTGAATTGGCCGGAGCATCATGTTAGTGAGTGCTCCTGTCAAGAGGTAAAACCATGCAGAACCCCGACCTGACGGTTGACAATGAAGCCCGCTTGAGCGGCCGCATTCAGCGTGCCAACAGCCTGGCTGGCGACGTGTACGAGGCGATCTTCGGGCAATTGATGTCGCTGCGGATTGCTCCGGGTTCGCGCATCACCGTCGATAATCTCGTCAAGGAATTCAACGTCTCACATACTCCCATTCGCGAAGCGCTTGGCCGGCTGGAAGGCGAGGGGCTGGTGGTCAAGACCCACCTGATCGGCTTTCGGGCCGCACCGCAGATCACCCGCCGCCGCTTTGACGAGCTCTATGAGCTGCGTCTTCTGCTCGAGCCCGCTGCGGCAGCCAAAGCCACCGCAACGCTCGATGACGAGCGTCTAGCCGTACTGCAGGAGGCGGCAGGCGTCATGGCCCGGCGTGTGGGGAAGGATGAACGCCTGCGCTATTCGAACTTTGCCCGCCAGGATGCGATCTTCCATGACAAAATCGTGGAGTTCGCTCAGAACGAGCTCATTCGAGAGACCCTGAATCACCAGCATACGCACTTCCACATCTTCCGCCTGATGTACCACTCGCGAGTGACCGAAGAGGCGCTCGACGAGCACGAGGCAATTCTCGCCGCCTTTTCCGCGGGTGACCCGGACGCCGCCGAAAAGGCGATGCGTGTGCACATCGAGAATTCGCGGGACCGTCTCCTGCCGGCGTTCGAGTAGCCGTTGCGATGTCCCTTGCCATGCGATTTGAGACAGATACCAGCACCTTGCCGGCGCGGCCTGAACGGCCAGCTGAGCCCGTGCTGCGCGCCGATGGCCTTTCAAGGAAATACGGCCCGGTCACGGTACTGTCTGATGTGACGCTGGATATCTTCTACCTTGCCGGCGACAATATCGCGGTGGGAACCAACACAGCGAAGTTCATGATCGACAAGCTGGGTGGCAAGGGCGACCTCGTCGTGCTGCGCGGAATTCCGACCGTCATCGACGACGAGCGTATCAAGGGCTTTGAGGATACGATCAAGGGCACCGGCCTGAAGGTGCTCGACATCCAATATGCCCACTGGAACAGCGATGAAGCCTTCGAGCTCATGCAGGACTACCTGGCCAAGTATCCGCATATCGACGCGGTCTGTGCCAATGATGACGACATGCTGCTCGGCGCACTGGAGGCCGTGAAGCAGTCGGGCCGGACGGACATCAAGCTGGCGTTCGGCGGCAACGGCATGAAGGATATCGTCAAGAAAGTGATCGACGGCGATGCGATGACGCCGGTCGAGACACCATACCCGCCGTCGATGATCAAGACGGCAATCTACATGACCGTCGCCAATCTGATTGGCCAGGCGCCGGTCCGCGGCACGGTCAAGCTTGACGCACCGCTGATCACCCAGGCCAACGCCAAGGGATACTACTTCCCTGACTCCCCGTTCTGATCCCGACTTCGATCCCTTAGGGGCAAGACGCGGGGTGCGCCTTGCCCATCACACAACCGAGAGGAAGAGCCATGCCAGGCAAAAAAATCCTGATGCTGACAGGTGAGTTCACCGAGGAATATGAAATCTTCGTCTACCAGCAGGCGATGGAGGCCGTTGGCCACACTGTCCATGTCGTGTGCCCCGACAAGAACGCCGGCGACTTGATCAAAACGTCGCTGCACGACTTCGAAGGCGACCAGACCTACACGGAAAAGCCCGGTCACAACGCACTGATCAACAAGACATTCTCCGAGGCCGAGAAGCAGCTTGATCAGTATCATGCGGTCTACTGCGCCGGCGGGCGCGGACCGGAATACATCCGCACCGACAAGCGCGTGCAGGCGATGGTGCGGCACTTCCACGAGGCGAAAAAACCGATATTTACGATCTGCCACGGCGTCCAGATTCTGGTCGCCGTGGACGGCGTCGTCCGTGGCAAGAAGGTCGGCGCGCTAGGGGCTTGCGAGCCGGAGGTGACGCTTGCTGGCGGCACCTACATCGATCTGTCTCCGACCGATGCCTATGTGGATGGGACGATGGTTTCGGCCAAAGGTTGGACGGCGCTGGCGGCCTTCATTCGCGAATGCCTGAAGGTGCTGGGAACGGAAATACGCCACACGTGAGCCTGGCCCGACGCATTCCTCAGGGGATGCGTCGGTTCCCTCGATGGGCCACGTCGTGGGCCGTCATGAACCCGCCGGGCGCGTTCGCCAATCATGTTCCTGCTTGAACCCCAGGACCTCGCGCAGCTTTCGATTTGAGATTGGCCCCTCGAACACGCCCATGGAGCGCGTAATCGGCGTGCCGGGCGCATGCTTCTTGAGAAACTCCGCCGTTGGCGTGTCCGCGACAATGTTGTCGTTGACGGCGTTGAATACCTGGAACCCCAAACCGTCCTTCTCGATGCACAAATGCACGATCTGGCCCAGGTCGCGCGCGTCCATATAGGTCCAGCCGTCGCGCCGCCGCTTTGAGGGGTCCACCAGGAATTCCGGAAATCGGGCGTAGTCCTGTGGTTCGACAACGCCGCCGATCCTCAGTGCGTAGATATCGCTTCCCGTTCGGGAAGCGAAGGAGCGCGCGATCTTCTCGCCCAGGACTTTTGATAGGCCATAGCTGTCGGTCGGATCGGTGTCGTAGTCCTCTTCCACCGGAAACGATGTGAAGTCGCGTTCGCCTTCGGCAAAGCACACGCCATAGACCGTTTCGCTGGAAGCTGTAACGACCTTGCGGATGCCGAGTTTGGTGGCGGCCTCGATCACATTGTAGGTCGACTGCACGTTGGCGGCGAACATGGCGTTGTCCGGCCGCAGGAATATCCGCGGGATCGCCGCGAAATGGACCACGGCGTCGACCGGGCCGCGGCCCTTTCCGCCGAAATATTCCTTGAACCCGAAATGCAGCGTCAGCGCATTGTAGGTCTCGCCGGCATCCGCAAGGTTGGTGATGACAGTGTCCACTCCAGGTACATCGAGAGGCGTCAGGTCGAGGTTCAGAACCTGATGCCCACGTTCGAGCAGGTAGGGTATGACGTGGCGGCCGATCTTGCCGCTGCCACCGGTGAAAACGATCCGCTTGCCCATGGTTTCCTCCCAACGGACCTCATTTCGTCGAGCGGCAGAAACGTGGCCAAAACGCACTTCCGCCTTAGCCGCATGTTGTCCGGTCAGCGCCTATTCAAAGACGCCGTAGCCAGGCACGGCGTATTTGTGCACGCCGTCCATGTTGAGCTCGACACCGATGCCGGGCGTGTAGGGTATGGCGATGTGGCCATCCTCGACGATCGACTTGGCGCCACCGGGCAGGCGCACATAGCTATCCCACGCTTCCCGCTCTTCGAGAGCATGCCACTCAAGCACGAGGAAGTTCGGCACGCTCGCGCACACATGGCATGTCGCCATCGTGCCCAGCGGTGTCGACACAAGATGCGGTGCGAAGGGCACATAATACATTTCAGCGAGGTTCGCGATCTTGCGGCTTTCGGCAAGGCCGCCGCATTTAGGCACGTCGGGCATGATGACGTCGGCGCCGTAATTCTGGAACAGCTCCCGGAAACCCCAGCGCAGGTAGAGATTTTCGCCGACGCAGATTGGCGTCTTGGTTCGCATGCGGATCTGTTTCAGGGCCTCGACGTTCTCAGCCGGAATTGGCTCTTCCAGCCACAGAAGGTTGAACCGCTCCATCTCCGACGCTATGCGGCTGGCGCTGAGTACGTCATAGCGCGCGTGCAGGTCGATGCAGAGGTCTACGTCGGGACCGATCGCGTCGCGCACCGCCGCAACGCGCTCCACCATGGAGCGGAGCTCGGCGCCGTTGATGGTGTGGTTCACCGCATCGAACTTTGCCGGATGACGCACGTTGTCGATGTCGAATTTCACCGCCGTGAAGCCCTCGGCCACCATGCGGCGGGCGCGCGTTGCGCACCCCTGCGGCGATCCCGCTTCGTCATCGCCGTGGCCGCAATCGGCATAAAGCCTTATCCGGTCGCGGAACTTGCCGCCGAACATGCGATAGAGCGGCTGCCCCGCCGCCTTCGCCGCCACGTCCCACAGCGCCATTTCAAGCCCGGTCAGCGCGATGAGAAAGACGCCGGCCTGCGCACCGGAAAAGACATGGTCGCGACGGATCTTGTCCCAGCAATATTCGACGTTGCGGGGATCCTGGCCAATGAGTTCCGACTTCAATTCCGAAATAAGTCCGACGATCGCGGCCGCGCCCGCGTCGGGATTTGCCTCGCCATAGCCGGAGATACCGGCGTCGGTATCGATACGGATCAGGGTCGCCTTGCCGTGATAGGCGACGACCGCCGTCTTGATGTCCACGATCTTCATCGAAGCTCCTCCCGAGGTGGCTCACCCATACCTGTGCACTCACCTTGCGGGTAAGGCTCAACTTATCCGATGAGCATATAAGAAGAGAAGATGAAACGTAAACCCCCTTTTCCGACCGTTTTGCCGAATGTGTTTTTGGCAGTTGCGCCGGCGCAGGACGGTTTACCGGCCCGGATGGTGGAAATTTCTATCTCCGATCAAAAATAAGGAGCACGCCACGATTGACTTGTCAGACGAGCATATAAGTCTATAAATATAGTGGCAAACTTGGCGACGTGCCAAGACGGGCATGCCGCCGATCAGGAGGAACAAATGCAACAGCGACAGTTAGGATCGTCGTCGGTCAAGGTATCCAAGATTGGCCTGGGTACCTGGGGTATGTCGGGCGCGTTCTGGGGCGCGGCCAATGACAAGGAATCGATACGGGTGATTCAACGCGCCATGGAACTCGGCATTACCTTGATCGACACGGCCGAAGCCTATGGGCATGGCCATGCCGAGCAGGTTGTCGGCAAGGCGCTCGCCGGCAACCGGGAAAAAGCGGTGATCGCGACCAAGGTTGCCCCGAACCATCTCGAACCCGCGGCGCTCGAGGCGGCGCTCGACGGCTCGCTGAGGCGGATGCAGACGGACTATGTGGACATCTATTTCGTCCACTGGCCGAACGCGGACTTCCCGATTGGCCCGACCATGGAAATGATGGAACAGCTGCGGTCATCCGGGCGGATCAAGGCGGTCGGTGTTTCCAATTTCAGCACTGCTGATATGAACAGCGCACGCCAGTATGGCGTCATCGACGTGCTACAGCCTCCCTACAACATGCTGTGGCGCGAGGTTGAGGCGGAAACGCTGCCCTATTGCCGCAAGCACAATATCGGCGTCATGCCCTACAGTGGTCTTGCCCAGGGGCTGCTTACCGGCCTGCTCTCGCCGGATACCAAGTTCGTCGAGGGAGACGAGCGGCGCACCACCGTGCTGTTCCAGCCGGGCACCTACGAGCGAGCCGTCGCCGCTGTCGACGCCCTCAAGCCGATTGCGGCCAACTACGGCAAGACGGTGCCACAGCTTGCGATCCAGTGGCTTACCAGCAGGCCAGGCGTGAGTTCGCCGCTGGTCGGCGCGCGTACTGTCAGGGAACTTGAGGAAAACATCGAGAGCGTAGGCTGGACGATTTCCGACGCGGATGTCGCCGCCATCGACAAGCATACCACGCCTATCTGGGCGGAAATCAAGGATAAGGGCGATATGTTTGGTTTTCGCGCCCGGCAGCGCCAGGAGCGGGAAGCGAAAAGGGCTTAAAGCGCGCCGCGTTGAAAGGA
This sequence comes from Mesorhizobium sp. P2_A12, assembly GCF_056405075.1. NCBI lineage: Bacteria > Pseudomonadati > Pseudomonadota > Alphaproteobacteria > Hyphomicrobiales > Phyllobacteriaceae > Mesorhizobium > Mesorhizobium sp. P2_A12. The sequence goes on from NZ_JBFUCU010000010.1 coordinate 142,400, forward strand.
TTCAGGCGATGCGCTTTGCATGTCGTTGCCCCAAGACCGGCCAGTTCTGGGCGACATGCATTGAATCCGGCCGTGTCCTCCCAACACGCCACGGCGCGGCCAGTGCGTTTGCTGGCCGCGCCGCACCAGGGATGGTCAAACGGCTAATCCTTATACGGTAACCCGACGGCGGTGGTTGCCTTCAGGTGCCGGCGCATCGCTTCTTCCGCACGTTTTGCGTCGCGCGCAACGAGTGCCTCATAGATTGCCCTGTGATCTTCCGTCGCTAAGGTCAGGGCATGAGGCATCTGATTGCTGACGCGCCGGCTCGCCGCCTGCCACCATCGCGACGAGTACATGAAGCGGTCGAGGATCCTGTTTTGGGTAGACCGGCAAATCTCCATGTGGAAGTCGAGGTCTAGCTTCAGATAGGCATCCGGATTGTCCTCGGTCGCGGACATGGCGGCCAGCAGTATGCCAAGACGCTCAAGGGTTTCCTTCGTCATGTGCTTGGCAGCGATGGCGGCGATGGCAGGTTCGATGATAATTCGCGTCGCGTGTGCTTCCGCCAGCAGTTGCCGGATCTGCTCGGGCGGCAGCCAGTCGATGAGCAATGGACTGAGATAGTCCCATTCCTCGGCCGGACGCAGCACCACGCGCCGTCCCTGTGCGATCTCGATCATGTCGAGGGAAGCCAGAATCTTCAACGCCTCGCGTGCCACCGCGCGCGATACCCCGAATTCTTGCAGGATCTGTTGCTCCGACGGTCCTTGGCCCCCGGAAACACCGTCGGTGGCGATGCGACGCGCGAGCACGCCTGCCACCTGCTTGGGCAAAGTTTGAAGCTTGACCTCCAGGGCATCCATCATTAAAATCCACTTGTCTGATAAGCTTATAGGCTGATGGCTAGATATGCAGTCAACTATCTCATAAAAATGCTCACTAGCCTATAACTCGTGCCGCGGGAAGGGAGGATTGGAACGTTGGAGATATCCAACCCCCGCCTTCGCCACCCGAGATGAGGATCGATATACTGTCGCTGAACGCGGCGGCCATCGTTGCTCAATCGCCCAGCGGGCTCGCAAGGGTCGCCCGGTTTCCGTGAGGAGAAATGTATGCGCGTAGCAAGGCGCGCCGGAAGAAACGGAACACCGGAAGACCGACAAGAGAATGACAGAACCTCCCGGAAGCCGGCGAGGGCCATAGGCCCACGGCAGCGCCAAGGTGGTGTCTGCACGGGAGTGATCCAGACAGTCTCCCGGCGGGAGGAGCAAGCCGCCGCGGACTTTGACGGGAATGCTGAACGTCGTCGCTCGACCCAAAGGGCCGACCAATCATGACCAAGGAGGAAATTGTGATGTCCGGAAACTTATCGAGACGCAAATTCCTGGCGGCTGGCGCCACGGTGGCGGCAGGCTCGCTCGCAGCGCCATGGATCGCCAGGGCGCAGGCAAACGAGATTACGGCGCTGCTGATCACGGGCGGCCCGCTCTATCCCAAATATTGGGAGAAGATTGTCCAGGATTTCACGGCGAAGACCGGCATCAAGGTCCGCTATGATCTGCTGGAATTCACGCCACTGACATCGAAGGTCGTCACGTTGAGCGCCGCGCGATCGAGCCAATATGACGTCTACAGCACCCACACGGCGCAGATTGACTCCTACTTCAGCCATTTTGCACCGCTGAACAGCTATTTCAGCGAGTCGGAGTTGGCGGACTTCTATCCGGTCGCGGTCAAATATTTGCGCGATCCCAAGAACGGCAATCTGGCGGCCATTCCGCGCAACATGGATGCGCGCGTTCAATATTACCGCAGCGACATCTATCAGGAGAAAGGCTTGAAGCCGGCCGAGACCTGGGAAGAACTCGTCGACGTCGGCCTGAAACTCACTGGCAACGGTCATTACGGGTTGGTTGTCCCGGGGCAGGGCGATCCGGCCCAGCGTACCTTCAGCGATCTCCTGTGGCAGGCCGGTGGGGATTGGGTCGATCAGGCCAACAAACCGGCCTTCAATTCCGAAGCCGGTATCAAGGCGCTCACATTCTACCGCGACCTCGTCCAGAAGCACAAAATCGTCCCCCCGGATGCCGTCGGCTATCAGTGGAACGAAAATTCGACCGAATTCTCGTCTGGAACGGTCTACGCCAATTTTGATTGGCCGGGCGCTTTCGCAACTCTCTCCAATCCCGATACCTCCCGCGTTGTCGGCAAGTGGTCGACCGCGCCCTATGTGCGGGACAAAGCGGCAATTTCCTGCGCCATCTCGCACGCCATGGCCCTCAACGGCCAGTCGGGGCGCAAGGATCCCGCCGTCGAATTCATCAAATTTACGGTCGGCCCTGAGGCGCAGCGCCTGCAGTTCGACCAGTTCACCAACTTCCCCAGCAGTCAGGCGATCGCCAAGGAGGTGATCGCGGCGGCGAAAGGCCCGCAGGCCACATGGCTGCAGCAGCTCGAGACCACGATCGCGAACGGCAAGGAATGGCCCAAGCTGCCTGGCTTCTCAAAAGTCTGCACCCTGATGTTCTCCGCCATCGAACAGGCGCTCACCGACCAGGTTTCGCCAAGCGATTCGCTCAATCAAGCGGCAGTGGAAGCGGAAGATGCCATGCGTCGGGCTGGAGCCTACAATTGAGGATGTCGTCCATCCCGCAGGGCCGGGTGTCGGGGCGTCGGCGGCGTTCGCCGCTGCCCTACACCTGGCAGAAGGGGTACCTTCTGGCCGGCCCGGCGTTCGTCGTCATGCTCGCCATCTTCGTCTATCCCTTGGGATACTCGTTTCTCATGAGTTTTTTCCGGTGGGATCTGAGCGGCTCCGCGCCGTTCATCGGGACAGGAAATTACACAGACGAGCTGTTTGGCCGCCAGTTCAACCAGGCCCTTCGAAACCAGATCATCTTTAGCGTCGTCTCGATTACGGTCGAGGTGGTGGCTGGAATGGCGATCGCGGTGCTGGTCAACGGAGAATTGCGGGGCATGCGGCTCGCCCGCACATTGCTGTTGGTGCCACCGATGATCGCTCCCGCCGTCGTCGGCCTCAATTTTCGGTGGCTTTTCAATACGCAATACGGTCTTGTTGATGCATTGCTGCGCATGTTCAACCTGCCCAGCATTCCCTGGCTCAGTGATCCGACCTGGGCACTGGTCTCGGTCATTGTCGCCGATGTCTGGCAGAACACGCCGCTGATGGTGCTGCTGTTCCTGGCCGGCCTACAATCCTTGCCCCAGGAGCCGCTCGAAGCCGCGACGGTGGACGGCGCCGGGCCGTGGCAGCGCTTCTGGCACATTGTTCTGCCGTTGATGCGTCCGGTCATCATGATCGCGCTGATGCTGCGCATCATAGACACGTTCCGAACCTTCGACGTCGTCTGGCTGATGACGCAGGGCGGGCCGGGGGGCGCTTCCAACCTGCTTACCGTCTACGCCTACCTGCTGGCATTCCAGGCCGTGGATTTCGGGCACGCGGCGGCGGTTTCCTACATTGCTCTGGGGATGTCCCTGGTCGTGCTCGGCCTGCTCTACGGAGTGCCGTGGTTGATCGCAAAGCGGAGGGCCATCTGATGGACACTGCGGCCGTGAGCACGCATCGCAAGCCAAGACGCCGCCGCCGCCGGTTCACAGCCGGCGTTGCCGGACGCTACCTCGCTCTCATCCTGACCATCGCCTTCACCATTTTTCCGTTGGTGTGGCTGTTCCTGACGTCGATCCGCAGCTCGGCCGACATCTTCTCCGTGCCGGTCCACATCATCCCCGTGACCGCGACGTTGACGCAATACGTGTCGGTTTTCCGCGAATATGACACCATGGATTATGTCTGGAACACCGTCATCGTATCGTTCGTGACAGTCATTTTGGTCCATTTGCTGGCCATCCCCTGCGCCTACGCCCTGTCGCGCTTCAGGATGCCGGGCGTCATGCTGATCTTCGGCCTGCTCTTGATCATGCGGATGATCCCAGTCATCGCGCTCGCCATCCCGCTCTTCGCCGTGTTCGCGGCAATCGGCCTCCTGGATTCGGTCTGGGCGCTGATCCTCGCCCATACGGCTGCCAAACTGCCTGTCGCCATCTGGCTTCTGCTGGGCTTCATCCAGGATGTCCCGAGAGAGATCGAGGAAGCTGCCCAGTCAGACGGCGCCGGCACGATGCGCACGCTGGTCCAGATTGTCACGCCGCTGATCGCGCCTGGCATCGGGGCCAGTGCGGTGATCACCTTCCTTTTCACCTGGAACGATTTACTGCTCGCACTGACCCTGACGTCGAGCAAGTCCGCGCAGACCCTGCCGGTCGGGCTCACCAATTTCGTTTCGCAGTTCGGCATCGACTGGGGCGCCATGTCAGCTGCCGGCGTTCTCATGGTCATCCCGACTCTGGTGTTTGTCTGGTTTGCCCAAGGGCTGTTGGTCAAAGGCCTGACCACCGGTGCGGTCCGTGGCTGAGCGGCGGGCAAGGGAGCAATGCGCTCGATGCTTTCGACGACAGTTGGTTAGGCAAGTGAGACCGGCGCGGTGGATAAAAGTGGTGCTGCGCTAAGGGAGGACGACGAGTGGAAGCGGACCAAATACCGGCGATATCAGACATTTCCCGGCCACCGAGGCAATTGGTCGATGCGCTTGCAGCGATCGGTTCGGCGACACTGGCCAGTGAGCTCTATCATAAGATGGGAATTCGTGATCCGCACATCCGGGGCCCGCGGCCGTTGAGGCCCGGTCGCACGGCGGCAGGCCCGGCTCTCACGCTCCAATGCATGCCGAAGCGCGAAGATCTCTATAACGAAACAGAGTATGAGGACCCGGAGCGACAGCTCCATCGTCACGTTCTCTACCCTACGCAGCCGGGCGACATGGTCGTCGTCGATGCGCGCGGCGATCTGGGCAGCGGTATCTTCGGCGAGATGATGCTCACCTATTTCGCCGGTCGCGGCGGGGCCGGGGTGGTCGTCGACGGCTGCATCCGCGATTCCGCCCAGGCCGCGGCCCTGGATATCGGTATCTGGGTGAAGGGGGCGACGCCGAATTTCCACGCCCAGACCAACATTGTCCCCTTCGCCGTCAACGTCCCCATCGCCTGCGCGAATGTGCTCGTCATTCCCGGCGACATTATAGTGGCTGACGACGATGGCGTCGTCGTCGTGCCGATCGCACTTGCGCCCAAGCTGGTCGCGCTTGCCGGCGAGCATATCGAGTGGGAAGAATTTACCCGCGCGCGCTTGGCCGAAGGAGGGGATTTGCGGAAATACTACCCATTGAGCCCGGAGGGCGAGACCGAATACCGCGCATGGCGGCACGCTCAGCGAAAATGAGCAGGGCCCGCACGGGAGGAAAATAAGTGTCTGCAATCCAGATAGAACAGCTCGGCAAGAGCTTCGGCGCCGTGGAAGTTCTGCGCGACGTGAACATTGAAATCGCCAGCGGCGAGTTCGTGGTCCTTGTCGGTCCCTCGGGCTGCGGCAAGTCAACTCTTCTGCGTATGATCGCCGGCCTGGAAGAACAGACGACAGGCGAGATCCGCATAGGCGGGCGCGTCGTCGACGAGATGCCCGCCAAGTCGCGCGACATAGCGATGGTCTTCCAGAGCTACGCGCTCTATCCGCATATGAGCGTGGCCGACAATATGAGCTTCGCCCTTCGACTGGCCAAGGTCCCCAGGGAAGAGATCGTCTCGAGGGTGAAGGCAGCCGCCGAAATCCTCGGCTTGCAGGATCTGCTGCGTCGTATGCCGCGCCAGCTGTCTGGCGGCCAGCGCCAGCGTGTCGCCATGGGCCGCGCGATCGTGCGCGACCCGGCAGCCTTCCTGTTTGACGAGCCGCTCAGCAATCTCGATGCAAAATTGCGTGTCAAGATGCGTGCCGAGATCAAGAAACTGCACCAACGGCTCGGACGCACCAGCATCTACGTCACGCACGACCAGACCGAGGCGATGACGCTTGCCGACCGGATAGTCGTGCTGAACCGAGGTCAGGTTGAGCAGATCGGTACCCCTTCCGAGCTCTACGAGAACCCTGCCAACCTGTTCGTCGCGAGCTTTATCGGTTCGCCGGAGATGAACCTGATCAAGGGCCGAATTGACAATGGCGCATTCGCCGCCGAGCAGGGGCTGCGCTTGCCCTTGCCCGATGACGCTCGGATCAGTGACAGGGAAGGGGTGGTATACGGGATTCGCCCACAGCACATCACGGTCGGCGGGACCCACGCAAAGGCAACGGTTCAGGTGGTGGAACCGACCGGCGAGGCCCAGGAACTTACCTTAAACGCGAATGGCGTCGATCTGATTGCCGAAATCCGGGAACAGCCCCTGTTCAAACCTGATCAAGAGGTGAGGTTGGAGATTATGGTGCATAAGGTGCACCTGTTCGACGCCCAGAGCGGCACCAGGATAAACTAGAGCGCTTGTGCGATCGGAACGTCTTGCTAGGCGTTGGTGTCCATCCCATCGAATACAATCAGCGAACGCATCAGTGTTTCCCTTGCCGAAGCCAGATGGGCTCGGCAGGCCCGCTCGATCCGCTCGGAATCGCGGCTTTCGAGTGCATCGATATAGGCGAGATGCTCCAGGATCGCCGCCTGATTGCGCTGTTTTTCGTCATGCTTGTTCCACTGATAGTGGTAGTGGAAAATGAAGCTGATGATATCGTAGAAATCGTCGATGAAGCGGTTCGGCGAAGCCTCGTTTATGAGCCGGTGGAACCGGTTGTCGAGACTTGAGAAGTCGTGGAAGCGGCTTTCAATCTGCTTCAGCAGTTCGGTATGCGCGCTCTTGAGCACGCCCAGCTTCTCCCACAGGGGAGACGTGTCGGGCTGTCGTGAAAACAGATGCGCCGAGCGCAGCTCGAACATCACCCGGATCTCGAACAGCTCAAGTGCGAAATCTTCCGTGAAGCCCTTGAAGAGCCAGCCCGTATTCGGCCTCTTCTCAAGCAATCCGAACCGGCTGAAGCGGATCAGGAACTCGCGAATTCCATTGGTCGCGACGCCGAACTGCCGCGCAAGTTCGAGTTCGTTGATGCTGGTACCAGGTCTGGTGTCACCCCGCAGCATCCATTCCATGAACTGCTGTTCCACATGCTTGGCCCGTGAGGTGGTTTCAGCGTCGGGATAGTAATCGCTATCCTCGACCGCACGGCCTGCCGTCCTGACACCGCTGCGCTCGGCGATGAGGTCGCGGTGGGCAAGTTCTCCCAGGACCTTTCGGACAGTCGTGCGGCTGACTCCCATTTTCCGTCTAAGCTCATTTTCGGAAGGGAGCTCCCCGGTCAATTGTCCGTCGCGCAGCATACTGGCGACGCGATTGAAAGCCTTCTTGTAGACAGTGTCGGTTCGCATCGGATCTTCCTCTGAGCAAGACCTTGTCCTTTCTACCATGAACTTTATCCATAAAAAACAACTTGACCAAGTCATGCTGGTTGTTTTTTATCGATAAGAGGGAACTAAAATACAGCATGAGTTTTTGACGACGCGGCTTGCACGGCTGCGGCGGGGAGGAGAACTTTGCCTGAAACGCGAAACACCGGCACCACTGTCGGCGACGCCGCATTGCCAGCACCCAAGAAGCAAGAAGCCGTTCCCGGCCTCGCGCTTGGCCTGGCCCTGCTGAGCGCCGGTCCGGTCGTCATCCTGGTGTTGCTGATCGTCGTTCTCAGTTTTCTGTCCCCCTATTTCCTGACTGGACGCAACCTCAGCAACATCCTCGCCCAGACCGCCGTCATCTCGGTGGTGGCGATGGGCCAGCATCTGGTCATTCTGACACGAGGGATCGACCTCTCCGTCGGCTCGAACCTGGCACTGGCTTCCGTCGTCGGCGCGCTCAGCTTTCATGCCGGCGCTCCCGCCTTCGTGGTGATCGCGGTGATGGTTGGCTGCGGTGCGGCGGTCGGCACCATCAACGGGCTCTTCTACGTCTTCGGCCGGTTGCCGCATCCTTTCATCATCACGCTAGCGACATTGAGCATCGCCAAGGGGTTGGCGCTCCAACTGGCCGACGGGCGCGCCATCCCTGGAATGCCGGATGCCATCGATGCGCTTGGCCGCGAGGCGGTCTGGGGCCTGCCTGGATCGGTTTTTGTGGTTGCGGGCGTTGCCGCGGTGCTTTTCGTCATGGCCAAGACGATGGTCTGGGGGCGCTGGATTTATGCCGTCGGCGGCCGGCCCGACGCTGCCCTGCGCATGGGCATTCCCGTGTCCTGGGTCCTCGTTTCGGTCTATGTGATCTCGGGGCTCTGCGCCGGCATCGGCGCGGTCATCCTTGCCGGCCGGACCGACGCCGGTTCGCCCTTGTTCGGCAATCTGCTGGAACTGGATACGATCGCGGCGGTGATCATCGGCGGTGCCAGTTTTCTCGGCGGCCGCGGCCATCTTGGCCATGCCTTGATTGGCGCCATCATGATCGGCGTCATCCGCAACGCGCTCAACCTGCTCAACGTCAACGTCTTCTTCCAACTCATCGTCATCGGCGTGGTCATCGTCATCGCAGTCGAGTCCGACGTGCTGCGCAACTATCTCGAAGGGCGCATGCGCGTCATGCAGGCCGGGAGGCAGTCATGAGCGCCGTAGCGGCCAACGTCGAACCTGCAGCCACAGTGGATCATCCCGTCCTGGCGGTGCGCGGCGCTACCAAGCGGTTCGGTTCGGTTGTGGCGCTGGACGATGTCAGCATCGAGGTCCGACGCGGCGAGATACTCGGACTTCTCGGCGACAACGGTGCCGGCAAGTCGACGTTGACCAAATGCATCAGCGGGGTGCACCAACTCGATGCCGGCGCGATCCTTCTGGACGGTGCGCCAACGCAGATACGCTCCCCTGCGGATGCGCGCTTCGCCGGCATCGAGACCGTCTATCAGGATCTGGCGCTGTTCGACAATCTGACGCCGGGACAGAACTTCTTCGCAGGTCGCGAATTGGCCTGGCCGCGATGGCTTCCTCGCGGCATGCGATTTCTTCAACAGCGCAGGATGGATGCCGAAACGCGCATTCTGCTCGCCAATTTGAAGGTCACGTTGCCACGGCTGGACGCCGTCGTCGCCATGATGTCGGGCGGTCAAAGGCAAGCCATCGCCGTGGCCCGGTCGACTGTGTTTGCCCGCAAGGTCGTGATCCTGGACGAACCGACCGCCGCACTCGGCCTGCGTGAATCGCGGCAAGTGCTCAACCTGATCGCGACGCTGCGCGACCAGGGCAACGCCGTCATCCTGATCACCCACAACATGGAACACGTCACTGAGCTTGCCGACCGCGCCGTGGTGCTTCGCCAGGGCCGCAAGGTCGGCGAACTGGTGCCGACCAAGGACAACAAGCAGGAGCTGGTTTCCATGATCGTTGGAGCCTGACTCGCTCGAAATTTGGGGACTGTTGCGGTCCGCAAATGCCTGAAGCGGCTTCCGCCGGAAGACGCCTCAATCCAAGGGAGGAATGGAATGCCAATGAACCGAAAACTGTTCGCTGGGCTGGCGATCGCCGTTGCGTTTGCGATGCCGGCTTCGGCCGCCGACAAGATCAAGGTCGGCCTGATTACGAAATTCCCGGTGCCGTTCTACTCGACCATGGAGGATGCAGCCAAGAAATACGCGGCCGCCCATCCCGAGATCGAGCTGGTTACCGGCCAGGGCCAGGCGGCCACCGACATCGAAGGCCAGATCGCGCTGATCGAGTCCATGATCACGCAAGGCGTCAAGGGGCTGGCGATCACGCCGGTCGATCCGACCGTTGCGCCGGCGCTCGACAAGGCGGTCGCCGCCGGCATCAAGGTGGTTCTCGTCGACAACAGCATCCCGGACTGGAAAGGCCAGACAGCGCTGGTTTCGACCAACAACCTCAACGGCGGCAAGATCGCCGGAGAGTATCTGAAGACCGTGCTCAAGAGCGGCGACAAGGTCGGCATCCTGCAAGGTGTTCCCGGAGTGCCTGCACTCGACGACCGGGTGACCGGCATGATGGAGGGCCTCGGCGACGTCAAGATCGATGTCGTCGGCAAGGGTGCAACCAATTGCACGCTCGAACTTGGCACGTCGGTGACCGAAGACATCCTGACCGCCAATCCTGATCTCAAGGCGATCTACTCGGCCTGCGGCCCGCCAATCCCGGGCGCCGTCAAATCGATCAGCAATGCGGGCATCGCCAACGACAAGATCATCCTGGTCGGCTTTGACGCCTGCTGCGGTGAGATCGAAGCGATCAAGTCGGGCGCGGAAGATGCCAGCGTTGCGCAATTTCCAGCAAAAATGGGTGAGCTTGGCATCGACACGGTCTTGAAGGCTATCCGCGGGGAAGCCGTCGAGGCCAACGTGGACACCGGCGCCGGTCTCGTGACGCAGCAGAACGTCAAGGACTTCGAGTGAACCACCAAATGGTCCGGCGGATTGCACCGCCGGMCCACTTCCTGTTTGCGGACTCCAGGAATTACGCCGTTAGCGAAGGGGTGGAATCACGCTTATGGACGCCACCATCAAGATCGTCCGATGCGCCGAGCCCGGCAGGCTGGCGTTCGAGGAACAGGCCGCGCCAGGCGCTCCGCCGGAAGGCTGGGTGCTGGTCAACGTCGCCCATGTCGGCATCTGTGGAACCGATTACCACATCTTCCAGGGGAAGCATCCGTACCTCGCCTACCCACGTGTCATGGGCCATGAGGTTTCTGGAACAATTGCGGCAATCAACGGGCCCGTGGACATGGCGGTCGGGCAACAAGTCGTCGTCAACCCCTATCTTGCCTGCGGCAATTGTCCCGCCTGCCGCCAGGGCAAGCCGAACTGCTGCCTCGCGATCGAGGTGCTCGGCGTGCACCGTGACGGTGCCATGAGCGAGCAGATTCTGGTGCCGGCGCAGAACCTCATTCCAGCGACCGGTCTGTCATTGGTCGAGGCGGCCACGGTCGAGTTCCTGGCCATTGGTGCGCACGCGGTCCGCAGGTCCATGGCCGGGCCGGGCAGCCGCACCTTGGTTATCGGCGCAGGGCCAATCGGCCTCGGTACCGCGCTTTTTGCCCGCATAGCGCGACAGTGCGTGACCATCATGGACGTCGATGCCGAGCGGCTGGCTTTTGCCGCAAGGCAAGGTTTTCTGGTGATCGACGGGTCGAAGGGTTCGATCGTCGAGACGATAGCGGAGCGAACCGCCAGGACAGGTTTCGATGTGGTCTTCGACGCAACGGGAAACTGCCGATCGATGCGGTCTGCCTTTGCCTATGTTGCCCATGGCGGCGTCATGGTGATGGTGAGCGTCGTACAGGACGACATAACCTTCTCCGACCCAGAGTTCCACAAGCGGGAAATGATGCTGATCGGCAGTCGCAACGCGACGCGCGCCGACTTTCAGCACGTCATGGCTTCGATCCGCGCTGGAAAAATACCAATCGACGAACTCGTCACGCATCGTACGACCCTGCGTGACAGCCCACGCGATATTGCGATCTGGGCGCGGCAGAAGTCCGGTCTGATCAAGGCTGTCATCGATGTGGCGGGATCTGGCTGATTTTGCCAAACGCAGTCATGCAAAAAAGTCTCTCCGGACCGTGTGCTGCGAGGAGAGGAGGACCAACCTGACTGGGCAGGGATACCCTGGTAAGATTCCTACGGGCTGAGGAGGTCGCCATAGACGACGACGTGATGCTCGACGAATTCCGGCTTGTTGATCAGGTACTGATCGTCCTTGGGATAGTTGTGGGCCCGCTCAGGTTGTTCGCCCGCATAGGCCTTCACCGCTTCCATATCGGTCCACCAACTCAGAGCGCATACCTCCGTAACGCCGTCGCTGAGGTCGCGCAGCGTGATCTGGTGACCGAGATTGCCTTTGGTGGCGCCAAGCTCGTCGCCACCAGTCCCGGCCACGTAGCGCGCGTATTCGGCAGCCATCTGCGTGCGCACCGTCCCGCACCATCTTCGAAGAATTACCTGCCGGACCACTAACCCTGGCCTCCGCTATCTACGTCCCGTCACCTCCTTGAGCATCACCCCCCGCCGCCGCCATTCTCGGCAATGACATCGACCCCGGCTGCTTCGAGGGCACGCGGGAAGTCGTCCTGGGTTTTACTCTGCCTTCAGTACCTGGAATCTGATCAGCCAGTCACGAATGATCAGTCGGACGGCCTCAGGTCGCGAAACATCATGCTCGGCAACAAATTGATCGACGCCCGCGAGCATGTCCGGTTGAAGGCGGACCATGATTGGCACGCCCTTTCCAGTCGGGGCTGGTCCTCGCCGTTTCTTTGATACCACGGTTTCCTGCTTTGCCATAAAAACCGTGATATCAGAATTCTTGTCCTTGCGGAAGCGCTGGACCCTCACACTAAAACTGAATTGGCGAAGATCCGATGCCGAACACCATTGTTCGGGCAGCCGCCGAAGGCCGCCCGCTCTCAACCGCCGCGGCTGCTTCAACCGCCGCCGCCGCCGTAGCGGTCGAGCCAACGAACATGGCCGAAGCTGCGCGCAAGGGCGAGTTCATGGCATCGTGCAGGACATCCATAGAATGGAATGACTTTAACCAACGCTCTGACGCCGGGTGGGGAGGGAATTGGCGGCACTGATCTCATTGGCAAGGCACTCGGCCCGCAGCCCCACCAGCGGCGGGTTTGGTGCACTCGGCAGGGCTCGAACCTGCATCTGCCCGGGAAGGTCCCGCTCTGTCCTAGATTGAGCTACGAGCGCCAATTTTGGCAGGCTAATAGAACGGGCCCATTCGATCAAACTAGCGATTGGGATAGCCGGCACATGCATTGGAAGTAGGTCGAGGTGGGAGGTCGAGCTATCCTCTGTATCGCCCTTTCTCGCACCAATATCGAACAACGACACCCGGTTGCGCCCGAAACAGACTGGCAGCAAGTTGACAATTCTCTCTGTTGTACGCCTCTGCCTCGGTCGCATCGAACGTGGCCACATGGATACGCATTTCGGCGGTAGCGGAGCTTCGGTACAGCGTATAGGTTTTGGAGTCATCGGCCTCGGGCGCGCAGCCAGCCAAGGCCGAAACCACCGCCAGAGCAAGGAACAACCTCATTTCAGCATCATAGGTGAGACGGTCTAAGGAATGGAAAGCTCACGTTGCGCGGCGAACCTTTCGATCGCCAACGTGAAAGTGACATGATCTACGCCGGCTATGTGGAGGTGCTCGTTGCATCTGGCCCCGACGCACCGAAAAGCAGCGATGCCTTAGCCGGCGTGTGAAACTTACGGGGGGCATCCTCGTACCGTTCAGCGCTTCACAAGGTCGTCAAATGTGATCCCGGTGCCATAACCGCTTGGTAGATCGGCGGTTGCCTCCCGGAAACTGCGTTCAACGGCAGCTGTGTACCGGCCGTCATTCGCCAGCCTATCCCAAATGACGAAGGCGACAGCTAAGGCGATGACGACGAGCACCATTCGCATCGGAACCTCCCTCAAAGAGTTCCGGCAGGCATAATACAGCCTGTTGCTAATATGCGCCAGCGTGGACGATGGCATGACAGCGAACTGATAGAGCGGCCGGGCCACGGCCTGGAAGGGGGTTCTGGCGAAGTCGATATCGAAAAGGTCTGGTGGGCCGCAAGACTGGCGAGGTCATGCAGATCAGGGCAGCGGAACCGGCGAGTCGGAGAGCGTTCGCAGATAGGCGATCACGTTCAGCCGATCACTCTCCTCGGGCGCGCCACGCACGTCCATGTTTACGCCGGGCGTCGTGAGCGTGGGACCGGCTAGAAAAATGTTAAGATCCTCGTACGCCCAGGCACCGTCCCAAGCCATCAGGGTCTTGGAATAGCGGTCGAACTTTGCCGAAGCCTTGTCGCGTCCGACAATTCCCCACAAGTTCGGGCCGATGGTGGATACATCTTGTGCACGCGTCACATGGCAGGGAGCGCAGTTAGCGGCAAAGAACACAGCGCCCTTTGCCGGATCAGCCTTTGCCAGCTTCGCAGAAATCGGCTCGGGCTTCAGAATGACAACGCCATGGGCCTTGAGGTAGGCGGCGATGTCGGCATGGTCCTCGTTCCTTGCAAGGTGGTAGGGCGTGATAATGCCCGGTAGACGGGCGGGGTCACCTCGGGTCCAGACGGCGTTAACGTCAGCGCCGGCCTCGACCAGCACCTTGACGCATTCGAGGCAGCCGTTGGCGACGGCGAGGGCCAGCATCGGCTCACCGCGCGTCGTGCCATTGGCGTCGGCGCCATGCGCCAGCAGCAGCCGGATCATATCGGCGGCGTTCTTCAGCACGGCAACAGTCATCGGCAGGCCGAGCGCCGACTCCTTGTTGACATCGGCGCCGCGTTTGATGAGCAGTTCCGCGGCCTCTGCATGCCCGCCGCGCACCGCCAGGAAAAGCGGCGTGGCGCCCTTCTCCTGCTCCTCAATATTGGCGCCGGCATCAAGCGCCGACGCGATTGCATTTAGATCGCCGCTCTTGGCCGCATCATGAAGCGGACCGGCCTGGGTGGTTGAGAGCGCACCCAGACAAATGAGCAAGCTGCCGATCAGACCACGCATGCGGCTGTCCCTCCGCCGATACGGATCGAAAAGACTACACCCGATCAATTCTCACGGCCAGCAGCGTCATTCAGCGCTAGCTAATATAGATGAGCCCACGTCATCCAATCGATGGATGGCGCGACCTAGTTCCCAGTTCCACCTAATGGCAAGGCAAAGGGCGGCAACCCGGTTTTGCTGCCCAAGGGGCCTGCCAGCTCTAGGGGGGCTAAGTATGAGCAATACGACTCTCATTGCTATCGCTATCCTCGCGATCAGCATCGGCCATGCCGATGCCAAGGACAGTAAGGTGAAGCTGCCGGTTTGCACCGCGTCAAACCACCTCTTCGAAGTCCTGGGTGACAAATGTTTTCTCGTCAAAGGTTCGATGATCTATGGCGACGTCGCCGGTCTTTCCCAGATAGTCACCTGGGCTGGGGGTGGATCTGGCGGTCTGTGAGGTGCGCCCGTAAGTGCCATCGACGGGGACAGGCTATAAAAAATGCCGCAATGACCGGTGCGCTCACAACCTATGCACCCTCGCGCCGGCCAATTCTTTTTGCGTCCAGCGCTACAGTCGCGTGAATTCGGCAAGCCCTAAGCGTAGCCGCTGGCCCTCTGCATAGGCGAGAGCGAAAGATTCCAGTTCGAATGATCGGGTTAGTTCCTGGTCGTCTTCGACCACGCGGACGAACCATTCTCCGCAGGCTTCGACCACTTCAACGCAAGGGTAAACCTTGCCGTTCGACGTTACGCTATCCATCGCAGCCTCCCTAGAAAGCAATGGGGAACGTCCATTTTTATAAAGCTCGTCCGAGACGAATTTCAATATCAAATGTGGTTGCAATAGCCGACCGGTGCGGCCAGCCCGGCGCCCTGTTTTTTACACTGAACAAACCAAAAAGGGCGCCGAGCCTTCACCGGCGGCGCTTTGAGGGAAGCGACGCCGAGAAGTGAGCATAGCGCTCTCGCTAGAGTTGTCGGAATACAACCTTTAGGATGATGGCCGCTGCTGCCCTACATCCTGATCGAGACATACGACAAAAGGTAAATGATCGCGATGGTCGCCGTAGCGAGTACGACCCATACGCCCAAGCTGCTCATGCTTCCTCACTTTCCGCCGGCGCACCGTTGGGCAGGATGTTGGGATGGAGGACGCCGGCCCAGGCGGAAAAGGTACTACAAGCACAAGCTAATATAATTGAGATGCAGACGCCTATGGTGTGATCGCGGAACCCTTGGCGTAAGCGCTCCCGTCGGTCTCCCTTTCCTCATCAATCCCGAGCACCTTCCTAAGCCCTTGATGACGGTGCATCGCATCGCCGTCCTGATAGCAGCCTAATCCTCTAAGAACGCCCGCCACTTGCCGCAGGCGCTGAGCAACCGCGACTGGAAACTCTCGCTTAGCTCACTACGATTTGGGTCTTTAGGGCCGGCAAGCCAAGGACTTCAGTCTCAATTGCGCGATTGCTAATGTAATATAGACTTATGACCAGCGGGGGCTTTTCTCGCGATGGCCGGTGCTCGCTTACAACCCCTCGTCGTCTGCACCGGCCATTCCTTCGCGAGGCTACTAGCGGCCCAGCGGCCAAGGGCGGGGGGCTGGGGTTTGACCACCGGGCCTAACCGGCGCGGGGTTGGGGCTCGCCGGCTGGCGAATTATACGCCGTTCCCGCTTAGTCGACCATGTCTCACAGTGACTTCTTGCGTGTCGGAGAGCTCCGCCTTACGTGGCGGGCTTTTTCCCTGGTTCACTTTGAGCCGGTACTAAGTACGGTGTACGACGACGTTGTCACCGCCCCGGAACCGTTACCACGCGTGACGCGCACTGTAGCAGGTCGGCTCTTTACAGGGGCAGGGGTTGCGGTCGAAGCGACTGTCCCGATCACGTCTGTGGCGCTGGCGTAGAATAGCTCGCCATTCGGCGAGACGCCCCATCTCGTGATATCATTCTCATCTCTGATCACCTGGCAACGCCCAACCGTTTTTTGACCAGCGTGCGGAACTCTCGATATGTGCTCAGCCAGCGCTTCTTCGCATTGGGATGTGGTCGAAAAGATCATGGGCTTTGCTGCCGGCGCTCGGCATAGCATCAAGTCGGGACTGCACGACAACAGCACCATAATGGCAGACGTTACCGTATCCATCGCCCTTCGCCTCCGCCACGCAATATAGCCTCAATGCTGAGACTGCGGAATGGTTCAAACGATCAAGCCCGCTGCCTTACGGTGGCGGGCTCTCACAGCGGCGACATGCAATCTGAAAACAATCGGATCAACGAGATCGTCTGGCAGGACGGCTCTGTCTCAGCCGCTGCCATCTTCACGGTGCCCGCCGGCTTCGCTCGTGGCGTCGCGCCCCTCTCTCCCGGAGGAGGAGAGAATGCTTCCATTGCGAGTGAGAGTCTTGAGAGGGTCCTTCCTCAGGCGGACACAAGCCCGCGAGCTCATCGCCTTCCTTGAGCCTCACAATTGGCCATCGCTCATGCGGGAAGCCAGAGAATTGAGACAAACGCGCAATCCTGGCTAGTTCCGGCGTGTACCAGGTGGCGAGCGGACACGTCTACCGGTCCGCGCTGCCTGTCGCGCTACGTTCATTGCACTGTCGGCTTTGGTATGAATTTTGGCGATTGTAGATCGTGGCCCAACTTTGTTGCCTGAGCGGGCCTAAGTATGATCGGGACAACATCGCCTTCGGTCGGGAACAGTAGTAGAACGACGCCTCCGACGGATTCACTCATGGCTACCTCCCACTTGGCGATGGCAATTGCTTGCTTCTCGCCCTTGATCTCGGCTGCCATTGGATTGCCCCATCTCTTTATTTCCCCGAGGGCAGCATCGCGCAACCTGTGCGCGAATGCAAGCTTTGCCACCGCAAGGGCGTACTTGACGATTTCAGCAGGAGGAAGAAGGCCGGCGCCTAGGGGGAGGTTGCCTGGAAGGCGCCGGCCAAGCGGAAAAGGTCCGCCGCGGCGTTAGGGTAGCTGAGTCTTGACGTGGCGTCATGCCTGTAAGTGTCCCATTTCGGGAATAGCAGCTGGCATCCGTCTTGCTGCGTGAGCTTGCCGGCTGACCCCGGTCCTGATCGCGTACTTTGATCAGGTGTAGGCTCGCCGGGCTTGAGGTGGTTGGGGTCTTCGCCCGGCGAGTTCTATCCGCATGAGCCGGTGCATTTGACGGTAGCAAAACAGTCTGTTTGGGTGTGTTCGACTTGACCGTCGGGCCTAACGACGGCGGGACGTTCGCGGCTTGGGTAAATTTTAACCACTTCATTAGTTGCAGCTAATTTAGTAAAATGATCGTCGTTAAGGAGAACGCCCAGGGGAGGGCGGCGCTATGGCGACCGGACCGGCAACAGAGGGGTTCCTTCGTCCCAGCACCGCAGCTACGCCTGACCCAGAGTTTCCGAAAATCATTGCCGCGATAGCGGCCATAGCCGGCGGCTTCGGGGTGATCAGCGGCTTTGCGCTGTATTTCTTCCTGCTTCACTATGTTGAGAAAAACGGGACTTTCAACTGGGCTGGGATGGCATGGAGGATGGGCGCGGGCCTGCTCACCGGGGCCATAGGTGGCTTCGTTTTCGAATTGGTCCGGGACGCGATCCACGATGGCGAGGGGCTGGGTTGGAAGAGGCGGGGCCTCCAAATGGCCGGTACCCTCATGCTGTTCGGCATTTTCGCGGTGGCGCTGGACCATCTGCCTGAGACGATCCGTGAAGCCGAGAAAATCTTCTTCAGTAGCTCGGCGGAGGAAATCCTGGGCGTGACCTCCGGGCAGGGGCACGGGGGCTACGCTCCGGTCTTCATCATAATATTGCTCTGGTTAGTGATCGGGGCGGCGGCTTCGGCAACGTTGGCCGTCGCGGTCTGGTACGTGCACGCGGCCAAAAGCTGGAAGGAGGGACTGGGGTTGTCCCTCATAGGTAGCGCGGTCGGTCTGATGATCGTGATGGTGGCAGTTACCCTCTATATGATTGTGGCTCGGCTGGTTGTGTTGCCGGGTCTGATCGCTGGAGCACCCGACACTGCCGCAAGCGCGTGGAAGGAAGTAGAAGCGATTCCGCTGCTTCGGATTATGGCCGCACCCGCCCTGTCGGCGTTCAGCGAAATGAGGGCGGGCAACCTGCTCCCTGCGGTTGGGGCCGCCCTTCCCCTGCTGTTGTGGGTTTGGGGGCTTGTGTTGGCGATCAAGCGCGGCGAACACCACCGGTGGGTTGTCGTGGCTTTCATCATCCTGCCGCCGGCCCTCTTCATCCTTGCCCCCGTGGCCGTCCAGATCCTTGCGGTGCTCGCAACAACTGCAGTTATCTGGTTTGCACCATTGCTGGCGCTCGGTCTGGTGCTCCCTTTCCTGAAGAGAGCTTCGTCCGCTCCTCGGTACTGGGGCTATGTCGCATTCGGTATGGCGTTGATGACGGTCCTTCTATGGTGGGTGCGAGGTCAGGTGGTTTTTGGATACCTCGCGCTTGCTCTCGTTTGCTTCGGCTTCGTCCTGATGTGGCGGAACGATAGGGAATGGCCTTCGTCGATTATTGCGGTGATCGCGGGTTTGCTGCTGCTGAGCCTCGTCAGCGTCCAGACTGTCGTGGCCCCATCGGAGGAGATTTTCCGGGACATGCAGAAGGTGGCCGCGAGCGAAGAACTTTTCATGCCGTGGCACACAGTGTCTATGGAGCGAATAGTGCATCAAGTGATCCGACAGCGATGGCTCAAGTGGCTGTTCGACTCTCCCAGGGATAGTCAGCTATCGGGCGCACCCGGTCGTCAGTTGTCAGCCAAGGAGAGGAGCGACGTTATTGACAAAGCCCTGTCGGAGTATGCACGCCGTGAGATGCGCAACACGCTGACCCAAGAGACCCCAGAGACGACGGATCGGGCTCTTTGGTCTCTCTGGGGTCAGCCGGGCGTACCCGCTACTCAGTTGTCCCCAGAGGCTCTCAAAAGTCTCAGTCAGGAGCTGGCCCGTCGGCAGCTGGACGAGGCGGCTGCACGGCGCAAGGCGCAGGAAGCAGACTGGGCCGATGAGACCGCGCCTGCGCCGGCCGTAGACGCGCAAGGCGAGGGCACTGATCCGAAAGGCGGCTCAGGCGCGGTAATGTTCGAGCCTGTCGTGATGGGAGCGTATGGATTCTGGACCGTGCTCGGCGCGCTCGCGGCATGGTCAATTTCTGACAGGCGCCGTTCCGGCCGGTCGCGGCGTCGGGCAAGAAAGGGCGCTTTGGCCATTGGCTGATGATTCAGGCCAATCTTCGATGCGATTGCGCCTATGAGCCTGGCTTGCGGCGACCCTTCAACGGAGATCGCCTTTGGCCAGGACCAAACTTCACAAGCAGCTTGCGGAGGCTGAATCGAGCGCTTTCCGGTGGAGGCGGAACGGCAGCACAAGAGCATCGTCCAGCCGCTCCTATCGCCTAGCAGCGACCATTACGAGGCGCTCCAGCGCACCACTAGCGCTATTGAAGACGGTGAAGGACATCACCGGCAAGGATGCGCCCTTCATTCAATGGTTTGGGACCGGACCGGCGCGGTCTCCTAGGCAGGGTAGCACGAGGTTGGGACTTCAGTCTCAGTTGAGCTATCGCTAATATGCCTATAGCTTAGGCAGTGCGGGGACAACCCGAAAACCTAATCCCGCAATGGCCGGTGCGGCTCGCTTACAACCCCAAGCAACCCGCCGGCCATTTCTTTTGCGTCTGGATGGCGCGGCCTGCCAAAAGCTGGATCGCGCGGGGGACATATGCGCAGGTCAGTCAAGATACTCGTGCCGGTCTTGGCCGTCGTTTCGACTGAGGCCATGGCTCACGAATGGTATACGGGGAAGAAGGACCCCGTCACTGGCTTCGACTGCTGCGCAGGGTCAGAGTGCGCACCGATCCCGGAATCTCAAGTCAGAGAAATGCCGGGCGGCTATATCTATCTTCCCACTGGCGAGTTCATCCCGCTTCGTCGCGTGCAACATAGCCATGATCGGCAGTACCACCGCTGCATCTATCAATCGGAATTTCTCAACCTGGATCAGGGACGTTTCAAGAAGGGCGACACACGCTGTTTCTTTGCGCCGCATACCGAGATCGGCGCTGCGTATTAAAGCGGCCCGGCATCCGGCAGCAGCGGGGAGGCCCAGGCACAGCGCCGGGCCTGACCTGCGCGGGAAAAAGTTCTGGATCTGTTGTGGATCGCCCGCTGCACCATCACGGTGGAGACTTGCCCCACCAGGATTCCGATGCCTCCTGCGATGGGCATGTAGATGTGTCTATTCCAGCCTTCTGCCTTGCAGAACTTTACAAGCAAGATAGCCGGGGGAAGACCCACCAGAAGAATGCCAAGAGCCTGCCAACGTCTCTTTTTGAGGCGCTCAATATGCGCGGACGGCTCGCCGGTCGCCACCTTCAACCCCTCCCATGTCGCACGGACCTGCCGATAGTTGCAGGAATGACTTGGCAGCGCAATTGGCACCGGGCGGGTGGGGCAGGGAGGGTAGGAAGTCAGGCCGCGGCTGCTTAGCGTAGCCGGGCGTCTTCACTTCTTGGTTGCGTTAGGCCCGCCCAATTTGCTTCCTTGGTGACGCGGGTAGCATCCATCTTTCCCAGCGTCTCCAAGGCAGCCGCAGCGGTCTTGTTGAGAGTGGGCCGATGGGCTTCAGTGTGGTTTCGGTCGGTTGCTCATGTAATCCACGGCCACGACCGCGACGAACGCCAAAACGACGATGGCTGTTCCACCTACCAAAATAACAGACATTTCGACTCCCCACGCGCGACCATCCTACGGCCGAGAAGCCATGGTCGCAACGGTGGGTCTTTAGGGCCAGTAAACGAGGGACTTCAGTCTTAATTGCGCGACTTCTAATATAATATAGATTTATCAGCGCGGGGGGCTTTTCCCGCCAAGGTGGCCGGTGCGGCTTCGCTTCCCCAAGCATCCCCTGCGCCGGCCATTCCTTCGCGAGGCTACCAGCGGCCCAGCGGGAGGGTGCCATGCGAGATTTGCCCATCGACATCGATGCAGATGCCGTGATTGCAGTCGGCCGGTATCTTGATGATCACGCGAAGACCACCGCAGTTTCGATATCTGAGGCGCTCCGTGTAATCAGGCGTGGCGTCAACAAATCGCGCGTCGGCGATATGTGGCTGGAGGAACTGATTGTCGAAAGCGCCGCAGCCAGAAAGCTTGCCATCTTGTTGGACAACCACAACTAAGGCGCGATCCGGCTTGCTTTCGTACACAGTGCGTGCGTGGGCTACATTTTAGCGATGCCTGATAAGCCTATAACAACCTATGTGGTCAGCGTGTTCGAGAAGCCGCACTGGGGCACCGTGCTAACCACCAAGGACAAAGACAAGGCCTTGGCCATGGCGAAGGAGATCTGCGACAAGGCACGGATCGAGAAGATCACGCCGAAGGGCGCTGACCGCGACAAAATTAGCCGTGCAAACGATTAGATTATGAAGCGCGAAGATCCGCAATGCGTGATCGGGAACTACGCCTGACTAGATGCGTTGCATGGAAATGCCTGCTCTTCCTGCAGGCGAGAGCGGGAGGTTTGTATGGATCGGCGATCCTTCTTGACAGCAATGTTTGGCATTGCAGGGGCAGCGGCATTTGCAAGCGCAGTTCGGCCTATCGACGCAGTGGCCGGCGTTCCAGGCGCCAGAAGCGGCATTCTCGATGAACTCGAGGCGCCAGAGGCCGAGACCTTCGACAACGACGGTACCCCGGCAGAAGTGGATCGGGTCCACTATCGGCGCTATCACCGCCGCTACTACCGCCGCTACCCCCGCCGAGGTTGGAGAAGGGTCTGCCGTAGCTATTGGCGACATGGTCGTTGGCGCGTTCGATGCTACCGCAGGAGTGCTTGGGGTTATTATCCCCGTGGATACTAGCGAGTGGGCTCCGCCCGAATTAATCCCGGATTGAAAAGCCCGCCACGGGAGCGACCTGCGGCGGGCTTTTGGAGTGGCTACAGAAGCGCTGAGCGGATTTTCACCGGGGCGGCGCCAGCGAGCTTCGAGGCGGTGATCGCGGCGATGTAGATCGGAACCACGCCTACATCTTGGTCTTCAGGCTGGGCGCGCTCGGCTTCATGTTGTCCCGCATCATGTCCACGAAGGCGCAAGCTCCCTTGGTGAACTGCGAATCCACGCCCACGCCGAGATTCATATCTTCCTTTGTCATCGCGAACACCGCATCGAGTAGTTGATCGTTCAAGACACCACGGTGCGTTAAGATAAGAAAAAGCGATCGGATAAGAGCTGTGTTAGCAATTAATATTTCTGGCGTTGTGTACTCGTGAGATTTTGAGATCATTTTGCCCCTCCACTTTCCCCACGGCCAACATCGCGCCAGTCGAGCGCAAACGCAAGCAGGCTCCCCGAAGGGAGTAGCGCTTAGAGCTCTCCTCTGATGCCTACCCTGTTGATGCTTCCGATTTCAGAAGGCGCTCCGCCAACTTCTTCAACACCACCCGATCAACCTTATCCGTGGCGCTGAGGGGCATCTCATCCAGCAAGAAAACGCTCTCCGGTGCCTTATAGCCAACGCTGGCGCGAGCGAAATGGATAAGCTCCTGCGGGGCTGGCTGCGCGGCGCCTGGCTTGAAAGTTACGAACGCGTGGACATTTTCGCCATGGACGGTGTCAGGGACCCCGACAACTCCGGCGATTGCCACTGCGGGATGGCGCATAAGGGCTTCCTCGACGTCCTGCGGGCTGATGTTCGAGCCATCGTGTACGATGATCTGTTTTCGCCGCCCGCAGAACCAAAGGTATCCGTCCTCGTCTATCTTCATCACATCGCCGGTGTCCAGCCAGCCATCCCTGATGGTGGCACGCGTTGCATCTGCATCACCCCAATAGCCGACCATGTTGCAAGGCGAATTGATCCAAAGGCGCCCTGAGCGCCGGGAGGCAGTTCATTGCCGTTATCGTCGCGGATGGATATCTGGTAGCCGACAATCTGACGCCCGATCGAACCCGCTTTGTTGAGCCCGTCAGGAGGGTTGATCGTGGCAACTCCAATTTCAGACATGCCGTACAGCTCATTGACGGACAAGCCGCTGAGCGCAGTAACTTCGAGCGCCAGCTCGAGCGGCACTTTATCGCCGCCGGCACAGAGCAGTCTGAATGACGAAAAGTCTTCGCGCCTGGCATTCTTCGCCCGAACCAACCCGAAGAGGACCGAGGGCAAAGCGATGAGTATGGTTGGGCGATGCTCGCGCAGCATCAACAGGAGCCCGGGTCCATCGAAGCTTGGCGGGACGACGACACGAGCGCCGGCTGCGAGTCCCATGAGAGCGTCCAGGAGCGCTCCGATGTGCGACATGGATCCGCTCAGCAGAACGATGTCGTCTGCCGCAGTTTGGCAGCCCTGTGCGAAGCTGGCAATCATACTGCCCAGACTTTCGAAACTATGGGCTACTCCCTTTGCCGGGCCGGTACTGCCCGAAGTGAAAAAGATAACCGCAGGATCAGTAGGCGCAGGCATAGGCGAATTTTCTGCCGCGATCGGGCTCTCCAAGAGCGTCGCGAAGTTTGAATGGCGATCGTGCTCCGAGCCGTAGTTGATGACCCCAAGAGTGGCAAGTCACGCGCGACACTGGAAGCGATGTCTTCCTGACGGGCAAGGCGACGACGAGCGGGAAGCCATCGACGAGCGGGAACTCGACGCCAGCGACTATGACTTCCCCGGCTTTATCGAGGGAGGTCAAGGCCTCTAATCATTC
Organism: Mesorhizobium sp. P2_A12; assembly: GCF_056405075.1. Classification (NCBI taxonomy): domain Bacteria; kingdom Pseudomonadati; phylum Pseudomonadota; class Alphaproteobacteria; order Hyphomicrobiales; family Phyllobacteriaceae; genus Mesorhizobium; species Mesorhizobium sp. P2_A12. The sequence continues at coordinate 166,517 of NZ_JBFUCU010000010.1, forward strand.
CGCATACGAAACGATCGAGCCCACTGCTTCGGTGGCGGGCTTTTCATTTGGCGGTGGGGACTAGCGGGATTAGCGGGAAAAACGCCGTCGCTTTCGAGTGTCAGCAGATGTGGTAAGGTTGATTGTCGGCGAGTAGCAGAGGCCCAGCAACAAATGACTTTGAGGCGAACCAGAGCTTACGGCGCATCCGGCTTGGTTCTAGCGGTTTGCACTGTATTTGCTTGGCAGAACGCCACTGCCGCTCAAAATTGCGACGCAGCCGCGACGCCTGGCGTCAATTGGCAGGACTGTGACAAAAAGCTTCTCATCCTAAAAGGACAGGACCTGAGCGGGGCGAACCTGTTCGGTGTTGATTTCACTTCGACCGACCTCAGGAATAGCAATCTCCTTGCGGCAAATTTTGAGAAGGCAACGCTTGTGCGTGCTTCCCTGGCCGACTCGACCGCCAAAGGCGCCCGGTTCGACAAAATCGAGGCCTACAGGACCGACTTCAGCCGTATGGACGCGCAGGGCGCTGTGTTTGCGAGCGCGGAAGTGCAGCGCTCGAATTTCCAGGACGCCAATCTGACCAATGTTGATTTCACAAAGGCGGAATTGGGGCGAGCGCAGTTCCATGACGCCGATATCAGCGGCAGCCGCTTTTCGTTTGCCAATCTCGCGCGGGCGGACTTCCGAGGAGCGACGTTCACCGCGCCGATAGACTTTGACCACGCTTTTTTCTTTCTGACCCGTATCGAGGGCCTCGATCTTTCCAATTCGGCGGGTCTGTCCCAGTGGCAGCTCAACATGGCTTGCGGAGACGCCCGGACCGAGTTGCCTTCTGGCTTGACGAGGCCTGAAGGTTGGCCCTGTCAATTCCAGCAGGAATAGTTGTCGGCAAGCCGCCTATGATGGCAAGGACGCCGAGGAAGACGAAGACAGCGAGCCGCAACCTAGGCGCTTCATCATCGGAAGTTCCAAGCCGCTGCCTCACCGGTGGCAGGCTTTTTGCTGATCCTTAATCAGACCATCGAAGCGGAAAGAGCGGAAATTCCATGTGCTGCTCGACCGCTTGTACGTCGCGGGGGACCAATCTGCCGAATGCGTCCGGCACCTTCCTGGCGGATCTGGCGGCCCTTCTGGCGACTGGCTGCACGCTCGTCTTCGACATGACCTTCGTCAACGCGCCGTTCAGCTGGGTCATGTGCACTGGCGATGCTGCGAATTGGGGCGCCTCATCGGAAGACATCGTCATTGCGGCCGATGACAACACCTACGACGGGCATTCGCTTGCAGTGGGGTCGGCGCTGACCGTGACGGGTAGCCACAAGCTTGCCCAGACCTTCAACCGCGATGTCGGCGGCGGTGATTTTGAATATGCACGCAGCGTAGACGGCGCTGCTGCCGATACCCAGACCGTCAATTATGCCGCTTCATGGACGGTCGACACTGTGTCGTTCGGGTCCGATGGCGCTGGCGGGCAGCAGCTCGACCATGTCTATATCAAGTCGATCAAGCTATTCCCGGCAAAAGACCCGGCCGACCTCCCGGCGCTGACGGCATGACCGCCTGGCTAGCCTTCACCCTGTCCGCTGGCGTCGTGCTGGCGCTGGCTTGGCCGTTCTAACCCGCGATCGCCATTCCAATGCCTACGCCAAGGCCGATCGCAAGATTTCTACGTTGGTTTACGTCGGTGGATTGCGCACGCGATCTTCCAGATCGCGCTGCTTTTCTTCGTTCGAGGCCAGCCGGTTGAAGGCGTATTCGGCAAGCATGGAGCCGGCGAAGAGGATCAGGAGCGGCACGGTCCACGTCCAGAAGGAATGCAAGGCGAAAAAGGCCAGGCCGGCGACAGCGGCCGAAACCGCAAAGATCGCGAACCGGATCGTCTGGGCCATCTTATTTCCCTGTCCAATTAGAAGGATCGAGATCTTCGGCTAAGGAGTCCGGCGCGGTCCCCGGCTTCGTCAAGAGGATGCTAATATATGCGACGATCGGAACGCATGTCATCCTTTGGCGAGGCCAAAGGCAGAGGGCTTTTCATATCGGTTGGCCAAGTCTACACCATCGGTCGGGCGAAAACGCTGGTGGGGCGCCATGAAACCGATCGCGATTGCAATTCCGTTGCTCTTCCTCGTGGTGCAGGCTCAAGCGCAAGAGCGCAGGGATATCGCCGGCCTGAGTTGCGCCGAAGTTCAGGCACTACTGAAGCAGGACGGCACCACCGTCATTCGCTACCGCTCCATATTCAACCTCAGCCTGACGCGCTACGACCTCTATGTCAGCGGGCAGAAGCAATGCGGTCCTGGCGAGGTGGCTACTGGCGCAGGCGTGCCGACGACCGACACAGATTATTGCCCGGTCCATAAATGCATTGCGAGCAATCTCTTCGTGGCAAGGTAGCCGGCCAGGTCGAGCACTGCGCCGAAAGGTGGCCGGGGCTTTTCTTTGACAAATCCTTGGCGACCCGATCCGCAACCAACGCGCGGTTGTGCGCAAGCCGTTCGAGCGAAGGGGATCGCCGCCTTAGCGCGCAACCCGTTGAAGCAGCGCCTGCCTTGCGGTCTGGTCCGGCTCCTCATCGAAGAGCTTGATAAGGGCGTTGGCACCTTTTACCGCCGCTATCGGCTCTAACTCTTCCTCAGCCTCACCCCTGCGCCGCCGCCGTTTTCGGCGATGAATTCGACGCCAGCCGGTTCGTTTAGCCTGCACGCTCCAGCAGCCTGATGGTTGGCTCACGACGTTGTTCGGTATGGGTGCGGTCGATGCCTTCCACGGTGATCGCGAACGTCCCGTTYTCKATCCTTCCTATCCAGCCTTTGGCTTTTAGATACCAAAGATGAAACTCCAGATGTTCACGCGGGCAGTCGGCCAGGCGTTCGAGTTCTGTATCGCCAATGCCGGGATTGTTGACGTCTTTTCGACGATTGACATAAAGGAGCGAGAGCACTTTGGCCTGAATGACGGCATCCCGTTCGATGCCTTTGGCGTTGCTGGCTTCCTCGCTCAAGTCGCGGCGAATGTTCAAATGCTCTTTATACTCGACGTCGTACTGCGCGCGCTTGACAGGATCTTTGAGCGTATTGTGGGCATCTATGATTTCACTGAAGCGGGATTCGTCGCCAGTATCCCGGTTGTCGGGATGGTAGCGCATGGCAAAATAACGAAATATCCGTTCTATCGTTTCCGAGTTGGCGTTCGGACTGATTTCCAGAAGTTCATA
>NZ_JBFUCU010000011.1:0-163563 GCF_056405075.1 Mesorhizobium sp. P2_A12
GAGGAAAAAAGCGCGCAGTTTTGGCCCGATCTCGGCCAGATAGCCGGCTGAGCCGGCGTGCAGATCGAGGGCCGCGATCGTGCCGGTCACCCGACTGTCGGTGAAGTTGGCATTGTCGCGAAAGCGCTGAAGCCCGGCGGCCTGCATCCTGCTCAAGGCCGCGATCCGCTCGGCCACTGGTTCGTCGCGCCAGATCTCGACATTGGCGAGCGCTGCCGCGCAGGCAATCGGATTGGCGGTGTATGAGCTCGAATGAAAGAAGGTTTTCTTACGGTCTTCGGAATAATGGGCCTGGAAGATGGCATCGGTGGCGAGCGTGGCGGCTAGCGGGATGGCACCGCCGGTCAAGCCCTTCGAGGTGCACAGGATATCCGGAGAGATCGCGGCCTGCTCGCAGGCGAACATGGTTCCGGTTCGTCCCCAACCGGTCATCACTTCGTCGGCGATCAGCAGCGTGCCGGAGGCTTCGGCAATCTTCTTCAATTCGGCCAGAACCGAGGCCGGATACATCAGCATACCGCCGGCGCCAAGCACCAGCGGCTCGACGATCAGCGCGGCGGCGTGCCGGTCGCGGCTGACGGCCTCGAACCGATCCAGCGTCTCCTGCTCTCGCCCGGCGGCCGGGAAGGGGATGGTATCGACCTCGAACAGCAACGGCTCGTAGGCAGCGTTGAACACACCGCGGGCGCCGACGCTCATCGTGCCGATGGTGTCGCCATGATAGCTGTGCTCCATGACGACTATGCGCGAGCGCGGTGCGCCGATGTTGCCGAAAAAGCCGAGCGCCATCTTCAGCGCGACCTCGACAGAGGTCGAGCCGCTGTCGGAGTAGAACACCCAGTCAAGGCCGGCCGGAGCGAGGCCGACAAGCGCCTTGGCGAGGCGCTCGGCCGGCTCGTGGGTGAAGCCGGCGAAGATGATCTGGTCGAGGCTCGCCGCGGTCGTTTCGATGGCCTTCATGATATGGGGATGGCGGTGGCCGTGGGTGACGACCCACCAGGAGGAAATGGCATCCAGGATGCGCGTGCCGTCGGCCTTGTGAAGGTAGGCGCCGTCCGTCCGGACGATTTCAGGGATCGTCGGTTCGAGCGCGTGCTGAGTGAACGGATGCCACACACGGGACTGTGACATCATTCGCCTCCAGCGATAGCAGCGAGGTCGAAGCCGGCAACCATCGCTTCCCTCAGCGTTTCACTCGTCAGCGGATCGATGTGCGGCAGTCTGCCAAGCTGGCGCACGCCGCTGAACTCCACGATTGTTCGCTGCGTATCGGCCACCTCATCGCCGATGAAGGCAATGCCGATGAGCGGGATGGAACGGGCCCTGAGCGCTTCGATCGACAGCAGGGTGTGGTTGATCGTGCCGAGCGTGGTACGGGCGCACAGGATGACCGGCATCCGCCACTGAGCGAATATGTCGATGAACTTTGTGCGCCGGTTGAGCGGCACCATCAGTCCCCCGGCACCTTCGATGACGATCGGACCCGGCAAATCCGGAAGCGAGAGCTCTGCGACGTCTATCGCGACGCCGTCGAGTTCGGCTGAACGATGCGGCGACAGCGGCTCGTTCAAGCGGTAGACTTCCGGCAGCACGCGCCCCGGCGGAAGGCCGGCAAGCCGTTCCACAGCCTCGCTATCGGTTTCGCCGTCGAGGCCCGACTGCACCGGCTTCCAGTAGAAGCCGTCGAGCAGGCCGGCCAATCCCGCCGAAAACACCGTCTTGCCGATGCCGGTATCCGTTCCGGTGATGACAATGCGCTTGGTCATGCCGAGGCCAACACCTCGACCAGCGCCTCGACCATGGCCGAAATGTCGGCTTCGCCGACGTTGAGCGTCAGCGAAATGCGCAGCCGCGACGTGCCCTCGGGCACGGTCGGCGGACGAATGCCGCGTATGTCGAAACCGCGCTCCTGCAGCGCCGCCGCCACCGCCATGGTGCGCCTGACGTCGCCGATGACAAAGGGCTGGATCTGCGAGTCGCTGGGTTTCACGCCGCAGCGCTCGGCCAATTGGCGGCCCGCGAAGGCAACGCGCTCCTGCAGTTGGACACGGCGCTGGGGCTCATCGGACAGCATGGCAATCGCTTCGCGCACTGCCACTGCCATCAGCGGCGATGGCGCGGTGGAATAGATGAATGGCCGGCAGCGGTTGACGAGATAGTCGCACAGCAGTCCCGGCCCGGTGACGAGCGCGCCGGACGCGCCGAGCGCCTTGCCGCATGTGTGAAGTGCGACGATGTTGTCGCGACCCTCGAATGCGGCGGCCAGCCCCCGGCCGTCCGGTCCCCAGATGCCGGTGGCATGCGCTTCATCGACGACGATGAATGCCTCGTGCCGATCGGCAAGCGCGACCAGGCTTTCCAGCGGCGCGCGGTCGCCGTCCATGCTGTAGAGGCTTTCGACCACGATCCAGACCCGCCCGATACCACCTTCGGCGCGCCAGCGCGTGATCGCATCCTCGAAAGCATCGACGTCGTTGTGCGCTGCGAGCTTGAATTCGGCGCGGCCAGCGCGGGCCCCCTCATGCATGCTGGCATGAGCGAGTTCGTCGAGGACCAAAAGGTCGCCCTTCTGCGGCAGGGCGGTCAGCAAAGCGAAGTTGGCGATGTAGCCGCTGCCGAAGAACAGCGCGCGTTCAGCTCCGAAGAACGCGGCAGCGTCTGCCTCCAGGGCCTCGTGTTCCGGCGCATTGCCGCGCAACAGCCGCGATCCGGTCGCGCCGACCGGCGTGCCCTGCGCGATCGCCGCCGCAACCGCGTCGCCTAGCCTTCTCGAAGCGGCAAGCCCGAGATAGTCGTTCGACGAGAAATCGAGGCCGGCGCGCGGCGACAGTGTCCGCAACCGGTCCTTGCGCGCCAGCCCCTGCAAGGTCGCGTCATAGCGGGCAAGCGGTACCCCGCTCATTGCGCCTCGAGGTCCATCGGCTCGATGCCGAGACGCCGGAACAGAAGGCTGTCCTTGTCCTCACCGGGATTGTCCGCCGTCAGCAGCGTGTCGCCGACGAAGATCGAGTTGGCGCCGGCAAAGAAGCATAGCGCCTGCATCTCGTCGGTCATGGCGGTGCGGCCGGCTGAAAGCCGGACATGCGATTTCGGCATCATGATGCGCGCCAGTGCGATCACGCGCACGAATTCGATCGGCTCGATCGGCCTGGCTTCGGCAAGCGGGGTGCCGGCGATCGGGATAAGCATGTTGATCGGAACGCTTTCCGGATGTTCCGGCAGATTGGCCAGCGTCACCAGCATGTCGATCCGGTCCACCGGCTCTTCACCCATGCCGACAATGCCGCCGCAGCAGACCTTGATGCCGGATTGGCGGACAAGCTCGAGCGTTTCGAGCCGGTCGGCAAAGCTGCGCGTGCTGATGATCTCGCTGTAGTAGCGTTCCGACGTATCGATGTTGTGGTTGTAATAATCGAGACCAGCCTGTTTCAGGCGAGCGGTCTGCTCAAGATCGAGCATGCCGAGCGTCATGCAGGTCTCCATGCCCAGCGCCTTGACGCCTTCGACCATCGCTACGACCGCATCCATGTCGCGCGCCTTGGGGTTTCGCCACGCGGCACCCATGCAATAGCGGGTGGCGCCGGCGTCGCGCGCCTTGGTCGCCTCGGCGATGACGCGCCTGACCTCCATCAGCTTCGACGCCTTCAGGCCGGTTTCGTGATGCGCCGACTGACTGCAATAGCCGCAATCCTCCGGGCATCCGCCTGTCTTGATGCTGAGAAGCCGGCTGAGCTGGACCTTGTTCGGATCGAAATTCTGACGGTGAACGGTTTGTGCCTGAAACAACAGGTCATTGAAAGGCGCGTCATGCAGCGCCCGAGCCTCTTCCAGGGTCCACTTCCGGCCGCCGTCGAAGGATTGTGCTTCAGACATGGTCTTTTCCGAAATCGCTGCGTGCATTTCCATCCTGTTCCTTGCGTTGTGGCGACATGGGCGCCTTCAAACTGGCGGACCGCGTCGAGAGGAGCTGGGTCGAATGTAGATGGTCAGGTTCTCACCATCAAAGCTCACGGTAATCGAGACCGATATCGAGGATCGGCGCACTGTGAGTCAACCAGCCAATGGAAATCAGATCGACACCGGTTGCGGCAACGGCTGGCGCAATCGCGGCGGTGATCCTGCCAGACGCCTCGGTGATCGTCCGGCCGGCAACCAGTACCACCGCCTGGCGAAGCTCGTCGACCGACATATTGTCGAGCAGCACCGCGTCGGGAGAGAGCGCCAGAACCTCTTCCAGCTGGGCCAGCGTATCGACCTCGACTTCGATCTTGACGAGATGGCCCACGCTGCCTCGCACGCGTTCTATTGCGGGGCGAATTCCGCCGGCGATGGCGATGTGGTTGTCCTTGATCAGGATCGCGTCGTCGAGGCCGAAGCGGTGATTGGACCCGCCACCGGCACGCACGGCGTATTTTTCGACAGCTCGCAAGCCGGGTGTCGTTTTGCGGGTGCAGACGATCTTTGCGCCGTGCCCGCGAACCGCCGCGACGACCGATGCCGTCGCGGTGGCGATGCCGCTCAGGTGACAGAGGAAATTGAGCGCCGTCCGTTCCGCGGTAAGAATGGCCCGGGCCGGCCCGCTCACCGATGCAATGATCTCGTCGGCCTCGACTTCGCTGCCGTCCGCATAATGTATGGTCACGTCGACGCTCTGGTCGATGAGCCGGAAGGCGAGCATGGCCAGATCGAGCCCGGCGACGGTCCCGGCCTGGCGCGCTGTCAGCGCGGTTATCGCATGATGGTCTTTCGGTATGACGGCATCCGAGGTCACGTCGCCAGCCCTGCCGAGATCTTCGAGAAGAGCTGCCCGCACCAGAGGCTCGAGCATGATTGCGGGGAGTGGCGAGAGGCTCATCACGAGACGCTTTCCAGAGTTGGGGAGGATGTGAGTTCCCGCGCCGCGGCAATGGCCGCGTCGAGCGTGATTTGGGAGCGGCGGGCGAGAGCCGCATGATGCGGAAAGTCGGTCCGGAAATGAGCCCCTCGGCTTTCCCGGCGCTGCAAGGCGGCAGCCGCGATCATCAGCCCGACGGCCGCAGGATCGGACGCCATGTCGCGCCGCTGCAACAGCAGCAACAAGGCCCTTACGGCCTCCTCCAACCCTTCGCCATCCCGTATGACGCCGAGGGCTCGGGACAGGAGAGGACGCACGGGCCTTGGATCGGGGGCGAACAGGCGAGGTGCCATCGCTGGCTTTCCGCCATCTCCGGGCGAACCGGCAACACTCTCGGCGACCCAGCGCGCGCAGACGACGGCCTCGATCAACGAATTGCTGGCCAGCCTGTTGGCGCCGTGGAGCTTGGTCGAGGCGACTTCGCCGCAAGCCCAAAGTCCCGGAACTGATGTGCGCCCGGCCAGATCCACTGCCACACCACCCATGTGATAGTGCTGCGCCGGCCGGATGGGAATGGGATCACGCGTCGGATCGATGCCCGCCTTGCCGCAGGCCGATGCGATCGTCGGGAACTGCCGCCCGAATGCCGGGCCGGGCTTTTCCCGCACATCGAGAAAGACCCGATGGCCATCGGCAAGATGCTTCCAGACGGCGCGCGCCACGATGTCGCGTGGTGCGAGTTCCGCCCCGGGCACGCCATCGAGGAAACGTCGGCCTGTCTCGTCGACGATCATCGCGCCTTCGCCGCGAACCGCCTCGCTGATCAGCGGCATCGGACGGCAGGGCCCGTCAAGCACCGTCGGGTGGAACTGGATGAATTCGAGGTCGGCAAAAATTGCACCGGCGCGTGCGGCGAGTGCCAGGCCTTGTCCGCAACTGCCGAGCGGGTTTGTCGTGTCGTGGAACAGGCCGCCGATCCCGCCTGTGGCGAGAACGACCCGTCCTGTGGCGACGAACACCGGGCCTGTCGAACACCTTGCCAGCACGCCAGCGATCCTGCCATCCTCCACGACCAGCCGGCGCGCTTCGATGCCCTCGACGACTACAATCGACGGCGTGGAGCCCACGGCGGCGGCAAGGGCGCGCATAATCTCGCGACCGCTGCCGTCACCCCCGGCATGAACGATGCGCCGCCGGCCATGCGCGGCTTCCAGCCCGAGACGTAGCGCGCCTTCGGGTATCCGATCGAAGCGAACTCCAAGGCGCGACAGATCCTCGATCGCGGCCGGCGCCGCGTACACGATGCGCCTTGCTGCTTCCGCATCGCAAAGGCCGTCGCCTGCGGCGAGCGTATCGGAAAGATGGAGCGCCGGTTCATCATCGTCGCCCAGGCTGGCGGCAAGTCCACCCTGCGCCCACGCACTCGACGCATCCGCGCCAAGCGGCGATCTCGACAGCAGAAGCACCGGTTCGGGCGCCAAGTGCAGCGCGGTCATCAACCCGGCTATGCCACCGCCAATGATCACCGGCCGGCCGCCGAGATCGCGGACGTCCATGCTCATACCGCCAGCATCCGCTCGACGGCCAGCCGCGCCCGCCCGGCAATCTCGGGTGCGATGGTTACGACATGGCGGTTCTGCTCGAGTGCCGCACGGATGTTGGCGAGCGTTATCCGCTTCATGTGCGGGCACAAATTGCAGGGCCGGATGAACTCGACCTCTGGGTGGTCGACCGCGACATTGTCGCTCATCGAGCACTCTGTCATCAAAACGACGCGGGGCGGTTTTTGCCGCCCGACATAGTCTGACATCGCAGCGGTCGAGCCGGAAAAATCGGCCTCGGCCACCACCTCGGGCGGACACTCGGGATGCGCGAGCACCGTCACGCCGGGATGGTCCTCGCGCAACTGGCGGATATCGGCTGGCGTGAAGCGCTCATGGACCTCGCAATGCCCTTTCCAGGCGATAATCTGCACCTCGGTCTGGGCCGCGATGTTCTGGGCCAGATATTCGTCCGGCAGCATGATCACCCGGGGAACACCCAGCGACTCCACGACGGCCTTCGCATTGCCGGAGGTACAGCAGATATCGGACTCGGCTTTCACTTCGGCCGATGTGTTGACGTAGGTGACGACCGGTACGCCGGGATAGCGCTGCCGAAGCAGGCGAATGTCTTCGGCGGTAATCGAGTCCGCCAGCGAACAGCCTGCGCGCAAATCAGGAATGAGCACCGTCTTTTGCGGATTGAGCAGCTTCGCCGTCTCGGCCATGAAATGCACGCCGGCGAGCACGATGATATCCGCTTCGACCGTCATCGCCTTGCGGGCAAGTGCCAGGCTGTCGCCGACGATGTCGGCGACGCAGTGGAAGATTTCCGGTGTTTGATAATTGTGCGCCAGGATGACGGCGTTTCGCTGCCGCTTCAGATCGAGAATGGCCTCGATATCATCGGCGAATACCGGCCATTCGATGGCCGGAATGACCGTCCGTACTCGATCGTACAGCGTGGAACTCAGCGTCATTTGTGTCCCTCACATATGCTCGTTTTGAGTATATATAGGGCATATGCTTATATGGAGTATAAGGGATGTCAAGCACGCGAAAGTGGCAATTTCGTCCCGGCGACTGCCCGCTCGGCCAGCACGCCGTGCCGGAAGCGAAACAACTTGGCCGGTCGGCCGCCAGTGTCGGTTGTTGATGCGCCAGTCTCTTCGACAAGTTCCTGCTGCTCCACCAACCGCCTGAAATTCTGCTTGTGGACGAGCCGGCCGGCCAGTGCTTCGACGCTGCGCTGGAGTTGCAGGAGCGTGAAGACCGACGGCATGAGTTCGAAAACGACAGGACGATATTTGATCTTGGCGCGCAACCTTGCGATGCCTGTGGCCAGAATACGGCGGTGATCGGCCGCCATTGCCAGTCCGAAGGCCGATAGCGTGCCGTTTTCCCCTCGCTGGTGATGCGCTTCCCCGACAAGACCCGCTTCGTAGAGCAATTCGTAGCGTTGCAGCACCAACTCCTCGTTCCATGAATGTTCATCGAGACCGAAGGCAATCGCGGTTCGTTGCCGGCGATCGAGACGCACTTGATGATCGTCCGCGGCATCCGCCCATGCCTTCAGGCGCGGAACGATCACGTCCGGTAATGTAGAGGGAACACCCGCACGATGATCTTCCCAAGGGAAATAGTCGTACCAGTTGCGCCAGGCGGCTTTGTCGGCAGGTGCAGCCTGCTCCTCCCGGGTCAAGGCGAGATAGCTGATGGAAACCACGCGTTGCGCGCTCCCGTTTGCTGTCCTGTCGCGATCGGCGAAAGTGTAGAGCTGCTCGATATAGCCCAACGGGTGGCGTGTCTGCTGTTCGACCCAATCCCTAAGGCCCGACTGCAGGGAACGATGTCCAAGTTCGAATGGGCCGGAAGGCAAGGATTGACCACGCTCGATGGTCATGACGCGCGGGTGACCAATCGTCACCGCGACCAACACCGCAATCAGTTCCGCCGCGATAGAATGCTGTTGGCCGCTTTTTGCGGGCTGCCTCACAATGTCTTCCGCCTCATTTTTGCGTAGTCCTCGATCAGGGTGCGCTGGCAATTGTCTGCCCTACGGCCAAGGGTTGATTCTGAGCGTGAACCGGGCCGTGGCGGCAGTCAACGTTTCAACCCAGGCGTATTCAGCGCCTGATCTGGGAACTCGCCTCGCCCGCAATGAAAGTTCGACGACGCCACTTTCGCGCGGTCGGCAACAGCTTTCGACAATCCCGATCATGTCGCGATCACGATCCACAGTTACCGTTGGCGGCTTGGGCTAGCAGAGGGCGAAGCACAGTACGATGACCTGGAGAAGCGGCTCGCCGCGGCTCCCGTGATCGGTGTCCCCACGATTACGCTCGAGGGTGACGCCAATGGGGCGCCTCATCCGGACCCAAGCGCGTACGCCAAGATGTTTTCGGGCAAATACGAGCACCGATTAATCAAGGGAGGCATCGGCCACAACCTTCCCCAGGAAGCACCACAGGCCTTTGTCGACGCTGTTGTCGCTGTCGCCGCATAAGTGATTTGCACCCTGCGTGACAACGTCCGAGGCAATTGGCACCTTCGGCTCTCGCGGAACGCCGATGTGCGCATTCGAGCGCCTGACAGCAAGCGTCTGTGAGAAATCCGAGTATCAATGGAAGGCAAAGAAGCTCGACCGAATTTCAAGTCGATGTCTCGAGATGCCCAATGCCAGCGCCTTCCCGCTCTGCCAGTTTGATGATTTCGGCGAATCTGGCGTCGTCGATCTGTCCGGCCATGCACACGCCGTCCGTATGCCATCCGGGCCGCGACATTTCCTCGAATTCAGGATCCCGCAGCCGGTCGGCCAGCCTGCGATTGCAAACGAGATAGGCGTCTTCAAACTGCTTTGCGACATATGCCGGCAACCCGAACGGCGGCCCTGGCAGGTGTCGTTGAAGAGCCAAAAGCGCTTCTGACATCGGTGGCAGACCCCGCTCGTTGAGCATTCGCGCAACCTCGGTCATTTCGGCGTTAAGGCTCCGGTTGGCATGAATTTCCTGCACCTGATCGATCGTTTCGATGCAAATACCCAGCCGCACCTTGAACGCGCTCAGCAGCGAACGCGGGCTATAGTTGATCATCCGCATGGCGGCATCGGGAAATGCGCCGGTCCAGCTCTCGTAGAGGCAATTCCAGTCGAGATGGGGAAGATATTCGGCGCCGTCTACAATATCGCTGCGCCCGAGCGACTTGATGTCTTGCGCGTAGCCGCTAGCTGACAGGATGTCCTGCCGCCTCAGGACACAGACGATCGTGACGACGTCCACATTCTCCTGCCTGAAATATTCCGCCACATGCAGCGGCTCGCAGATATGAAAGTATTCTGACGATATGATCGACACCAGATCGGGCTCGGACGAGAACAGCGTCTCCTTCTCGTCAGGAAGGTTGGCGAGACCCCTGATATCGTCCATGGCGCGCCGAGACACGTCCTGGACCAGGCTTGCGGCGACTTGATGCGAGGCCATGTCAGGAGCGACGTAAAAGCCGGCCGGTCGCAGGACAACACTGTTGTATCGGAGCCAGTTCTGCAGGAACGTGGTTCCAGTCTTGGCGAGGCCGATATGAAGGATTGCCCTAGGCATGAATGCCAGCTCTATGGAGGACTTGTTCACTCTTCCTACGCCTAGTCGGCCCGGTTGAGCAACGGTCCACTCTGCCTGTCCGTTCTCGCGCTACGCTTTGACCGATAAGCGATTTCCGCAGCGCTCGGATGCCCCGAACTCGCCGTGACGCAAATTCGTGTCGGAGCTCCTCCACGCCAAGCATGCGGGCACAAACGCGACCTAAAAGCAGGCTGCAGATTGTTTAATTGTCTCCAGATTGTAAGTTGGCGGCAGGCGGCTTGTGGGTTGGCGGCGGACGGCTCAGAGAGAATCGATGTCAGATATCGATATTGCCAGCATACTGGCAGAGCATGAACCACTCGCCCGGTCGATCGCCGAAGCGAAAAAGGTCGCCTATGAGATCAGCAAGGATGACATGCTGCTCGATTTCTTCGTCCGGGCCGTGTTTCCGACAGATCACCGCAAAGCGATCGAAGCCTATTTCACAGGGGGAGAAGATTGCGCCAAGCGCTTCGCCAACCTTTGCCGCGAACACCTTTCATCTGGTCCATCCAGCGTCCTTGAGTTCGCGTCGGGTTATGGGCGCGTCGCGCGCTACGCGATGCATGTTCTGCCGGATGCAGCATGGGTTTCCAGCGACGTTCACCCTAATGCCGTCGAATTCCTATCAAACAAGATCGGCGTTAGGGCACACCTCTCGTCCACAAAACCGGAGGACTGGAGCATCGACGACGAGTTTGATGTTGTCTTCGCCCTATCGTTTTTTTCGCACATGCCAGACGCCACCTTCGCGCCTTGGCTTTCTCGCGTTTTCACGGCGGTGAAGCCGGGGGGCATCTTTGTTTTCACAACGCACGGAGCCGTCACTCTCCGAAATATGAGAGCCGGGGGGGTGTCTGCGCAATTTGATGACACCGGATTTTATTGGAACTCGAAGAGCGACCAGCGCGATCTGGACGCTCGCGACTATGGAACAAGCGCCGTTTCCCTCGGTTATGTTCAAAAAGCAGTGTCCGACATCGAAGGGGCCGAGTTGATCCGCTTCCAGCAGGCGTTTTGGTGGGCGCACCAAGACCTTTATGTCGTCCGCAAGCTCGATCAATAAGCTGCCGTACAAACGGGATGTCTCATGAGGAAAATGACTATACGAACTTAGAAGTAATACTACGCAGTGAATAGTTTTTTACGAGCAGTTATTGCCGTGGCGTCTGGATATGAAACCGTATTTACGTTGACCGATGTGAAGCCGGCTCGAATTGGAAATGTCCAAGCGTCGGCCCCAAACTCGGTGTGCACCATGAAGTCATACCCCCCTTGGTTCGAATCCCCATGGTAACTTGGCGGAAGCCCCTCTCTGTCGCGCGTCAAACGACCGACAATCGTTGGGACAGTATAACACAAGCATCCATCATCTGAGAGAACACGCCCGCATTCCCTCAGAGCTTCAATCGGAAATGGCACGTGTTCCAGCGTATCGGAATGAACGACGAGATCAAACTGATCGTCCTCATAGGGCATGGACTGCATATCTACCGAGGGGTAGTCGGCACGGGTATACAGTGGGAGAACCGAAAGTGTCGCAGACAATGACGAGCCGTTGATATCGAGAATGCGGAGACGGCGCGCTTCACTTGTATTGACAAACTCGACCAAAGTGTTGGGGGTAGAGACGGCTTCGCGAATTGCGTTGGCTAAGGCAATCCCCCTTAGATTTGAGCCGCATTGCGTGCATTGCGTGCCTTGCTGACGGTCGATATAGGCAACCTCGGCCGACGATAAATTCCACTCAGCGATCAGTCGAGGCCAAAGAACTTTGCTGTCCCGAAACTCATCATTCCCGCAAACTGTGCACACCAACAAAGGGATCCTCCATAAGGCACGGACTCAGGGCATTCGCACACAGGGCGAGACGAATAATAGTAGCAGTTCGCCACTGGACCAGGCTATCGCCATCATGCACAGCGTGGTTTCGAAACTCTCCAATTGCCTGAGGTGTGGTTCATGCCGCGGGGATAGGTGTAGGTGGTGACGGTGCCCGCGGCATCCGTGCTGTCGAATCCAATGGTGCTTCGGCACGAAATCGCCATGCACCACGCCGGCAAATCAATTATTTTCTTGCTGCGGTGGACCTGATTCCGCCCAGCTTGGGTTATCGCGAGACAACTCCCAAGCGGCGCCGGCCAACTTGCCGAACTCAATTCACAGATAGCCCGTTGTCACTGGGAAGCGCGGCGCTGGTTCGGGAAGGAATCCAGGCCAAGTCTTGCGTATTGACTCCATTCCGTCCATTTGCGATCCGGAAGGACAAGTGGGCGAAACCGATCGGCGCACAATGGTATTTTCCGACCAGGCATTTCTCTTCCTTTACCTGCCGATCACACTCTTGCTAGGTTCGCTCCTGAGTCGAACGAGATTGTTCTCGCCATTTATCTTTATATCAAGCCTGATATTCTTCTACTGGTCTTCTGGCCTTTACGTTCTGCTGCTGCTCTTCAGCATTGTGCTGAATTTCGCGGGCGCGCTCGCGGTGGAGCGCTGGCATCACAAACTAGTGGTCACCGCCGTCGTCACACTGAACGTGTTGGTCCTCTGTTATTACAAGTATACGGCCTTCCTTCTTGGCTCCGTCGGTTTCTTCGGGTCCGAGAGTTTGCAACACTTCGCGCAAACCATCATTCTCCCGATTGGGATCTCGTTTTTCACGTTCCAGGGCATCTCCTATGTGATCGACGTATGGCGTGGCGAGGTGAAGGCTGAGCGCAACTTGGTGGTGTTTGGCGCTTACAAAGCTTTCTTCCCGCAGCTGATTGCCGGCCCGATCGTACGGTATCGGGACGTCGAGAAGGACTTCCACCATCCTGATCTCAATGCCGATATCTTTGCCGCCGGGGCCGGTCGGTTCATGGTCGGCCTTTGCAAGAAGGTCCTTATCGCGGACAGCGTCGCGGGCGTCGCAGACGCGTCCTTTGCTCTGGCCGGCGCCGAGCAAACCTTTGCCTCTGCCTGGCTCGGGGCAATCGCCTATGCGATCCAGATCTATTTCGACTTTTCTGGCTATTCGGACATGGCGATCGGCCTCGCTATGATGTTCGGAATCCGATTCAAGGAGAACTTCAACCACCCCTACGCCGCGTCTACGATCACCGAGTTTTGGCGTCGCTGGCACATGTCGCTGTCGAGCTGGTTTCGTGACTACCTCTATATCCCCCTGGGGGGAAACAGGATGGGCCCGGTGCGAACTTACGCAAACCTGATGATCGTGTTCCTTGCGACCGGGATATGGCATGGGGCGGCATGGACGTTCGTCCTGTGGGGCGCATACCACGGAACCTTTCTCATAGCGGAACGCCTGATCCTTGCAGGAAGGGCGTTTTCGTCTCAGGTCGTTCGGATGATCTATTTCTTTCCCGTCGTGATTTTCGGATGGGTCCTGTTCCGCGCAAACGACCTGTCAGTCTTCGCCAGCCATGTACGCGCCATGCTGTCGCCGCTGGCACGCGGGGCGTTCGGGTTGCCCGGGTCGATGGACCTCGCGCTTTCGCCTCAGAGCAAAGTCGCTATGCTGTTGGCGTGCCTCCTCATCGTCATCCAGGGGCAGGTCAGCCCCTTGGGTGTGGTCGTAGCCGGGGCAGCGGGCAGTGCCGCGCGCTTCGCCCGGCTTGTCTTCGTCAGCGTCGCAGCAGTCATCTGCGCGATCTACATTGTACCTCAGGCCTTCTCGCCGTTCCTCTATTTCAGGTTCTGAGTATGAAATTGGCGAATCTCGCAACCATCGGAGCCTTCGCAGTCTTTCTCGCTGCGCCCGTCGGCAGCCTCGTAACGATGGGACTCGACCCGGCCGCCGAAGGAGCGATCACCTTGACCGAACTAACGTCGGCAAAACTGCTGACGTTAGTTGACGAGAAGTACCGGAACGACGTAGCCAGAAGGCTTGTCAGCAGTTCTCCTGTCGGAATGGACGCCATCCGCGCGAAGAATGCCCTGGATGTTAAGGTGTTCGGCTTCGTCAATACATCCCAAGTCATCTCTGGCGTGGATGGATGGCTGTTTTACAAGCCTGGGTTCCAGAACGGCGCATGTATGTCAGAGCACGATATTGGCGTCATGCTGGCGCATGTTGAAGCGTTGCGAATGATAGCGAAGGGGATCGGCATAGACTTTCGTATGTCGGTCTCGCCAGACAAGGAGGTTGTGTATCCCGAGAAACTCGGGCCTGCCGCTGCGTCCGCTGCCGGCTGTAAGATCCTTTCATCGCGTTTGTGGCGCCGCATCGCAAAGACCAGCAAATCGAGCATAATAGACCATTTCGATGTGATGGGTCACGACGTAGCCGATGACCTGCTCTACTTCAGAACGGATACCCACTGGAACGAGCTTGGGAAACTCAAAGCCGTCAGGCAACTCGTCTTCGAGTTGACCGGCAGAAAAGTGGATGGCCCGATCCTCGCAAGCGGCCAAATCATGCACGACACCGACATGCCGAACAGGCTGCTGAGAATCGACCACGAGGAAGCCGAAGAAACTTATGACGACTACGCATCTCGAACATTTACGGATGATAGCGATCAAAAGATTCCAGATACATTTATACTTCACGACTCATTTTATCGCGTAAGCTATGATTTGATAAAGCGCGTCTTCCTGAACCCTCTTTTTGTATCCTACGGGAGCAAGAATATCGAAGTGGAAGTCCCCAATGCATTGGCGAAGTCCCCGAAGCATGTCCTGGTGAACTTAGTCGAGCGGAACATGCTGTCCCGAATTCTCCACGGCGAGTTGTCCTGGACAGGGGTGTTCGGCAAAGCGCTTATGGACGCCAACGCAAAGGCCGCTGGCGGGTGCAGAATGTCGGACGTTGCGGAAGATGGGCTGAAATTCGAGAACCTGAGCAAACAGTCATCGGGCGATCTCACTGCAGGGGTCGATCCCCAAATCCTCGTACGATTGGCAGAGCATGGCAGGCCTTGCGTGCGGATCTCGTTCGAAACTGCTGTAAGACAGAACACCTACGTCTATTTGCCGATCAAAGACCAGGTCAATCAGAACGGACCATACTTCGAGGGGTTCTCGTTGATGCTCACGGACGCGCCGGGGGCGCGCGACTTCTGGCTTGTTTTGCCGGAGGATTTTGCCGGCATGACGTTGAGGGTTGATCCGATCTACTCCACCGGAACGCTATCCCACCTCAAAATACAAACCGGGGCACTCCCCTCATTCTCAGAGCAGGCTCATCAACCAGTAGCGATGGGGCGATGACGCAGTCCGCCCGTTGAACACCCTCGATGAAGGCATTTTCTGCTGCCAGCTCAATTCCTGTTACCAACTCGTGCGGGGCGCGCGCAAACCAGCAGTATCGAATCCGGCCTTGCGCGCAACAAACGGCATCAAGCGCTCGATCGCATGGAGGACGGTGCCGTCATAAGGAACGGGCTCCGATGGGTAATCATTCCAATCGAGACCCAGTTCGCGTAGCGGAAGCAACACGCTTGGACGGCACCAGAACATGGTTCCCAGCGGGAAATCGAAAAAGTCCGCCAGCGGCGTGGCGATGCCCATCCGTCTCGCCAAGTCTTCAGCGATTTTCCTGTTGTCGTTCCAACCGACGAGGTGTGGATCCTCGGCCATCAAAAGACCTATCGCCGGTTTCGATGCGAAGACCTCGGCAGCGAGATCGAGCATCGCGTGTTCGCCACCAACCAGGTTCTCCCAAAGGAAGTGGCGCCATGCCTCCCCCATAGCCGCGTCCGTGCCCACGCTCCTCTTGGCGTGCACATGACCAATCAGGTCGTAGCGGCCATCAAGCAGCCGTGGCAGGAATTCAGTAAGAAGCGGTCCGACATCGCGCCCCCTGTTGGGAACGATTACCATTTCAACGGAACCGTGGTGGTCGTCAAACACCGCTCGAAGATGTCTGGCTTTGGCGTCGGTGTCCGTGGACAGGAACAGATCGCAGCGCGTGCGGTTGCGCTTGAGCCGGAAGGCCAGATCATCAGCCAGATCTTCATAGTAAAAATGGGCATGAAGGGCCACACGCTGCTCCAACGGCCGGTCAGTGCCGTTGACAGGATTGAAAACGTCCCGGGACCAGGGGCCGGCGGGGCGCCCGGCGCGGAGCCAATGGGCTAGGGGATAAGCCTTTCCCGGTCCGCACTCGTCTGGATTGGCTTGCGCATAGCTTTGCGGATTGAAGCCTGCACAAGGACGACGGAACTGTGGATTGGCTGTCGAATCGGCCGAAAGGCCCATGATGCTCCATTGCTGGAGCGTGCGCCGCCCGGCTTCCAACTCGGCAATTGGCGCGGTACCTGGAGGAAGAACCATTTCGAGATCGACAGCAGCGGCTGCGATCAGGGTGGCAAGATCCTCGTCATGAAGTGCTGCCGCGGATGTTTTGCCCCACTCGTCGATTTGTTGAACATAGGCACTCATGTTGTAGACCGCATGTCCTACTCGCGCCACTTCCGCTCCCAAGGCCTTTGCCTTGTCGCGGTCGTCTGCCAGCCCGCACAAGATGACAGCTGCGGCATGGGTATCGAGGTGAGGTGCAATGAGAGGACGTGTTGCAGCGTCGGCCGCTAAGATTTCCGCCGTTCCACAGGCTCCCTGGAAGCACACGGTCGGTATCCCGCGCACAACCGTATCGATGGCCACGTTTGGCTGCGGATCAAGGCGGGAACTGAGAAAGAAGGCGTCTGCAACGGCATATGCGGGCTCCAAATCCGATACCGGATCAAGCATCACCAAGCTATCTCCCAGATCCGACTGGGCTATCTGGTAGGCGAGATACGCGGAGTAGCCACTGTCATTCTCCGGATCGTACCCATCACCGATCCAGACAAATCGAAAGCGAACATCCGGTCGCAGCCGTTTCGCTATGGCAGCTGCGCTTATGAAAAGATCAACGCCTTTACGAATGTGCACCATGCCGGCGCCGAGCACTAGAAAGGAAGCCTCCTCACCCTCGGGCCGCAAACGAAGCAGGAACTCGTCTTCTTTTTTGTCAGCCGGCTCATCGGCTGAGGACACTGGCGGCGGATCACTGCGCCCCTGAGCCATGATATGAATTCCGGGGCGCCTTTCGAAGCCGGGAAAGGCATCGTACGAAGACTGCGCAACGATCTCGGCAGGAAATACGACATGCTGCGCCCAGTCATAAACGTTACGCATCTTGGCTACGGGGCGCGTGTAGGCGGCAAACTCATGCACCAAAGCAACGCTCGGCACTCCACAAGACGCCAAGGCAGGCACCATGATCTGCGTTTCTATGCTGTTGGCGATGGCATAAAGCGGCCTGAATTCCTCGGTGATCCGCTTGGCCAGCCGGGCCGCATCCACCCAGTTCCAGTCCTCCCATGTCAACGGACCGACGGACGAGGCGGCAACGGCGATGAAGTCGCTTTCCAGTTCTCCACCGCGCATCATCAGGGAAACCACCGTTGCGCTTTTCGCGAGTTCCCGGGCTAGGTTCCAGCCCAACATAGGCGCGCCGGTTCTCGAAACCTCATGCGAAATCAGAAGCACAACCGGCTTTTCCGACTGCGGCAAGGGCGAAAACTCTAGCCTATCGACGACAGAAACTCCTCGGCGACCTTCGCGCCTGCCATCGTGCTGGTAATGCAGTAATGGCGACATCCCGGCGCTCACGACATCAGGATAACGCTCCCTATAATAGGCCGAATCAAAAAGAGGCGATGCGCGCCAGCCCATCGGCTCACCGACCACTGCATAGTGCAACGCTGGGTCCATACCGGCGGGCAAACGGTCAGCGTAAAATTCAGCATCGAAGCACGGCGACCGTCGGAAGGCTGCAGCAAGTTCCTCGGCTTCGTGTTTGTTCGCGGGCAGCGGTTCCCCGAGAGCCGAAAGTTCTAGCCAGACATAAGCAGGCGGCTTGAACATCCCTGCCGTCTCGTAGAAGGGACGCAAGAAATCGCCGTTGAATCGCGCATTTGGCTCCAATCCAATCCGCCAGCCAATTTCGGCATAGTGCCCCACTGGATCCCGCAGTTCCGGCCGGTTAAGGGAGGAACGATAATAGTCGGCATCTACGAACCCGGTCATTTCCAGCATAGCGACGAATTCACGGCGAATTTCATCAGCCATTACGCTCTCGCGGCTATTCATTGTGTGCGTCCCGGTCCAAGAACACGATTGCGGACAAAGGCGCGGAGCGGGCGAGGAAAGAGCCGTGACGCGCCAAGTATCCCAAAGCGTTTCAAAATGGCCTCGAGGCGGCTGCGCAGGCCCAAGTAGCGTTGCTCCCATTCGGCGGCCTTGCGCTCCAACTCCGCAATCCTGGCTTCGCATTCAGCATTTCGCTGTCGCAGTTCTTTGGTCTCGGCATCTTGTCTAAGACGCGATTCCGTGAGGAGGCTTGCGTGGCTCCGGAAAGACGTTCTCAACACGTCTCGCTGCACAGCTGCCGCAGCGAGTTCGGAGCGTACTTGCGCCAACTCGAACCGCAGCCGCTCGAGTTCAGCCCAGCGTGCCGACGCCGAAGACTGAATTTCGGTTGCCGTCGCATCAAAGGTCCCGGTGGGGTGCTGCTTGTCCTTAAGAGGTGCGAAGGTGCCCAGCGGCCCCTCAATGTCAACACGGCTTCCCGATTGAACCGAGGCCAGAGCGGCTTCCGCTTTTTCGGCCCGTTCGACTTGAGCTTTGATGGTTTCACTAGCCGTTTCAATTTCGCGGCGGAAACCGGAAGCCAGCAATTCCGTCTGCTCCATGTGACTGCGGAGCTCTGCGCTAGCGGCATGGCTTCCAGACTGAGCCAATGCCAATGCGGCTTCCGCTTTTTCGGCCCGTTCGATTTGAGCTTTGATGGTTTCACTGGCCGTTTCAATTTCGCGGCGGAGCCCGGAAGCCAGCAACTCCGTTTGCTCCATGTGATTGCGAAGCTCCGCGTGAGCGGCAGCGCCACTTTCTGCTCGCGCCAGGATTTCACCGATCTCGCTTGTTTCGATGAACAACGAATTAGGAATAGTCGGAAGTTCTGATTGGGACGCAATCGCAATATTGTAAGGCGGTCGAGGCAAGCCATGACTGACCTCGTAGTGCGTCTCTCCTCGTCGCTCGAACGTTAGCGTTCTCGATATTCCGGCCTCGTCATCCGCGATAAGCGTTGATCCGAGCAGCGGTCTTTGAAGGAGTATCAAGACGTGGCGGAACGCCCCCTTCAGCAGGGCCTCGAACTCCACACGCGAGAGCTCGTGCACATGATAGGGATTGGCAGGGCTTCCGAGTGGGGAATAGACATCTCGTTCAGGCGACGAAAGGATGAGAAAACCGGTTGGCCGCAAAACGCGCTGAACCTCTGCGATAAACAGATCATGCTCAAAAAAATGCTCTAGCGTTTCGAACGACACGACCACGTCGGCACTCGCATTTTCCAACGGCAACTTGCGAGCGTCTCCTTGCTGATAGCGAAGGTTGGGAGCGACATAGCCCCGCTGGGCGTGCGCTACCGCCTCCTCGGACAACTCGATACCGACAACCGATCGCGCGACCTGGGCCAGAAGAGCGGAGCCGTAGCCTTCGCCTGAAGCGACATCGACAACATCAAGGTCGCGGCAAAGAGCCCGGGCAAGAAAATAGCGATGAAGGTGCTCGATCTCCACCTGACCCGCCGTAGCGGTTGTCAGCCGTTCGCCGGTCCACTCAAGTGCTTGCCGCGGCAGGACCCGTTCGAATATTTCTCCCATTTGAGTGTCGCCAATTCCTCTCGCTGGTCTAGTGTGCGGAGCCACCTGCCGCTGACCTGTCACGATGCACTACGCTACCACCAAGATCGGCGAGTGTTTGGCTCAAGCCTTCAGAAAATGAGAGAGTAGGTCGCCACCCCAGCGCCTCCCGAATGAGCGAGATATCGAGCACGCTTACTGGAACATCGAATTTTCGTCCGCGCTCATAGCGGACGTCCAATCTTTGGGAGAGTTTTGCTTCAAGTTCCGCAATGACACCGTTAAGGCTGACGCCTTCACCACTGCCGATGTTGAAAACCTGATGGCCGTCGAGCGGTGCTGCGCGTGCCAGTGCAACCAACCCTGCTGCGGCATCGGAGATGTGGATGAAATCACGTACGACTTCGCCATTTCCCCAGACGACTATAGGCCGTTGCGACAATGCGTGGTGCAGGAACGTCGTTACAACACCCTGGCCTCTTGCCAAATTCTGCCCCGCTCCAAAAGGATTAGCCAGACGCGCGACACGACAATCGAGTCCGTAGAGAGCTCGATAGGTACCCAGATACAGTTCAACAGCGGCTTTGCCAGCGCCGTAGGCGGTAATCGGGTTTAAACGGTGGTCTTCATGCACCGGAACGCGCAGCAGTTTGCCATAAACCGTACCGCCGGACGAAGCGAAGATCAGCCTTGGCGCCTCCGCGCCTTTTTTCCGAAGCGCATCCAGCAAACCCAGCGTCGGCACGACATTGGTCGACAAATCAAGGGTGGGATCGTTGTTGGCGGTGGCAGGGACGGATGACCATGCATAATGGTGAATGACGGTGATCCCGTCGATCAAGCTATCCCATTGCGCGTTGGCAAGGTCGAAACTGCGCCATGCGACTCGCTCGTCAAGTGCAGGGGTAAATGTCGGCTTCGAAAGTGAGCGCCCGGCTAAAACGACCTCACACCCGCTTTGCACCAGGATTGCAGCAACGTGTCGGCCAATGAAGCCGCTTCCACCAAGAATCAGATGTCGTTCGACGATGTCCGATTTTTCTGTTTTGGATGACATCCGGATATGCTCGGCCGCTCCCGAATACGGTTAACTGCGGTTGAGGAATCAGAATAGCGAACCGCAATTCCCACGTAGGTCCGTACTCTGACTTCGCGAGTGCGTCAAAGCTTATCGGGTTGACGGAAAGGATGTGTTGCTATTGCGCTCAGCATTTGTTCGGCTGTGCCGTAGATGACGACTTTCGCCGCCTACCAGCCAGAGCATGCGCCGGGGCGGAAGCGTCGGATTAAGTGCATCGCCCGCACCGCCCTCGCGGGCAGGTTGTTCATGGTTTACTTGTTCATAATTTACTAATCTAGATGCCAGGTGTTTCGCGTGCTATGCCGTCAGCGGTTATGGAGAGCGGCGATTTCGCGCCAAAATGCAAAACCTGGACCGACAGGACCATACTGCTTTCAGCGGTTTCGCTGCGACACTGCATGAAATGGTGTCGCTGAACCTCCATGAGAGCGACGGGATGTTTCATGGGAACGGCCGGCACTATCTAACGTGTGGGGGATCAGCGCTGAACGTTATCGCGGCGGCGGTAAGCCTGGCTGGAATAGAGCCAAAAGAAATCCTCGATTTCGGGGCTGGTGCCGGACGCGTCACCCGTTGGCTGCGGGCCGCGTACGCGGACGCCGAGATTTCGGCGACAGACAAGCACTCTGAGGATCTCGAATTCTGTGCACGCGAGTTTGGTGCGCGGACGTGGCTGTCTGGCACCGATGTCGACGGCCTCGACGCTCCCTCGCGCTACGACGTGATCTGGGTCGGCTCGGTTCTGACGCACCTGTCCGCGAACATATCCGAGCGTCTGGTCAGGAAGCTGCTCTCATGGCTGCGACCGGACGGCGTCCTTATCGTCAGCCTGCATGGGCGTTTTGTCCATTTCCGGGGCCCTCAGTTCAACTACTATGGCGTCGCCTCTGGGTGGGAGGAAATCGAGAGGCAGTATCTTGCAGAAGGCTATGGCTACGCCGACTATCCTGGTCAGGACGCATATGGGATCTCGCTCTCGAAGCCAAGTTGGGCCAGTTCGCTGGCGGAACGGCTAGAGGGCACTCGCCTTGTCCTGATGAGTGAACGAGCGTGGGATAACCATCATGATATTCTCGCACTGCAAAATCGACCGGTGACCGCGCCGCTGTCCGTTCGAACCAGCCAGGCAAGTTGATGCGAGCGAGTATGGGCGGACAAATACATCCGAAGGCGTTGATCTTTCCGCTCACTGGACTGCGGTTCTTCGCCGCTTTTGCCATTGTACTCCATCACATCCAGGGGAGTTTCGGTGTATCGCCCACTGCGTTTCAAGGCTGGAACCTCGCCAATGGCGTCACCGTCTTCTTTGTCTTGTCAGGGTTCGTACTGACCTATTCCTATCCTGCTCTCAATAAGCCGGGCGAAACACGTCAGTTCTATATCGGCAGAATTGCCAGGATTTTGCCAGCTCATCTGGTGACATTGCTGGCGGCAGTCGCGCTAGGCGTGCCATTCGCGGCTCCGTATTTCCTCGCAAATGCCTTGTTGCTGCAAAGCTGGATTCCGACCGGCGATTACTTTTTCAGCTACAATGCGGTCAGCTGGAGCATCTCAACCGAGATGAGTTTTTATCTCGTTTTCCCATTTCTGATCCGCAATTTCGAATCGACATGGCCTTGGAAACTCGCCGCATGCTTTGTCGCCTCTTCGGCGATGGGTCTCCTTGCCTGGCAACTCGGACTGCCTTTTTACAGTGGCGGAAAAGATGCCGTCATCCAGGGCATCGTGATGGTCAACCCGGTCGCAAGGGTCTTCGAATTCTGCCTCGGCATGACGGCGGCGTTGCTGTGGACGCGCTTCCGCGACCGTCTTGCCCATCTTCGCTTTGGCACATGGGCCGCGATCGAGTTGATCGGCGTCCTGCTGCTGATTTGGGGATCCGGCTGGATCAACGCGATCCTGCAGCCCTTCATGCGCTCGGGTGCTATGCAGTATTGGACGGCCCAGACACTTTCCCCTGTCGTGCCGGCGGCCTTGCTGCTCATTATTCTCGCATCGAGCACCGGGCCGTTGGCGAAGGTGCTCGCCTGCCGCCCCGTGAGGTTCCTTGGCGAGATTTCGTTCGCCATTTACCTGACACACCAACTCGTCATCAGGTTTTTTGTCATGCACCCACAGATCTTGGAAGGGGTGTCGCAGCGGACGGCGATTGGGGTCTTTCTGATTACGGTTCTCGCCGCATCAACCGCACTGCATCTGGCCGAGGTTCCAGCCAGAAGGATGATTGTGGGATTGTTCGGTCGCACCCTAAGGACGAACGCCGTGACCGTCGACGACCATTCTTTGATCAACCAGAGCCAAACTTAGAGTAAGTTTGCCTTGTCATCGTGACCATGATGCCGACGAGATCTTCGTCACTCTGCCTGGCACTTCACGTTGAAGGGCTGATGGATTATCGGCAGAGAAATCGATCCGATCAGATTATTGATTTTTCGTAATTGGTTTGGGGTAGTGGCTGCGCCGTTGTTCGTTGTGATTTAATTTAAATTAGTAGCCAGCGGGCTGATATCTACCTGAAAAGTTGACGCATCGGGAAGTGATAGGACTTTCCATTGTTCGCCGCTTCAAGTATACTTATCCGGTTGCCATATCGAACGCCCGTCATGATGCCAAACCAGCGAGGAGGAAGGCATGTTTCGGATAGCGTCTCTTGCGACTTTCAACGCTGCGCTTGCCCTTTTCGCCATGGTGTCAGTGCCGCCATCCCAGGCCGAACCATGTGGCACCGTCCACAAACTGACCCGCCAGCCGCTGAGTGACCAGAATTTCTGGCTGCTCGCTGAGCATGAGGGCAAGGCCTTTGTCGACCAGCGCACATGCCTTGTCGCCAGGCTGGACAGGCTTGATCAGCCGCTCACGCTGAGCGATGCGATGGGGCACTGTGCTACCCTCGGACAAGGCGGTCCGAACGGCGACATGGGCTGGCAGCTTCCGACGATGGCGGAACTGACCAGTCTCGATTCGGCGGACTGGCCAAGGCAGCACGACGCGTTCGCGGAATACAAGCTGCCACCGCTCGAGCGCAGCGAAACCGATTATTGGACCCGCACTGAATGGCCCGGGGCGGCAGGCTCCTTCGCGGTCGTCACGTTCAGCGCACGTACGACTGTGGTGCATCCGCTTGAAGCGACCAAGAAGGCCGGGGTATGGTGCGTCTTCGGGGTGCCGGCCACAGGCGTGGAGTAGACACTCTTACGCCAAGTCTCCCTCGGGCAACCAAGTCTCCTTCAGGCATCAGACAATCGCCGCGGCGGCGCACGCAACGGGCGGCTGGCGCTCGACACCCAAATCATGACGGAGCTCAGCTTTCGCGATGTGACGCCTGGCTGCTCAGCAGCCAGGCCGCGGGACAGAGCGGCGGTCTGGCTTGCCTTCACCGGCGCGGCCATTGTGCCTGCTACGTTCTAGCCGCCTACCGCAGATCCAGCTGCAGCAGGCCGCTATAGTCCTCCGTGGTCAGGAAGAAGCCCTCGTCGATCGCCTTGGCCTTGAAAGCAGAATCGTCGCGCAGGTCCCGGAATTCCGGCTTCAATGTGCCTGACGCGTTGAAGTAGTGATCGCGAAAGGCCGCCCGGTTAAGCTCGGCATAGTCTCCACCCTTGCCTGCGACCGTGCAGGATTTCAGTTCGGTTTGGTCGGCGGCCTCCGCCGGAAACGACGCCCTCGCGAAGTCCATCGGCCCGATGTCGGGGGCAATGCTAGTCGGATACTTTGTAATGCACCGGACCGTTCTATCCGCGGCCGCCACCTGCAGATCGAAATAGGGGGGCCGCAGCCCCTTGGCCGCGAGGTAGGCGAAGGTCCGTATGCGGTTGGCCGCCTTCAGCGCGTCAAGGTCCGTGGTCTCAAGCGCGGTAGCGCCGATCTTGATACTGCTGGAGCCGCTGATCGCGAGAATCTGCTGCTCCAGCCAGGCCCGATCGCGATCGATCCAGGCCAGGAAGTCCAATGGCACAGCAGCCGGCGGTCGAACTTCCTCGCCCATCGATTGCGTCGAAACTGTCGCTGCGGTCATGAGTGTGACCCCGGCGAGAATGGCCGGAAGCCATCGGTTCTTGAGCATGTCATGCCTCCATTCCTCTATGGCGACCAGCCACCACTAGTAGTTGTTGCGCGGCCTGATACCGAGCATGTCCCGCAACTGGTTCTCTGTTATGTCGTCCGTCCGCATCGTACCGCCGACTCCGACGGTGCGAGCTTCGGCGTCAGGGGCTTTGTATGGCTTGCCGTCGACACCGGTATAGCGGACTTCTGCCATGCCGGTGTCCTTACCGGCCATCATGTGCGTGGCGTGAATCTGTTCGTGCGCCAGCACGATACCCGGATCTGCCGGCGCATCGAGCACAACTTTGCCCGTCGACTTGTCGAATTCATCCGAGGTTCGAGTTCTCGCTGTCGCCGGGTCATACCTGATGACGACGTCCCCGGCGGTCGTCTCCGGGTTGGTTTTCGGATCCTTCACGTCGGCTTCAGTGTGGCCAGCGACATTCGTAATCGTGGTCGTCTGCGGGTCGTCGATCACCCGGCGCGTGAGCTCGCGGCCCGCGTCGAACGAATTCGACCCGGTAACGAAGCTCTTCACGTCCAGCCAAACGCCATGCAGGAAGCTTTGCGACACTTCGCCGGTCTTGCTGTCGACACGAGCAGTTGGGTCGGTTCGCTGTAGATCTTGCTCCACCTGGCGTTTGTAGGCAGCATCGTCGGCCACGATCTCCTTGAGACCTGTTGGGTCGACGAAGGCCATCGGGTTGTTGTTGGCGTAGGCGAATAGATTGCACGACGTTGGGTTGCTCGTGCATCGCTCTGGATCACCGACATACAGCGGATCGGGCGAGATGAAGCGTCCGAGCGCCGGATCGTAGTATCGGGCACCATAGTAGTAGAGGCCTGTGTCGTCATCGAGATACTTGCCGGTGAAACGATGATGGGTCTTTTCACGCGGCAGGTCGGCCGCGACATCCGTCAGATGCGTCGCCCAGGCGGGAGACAGCATCTCGGGCTTATGTTCCGTGCCGTAGGCTTTGTAGAGCATCTGCTCGACCGGGACGCCGTCTGAAGCAATGACGTAGTCGCTGCTCTCAATGTGATCCTTCAGGTAGTAGAACCACTTGCCTGTGCCATGTTCCAGCCGCACAAGCTTGGAGTCGGCGATGTTGACGTAGCTCTCCTCGCCTTTGGGGCCGATTTCGAACGTCTCGACCGGGTAGAGATAGAGCTGTTCCGGCCCATTCGTCGGCGTCACCTTCTTGTAGAGGCGACGACCGGTCTGGTCGTAGCCGTAGAGCACTTCGTTCGTTGCCGTCTGCGCGCGGATCAGCCGTCCGTTGATGTCGAACACCGTCCCGGTCAATGTCGGCGATTTTGCCAACTGCGCGAATCCGTCGAAAGCATAGGGCTTTGCCGCGGTTCCAGTCGGTATGAGCCCTGTTGCCGAACCAGTCGCTGGCGCGATTGGCGCGCCAGGTTCCAACTCGTCATTGCGCGCGAACGTTCCGGCGGGTGAATAGGCGAATTCGGCCGGCTGGCCGTAGCGATCGATGCGGACGAGCTCGTTCTTGAAATTGTAGTGGAACGTTCCAGACCGGTCGACATGCCCCTGATCGCCCGCGCCTTGCGGCAGTCCATCGACGATCTGGGTGATCGATCCATTGCCGTTGAAGGTCATGGTCAGATCCTGCAACGGCTTGTCTCCGGCCTGCGTTACGATGTGGGTGAGGAACAGGGTCGCCGGATCGTACGACATCTGCGTGAATGCGCCGAGGCGGTAATCGACCCGCTCGATGCGCGACTCGGCATTGTAGGTGATATTCTCGATGATTTTTTGGGACTCCGAAAAATCGGGATGCGTGACCGTCACCGACCGCAGGTTCTTGTCCGGCCCCAGCGCGAATTTCGACGTCAGGCCGCGCGGACCCTCGGACGAATCGATGCGTCCGTCGAGCGTATGGTGGAAATGGTCGGCGTATTTCGCGCCGTTAATCTCCACTTCATGCGTCACCATCCGGCCGTTCCGGTCATACGCGTAACGCTGGATCGCATCGAACGCGCCGTTGGGATCGTGAATGGTAATCTGCGTCGTGTCTCCGAGCGGTAGATCGATCGGCGTGTCGAAACCGGCCGCGGATGCGACCTGGACACCTCTGTCGTACTGATATTCGAGGTGAAGGACGCCGTCGTTCACTTCGGTGAGTTTTCGGTTGAGGAAGTCGTAGGTGTAAGTCTGGATCGAGCTTTCGCCATTGGTTCCCACGCGAGCGATCACCGACTGCCTGCCGCGCCCGTCATAGAAGGCGTATCGGTCGCCCATCCCGGGGATCGCCTGGAATTCGATATCGCCGACCGAGTTGTAGATAAGCTTCCGAGGCGTTGCTTCGCCTGGTAGCCAGATCTCGCTCAAATAGCCAAATGTATCGCGCACAAAACGGGAGATATGTGTCGTACCATTGCCGTCGGTGGCGACGAAGGCAGTCACACCATTCTCGTTGCGCAAGGAGTACTCGCCGCTGTGAACGGTGCCGTCGAACTGATCATTGTAGGTTGTGACGGTGTGCGTGCCCCACGGACCGAAGTCCATGTCGGATATCTTTCCCGAAGGGTGGGTTTCACGGACCATCCGATCGGCTGCGTCGTAGGTGTATGCGTTGCCGACTTCGTGATCCGGGCGCGGAATTTCGCCAAGATCGAAAACTTTTTGCAGGTTCAAGTCGTCGACCCCGCCGAAGCTCTTCACCACGAAGGGCGTCCAGCGGAAGACCTGCTTCGCGTTTCGGTTGTAGAGCGAGAAATGGAACACCCGCACGCCGCCTTCCGCGACGTTCTCGAGGTCGGCGATCTTCTGGCTGCGCGCATCATAGGCGGCGAGATCGGCTATGAACTCGCTCTCTCCCTCCGGTGTCTCGGCAGCGCTCGCGTAGCGCCGGCGGGCGGTCAGGATCAGCGACGGTCGTCCATTCTCGCCGATCTTGTAGGTATAGAACTTCTCGGCGCCGTCTGCGGCCGCTTCGCGGGTCTTGCGTCCGAGCGCGTCGTAGCTGGTCGTAAGGACCATTCCCAGCGGGCTAGTAGTCGTCGCGACCGCACCCTGCCGCGGGCCGTCGTAGGTCATCTTCGTCGTCTGGTCGAGTTCTGCTGCGACACCGGACGGCTTGGTGTGGCTAAGCAGCAGCGTGCCGGTGGCGTCGTAGACCGCAAGCTCGGTCGTTCCGAATTCGTCGGCAACCGAAATGCTGTTGCCGAAAACATCATAACCCATCGTCTTCGCCAGCTTGCGGCTGGCGCTGCGGAACTGCTCCAGTGCGGGCGGCAGCGCGCCCAGGCCTGAAAGGACCTCAAGCGAGCGCGATCCCATCCTGCCGCCGGAATTCGGCAGGTAGGTGAAGCTCTCGCGGCTGAGCAGCCGCGTCCCGGCGAGGATACGCCGCTCGGACGCGGCATTGACGATGCCGAGCGCCGCGAGATCGGTGCGCGACTGAGCGTAGTCTGTCTGGGTCGTGCGGCTGAAACCGGGAACTGTAAGGTTTTCCGGGCCAGGGACGTCTCGCACCCGGACCGTCTCCGACGCTGCCATGTTGAACGCGTCGAAGTCGGCATAGGACTGGGTCTTGACCGGATCCTTGCATTCGGGATCGGCCGGATCCTGCTGCTCGGCCTGACCTGCGGATTCGGTCAGCGTGTCCTTGACCTTCCTCAGATAGGACGAACCGTCGCCACGCGAAAATGCCTCCCATACCGACGATTCGCATTTCAGCATCATGCCGGTCGTCGGCAGCTTCTGGCTGCGCGTAGCGGTCGACAGCGAGTGCAGCGCCGCCGCTGACGGATCGAGCGTCTCGGTTGTCTCAGCGCTCGCGACGAGCGTCGCCTCGGGCTTTACTTCGTATGTCTTGCGGATCTTCAGCTTGCCGGCAAGGTTCAGGTCGGCCGCCCTCTCCGCGAAGGTGTAATACTGTTCGCGATCGAGGCGGGAACGCTGCGTGACGCGCTGGCCGGCCGCGTTCTCATCGCCGTAAGCGACCTTCTCGACCTCCGAGAAGCCGATGAAGCGGCGATTGATCACGTCATAGAAGGGATTGTGGTAGAAATATTCGTCCGTCTGCACCTGGGCGCGAACCTGGCCGGGTATGCCCTGCGACGTGACGAGTTGCTTGGCGACGACAACAGGGAAATGCAGGTTGCGCGTCGGCTGGCCGTTGGCGCGGTCGCGCAGCATCTCGTCGATCGAGGTCGCATAGCGAATGTCGTGCCGGCGTCCGGAATCGAAGTCGACAACCGTCAACAGGTTCGCTTTGACGAGTTGCATGGTTGCGGTTCGGTTGAAGTCGATGATGACGACGGGCTTCACCTCGTCACCGGACGGTTTCTGGAACACGATGATTTCGGTCTGGCCGTCGCCGTCGATGTCGGCGACGCGCGAGGCGAAGGTCTGTGTCGACGTGCCGAGTTGAACCCGCAGATTGAGCGCGATGCTGAGCGGATCCTTCAGGTAGGTCCCGTCGCCGAAGCCGAGCCAGATGCGCATCTGGTCGGTGCGCTCGCCCATCGACGCGAAATCGATGATGCCGTCGCCATTGGCGTCGATGTACCACATCGTGGCGAGGTTCTCGCCGGGCTGCATGCCGCCAATCTTCGAGAAGGTGCCGTGACCGCAGACCGGATCGTTGATCGCGGCGTCGCCAAACAGCAGGGCATTCGGGTCCGTCGAGAAGATGTTGCCCTGGTTTTCGTAGAGGCAGAAGCCCTGGTCGGCTGGACGGATGACGACGAGATCGGGCAGCCGGTCGCCATTGATGTCGACCATCCGCACGTTGTTGCGGCCGAGTATCTGGCCGTCCTGGCTGTTGAATGGGAACGCCTTGGTCAGCGCGCCGAAATTGACGCTGTAACCGCCATCGGGCTGGCGCCGGGTGAGATTGAGAAATATCCGCCATTCGGTGCGGCCATCAGCGTTGAGGCGCGTCGTGACGATGTCGGACAGGCTGTCCATATTAACGTCGGCGAAGCGGCCGTTGCCGCCCGCGAATGTCGTCGGCGAGACGCCGGGCAGCGGAATCGAGCGGCCGAGATAAGGGAAGGTCCCATCGGCCTTGCCGTCATAGACGTGCATCAGCCCGTCTTCGATTTCGACGATATCGACGAAGCTGTCGCCAAGGATGTCGGCAAAAGCGAAGCGATTGTCGGTGAGCCGGGGCGCGATCTGGCGCATCAGTCCGGCCTCGGTCGGACGCGACAGCACGAGTTGGGTGGTGTCGCCGAAGGCGCTGTTCAGGTCGCCGCTGCCGAGATGCACGGTCGCGCCGTCATCCTTGGTCTGCACGATGTCGACCAGTGCATCCATGTTGAGGTCGGCCAATTCGAAATTCTGAGGGGGGATGTCGCCGGCGAACGCCATCTTCGGCGCTTCGAACACGACGGGGCGCGACGCCAGTTCGGCGCTTGTCCACGACGAATAGCCGAAATTGATGTCCGGGAACTTCAGCGTCGATTGCGCCAGAGCCCCGCCGCCGGTGTCGCCATACCGATAGAGCACCCGCAGTTGGTCGAGCACATTGACTGACTGCGTGTCGATGAGCGGCGTCAGGTCTGCCTGAGCCTTCGCCAGGCAGTCCGGATGCGCTCTGACGACGAACTTCGAGGTGTCATTGGTGTCACGGCCGACATATCCCATGCACCATTGGGCGTAGACGGTGTCCTTGAATTTCGCCGTCACCTTGCCGTAAAGCCGGGCGTTCTCCTGTTTGCTGCCATTGGTGTGGCTGACGAGGGTCGATTGCGTCTCGATCAAGTCGAACTGGTAGCTGCTCTGACCGCCGGCGAAGCTGGCCTTTGTCAGGTAGCTGCGTCCACCGAAACGCTGGTAGTCGTAGCGGACGGCTTCGCGGTTGGCGTTGAGCTGCAGGACCAGCGGCCATTTCGTCACGTAGGGCTTGGCTATGTCGAAATTGCCCTCCGCCACGGAGGGATCGCCGCTGAAGATCAGCCGCGTTCCATCGGCGTTGGTCACGTCGAAGCCGGAGGGGATGGTGTCGGTGTGCAGGCCGCCTGACAGGTCGAGCGAAACGACGTCGAACGCGCCGGTGTGATAGAGAATCTTGACGAAATCCTCGGCGTATTCGGGCTTGTATTCCCAGACGCCGTTCTGGTTTCCGAGAAACACGAGCCGCGTGCCCATGTAGGACAGGCGGGAGAAGAAATCGCCGCCCGGCTTGGTGCCGGGCACGGCCGTGCCGAGATCGTCGTTGACGGCGATCTCCTGGGTGTTGAACCGCCAGCCGATGCCGAGCCCGTTGCCGGTATCGCCCGCGAACTGGCTGTAGGTGAGGCTCATCTGCGGCCCGAACTGGCCACGCGTCGGCAGGGTTGGTAGTGGCAGGCTGAAGTTCGCCGATCCCGTATTGTTGTTCAGCGAGAAGCTGCCTTCCTCCTGCGTGACGGTGCCGCCCGCGGCGGGCAACTGCACGATCGATGTCGCTGATTTGTCTTCGGCGCGAGCCGGGGAGCCGAGTACTGCGGCGCCAGCGGTCAGGGCTGCGAGGGCGGTAAGGGTCTTGGCGAACATGGGACTACCTCCGGGTGCAGGCATTACTGGTGAATGAGCGGGCCCACGATGACGTGGGGCTGGAGCTGCAGGCAGCTGGGACGCGGACAGACGACCAAAGGCTGGACGGCAATCTCATCGAACACGTGAATATTGACGTCCCAGATGCGCGGCGGCTCGCGCTTGCAGGCTTCGGCGACTTGCGGGGTGAGCGGCTGCGGGAACGAGCAGATCGGATTGTTGCCGAGATAGGACTTTCCGATCACCGGATGAACGTGAACGAAGTTCTCGATCCGGTTGCCTCGCAGATCGACGATCGACAGTGCCGGAAGCGAGCCGAGCGGCAGCGCATTGAAGACCCGATTGTTGCGCAGATCGACATTCGACAACGCCGGCATGTTCGACAGATTGCCGACGTCGGTGATCTGATTGTCGTTCAGATAGATGTATTTGAGCCCGCTCGAGCTGAAGCGCGGGATCGCCGACAGCCGGTTGGTGGCGAGGTTCAGTTTCTGGAGTCCCGTCAGCGAAGCGATCGGGGACGCGTCGGTGATCACATTGTCGAACAGGTTAAGTTCTCCCAGCGCCCGAAAATGGACCACGGGGTTGACGGCGATGATCGACTTCTTGTTCAGCGTCAGGCTGGTCAGTGACTGCGCCCAGCTCTGCGCAGCGCTGCAGTCGGCGCTATCGACGTGATCGGCCTGCATGCGGCTGTCGAGTGCCGCCATGAAGCCTCGCGCGTCGCCGAGCGCGATCGAATCGAACCGGTAGACGATGCAGTATTCAGCGAAGCTGGCGTATTGCAGCGGCAGGTTGCGCATACCGGCGTCGTCGAGCAGCGGCAGGTCGGCCAACGGCGTCACGGATTGCACGTGTGTGTTCGAGAAATAGAGTTTGGTCAGTTTGTTGAGCATCCCGATGCCGATCAGGTTCGACACGGGATTGCCGTCGATGCTCAGTTGTTCGAGGCGGCGCAGTTGCAGGACGCCCTGGATCGAGGGGATCTGGTTGTTGCGGATCCAAAGCTTCGTCAGCCCCGGTATCGCAGACAGCGCCGAGACGTCGGACAACTGGTTGTCGGACAGGTCGATGGAGATGAGATTGGCCATCACCGGGAAGAGCGAGACGCTGGTCAACCCACGGTTCTTCGCGTCGGCGAACTGGCGTGAATTGAGATCGTCGTAGGCTTTGCCGCAGGCAGCCTTGCCCGAGATCGAAAGCAGCGCATTCACTTCCGTGGCTTGCGCGGGAGTCAGAAAGTCAGTCTGGTTCCGCATCAGGCATGCCGACAGGAAGTCGGTCGCCTGCACGGGATTGTCGGAAAGATCGAGATTGATCAGGCCCGACAGCGCTGCCAGCGGCCTGACATTGACGATCGAATTCTTTGACAGGTTGAGTATGCCGAGGTTGGTCAGGCCGGAAAGCGGCGCGACGTCGGTGATGGCATTGCTCGACAGGTTGAGCGAGGTGAGTTGCGGCAAGGTCGCGAGCGGACGCAGGTCGCTGACGATCTTCGACGAAAGGTCGAGCGCCGTGGTTGCCAGCAGATTGTTGCCGACCGCGGCGCACGTGCCGCCGCCCTCCAATTCGACCATGGCGCGGATGGTCTGCCCAAGCGGGGTCGGCGCGTCGCGATGCAGCACGCACAGGTCAACGAAGCTCTGCCCGCCGTCCGAGACGATTGGATTGCCGCTGAGGTTGATGGCCAGCGTCGAGGGGAAGCTGCCGAGATTGGCGAAGGTCTCGATCTTGTTGTTGGCGAGGTTGAGGCTGGTCAGGCCGCCGAGGGCGCTGAGCGGATCGAGCATGTCGCCTGTCAGTCCATTGTTGGCGATGGACAGTGTCGAGAGCGCCTGCAGGAATTGCAGCGGCTCAAGGCTGGCGATCTTGTTGTTGTCGAGCGTAAGGTTGGTGAGCAGCGCCAGCGCCGACAGGGCGCGGATGTCGATGATGTCGTTGTCGGAGACGTCGGCTCGCGTCAGCGCGATGAGCGGCGCCAGCGCGTTGATGTTGCCGACGTGATTGCCGGAAATGTCGAGGAAGGTCAGCGTCTTGAGCTTGGTCAGCGGCCCGAGGTCGGTGATCGAATTGTCGGCGATCGACAGGCTCGTGAGGTTCTTCAGCACGGCAATCGGCTCGATCGACTGCACGCCCTTGCCGTTCAGGTTCAGCGTTGTGATCGATTCCAGAAAGGCCTGTGCCGCGGCGCAGGCGGCAGGGTCGCCGAGCGCCGAGACCCCGCCGGGCGTTGAATCGAGCACCGCCATCACGGTCGCGGTTTCAGCCGGCGTGCGGTCGCCCTTGACGCACCACTTTGCGAAGGTCGTCGGCTTGTCGACCAGCGGCGCGCCGGAGAGGCACGTGATGGTGTGGATCTTACCGGCGAAGAACGGCGTTGGGTCGGCGTTCAGAGCCTGGTCGAGATTGAGCTTCAGCTCGGTGACCAGGGGCGCGCAGCTCGGAATGTAGAGCCGGTCGGAAAAAGTCGTTGCGCCGAAGTCGGAGGGGAATTGCAGGTAGTAGACGAGGCCGCTGCCACTATCGTGCGCGAAAACCTTGATCGGATATGTGTCGCCCGACGGGCACAGCAGTGGATTGGCGGCGGGATCCGCGGCGACGATCGCGCTGTCGACGGCGGTCAGTACCTCCGAAGGAACCGTCGCGAACCCAAGTCCGCGGATCACCGCTTCCTCGTCCGCCTGATCCTTGCAGCGGATGCGGTAGCCGCGCCCGTCCGAGATAAGCAGCGGATAATGCAGCCGGTTAGCCTCCAGCCCCGGATCCTCGAACAGCACAACCTTCGGCTCGTCCGCGCGGGCCGGGCCGGTGCCGGCGGCCACGATCATGACCACAACAAGGAGCAATTGGGCGATGCGGTTCATCGGATCTCTCCTTTCGAGCTCAGGCTGATCGATGCGGCTCAATCAGCCCGGGCGACTGGCAGCACTACCTCTCGTCCGCCGCCTTGATGGTCCAGTAGCCTGACGGATCGCGGTCGCAGGTGAACTGAAGGGCCGGGATGTTGTTCAAGTTGCTCACTCCGCCGGCAATGGTCAGGCACTTGCCCGTCTGGGCGTTTTCCGCCTGAACGCCGTCGCGCGTCTCGACCAGGTTCCAGCGGCGCGAAGGGTCGCTGTCACAGTTGAACTGCAGGGCCGGGATGTTGTTTTCGGTGCTGATCCCGCCGGCAATCGTCAGGCACTTGCCCGTCTGGACGTTCGCCACTTGGAATCCGTCGCCTGTCTCAACCAGCCTCCAGCGCTGCCATTGACTGCCGTTGCAGTCGAATTGCACCGTCGGTGCGTTGTTGTCGGTTCGTCCTTCCGCGACCGAAAGGCACCTTTCGGTTTGTCGGTTCACCAGCATTACCTCGGGGTCAGCCGCCCGGATGCTCCAGAAACGCGACGGATGGCGGTCGCAGTTGAACTGGAGGGCAGGGACGTCGTCGTCGGTGCTCTCCCCGCCGGCAATGGTCAGGCATTTCCCCGTCTGCACGTTTTCAGCCTGGAAGCCGTCGCCGGTTGCGGTCAGCTTCCAATGTCGCGATGCGTCCCGGTCGCAGTCGAATTGGAGGGCAGGGACGTTGTTATCGGTGCTGACCCCGCCGGCAATCGTCAGGCATTTTCCGGTCCGTACGTTCTGCAGCTGAAAACCATCATCCGTCTCGACCAGTTTCCAGCGACGCCACTGGTCGCCGTCGCAATTGAACTGGACGGCCGGGGCGTTGTTGTCGAGGCGCCCCTCGGCCACAGCCAGGCACTTGCCGGTCTGCATGTTTGCCAGCACCACGTCGCCTTCCTTCACTGCCGTGATGCAGGCTTCAAAAATCTTGCCGGAGGCCACGGTCGATTGCTCGGGTCGACTGATACAGACCGGATTGCCGTCCAGCGATGGATTGAATGGCAGGATGGCGCTGACGGATTGCGCCGTGGCCAGGCGGTTTGCGCGCAGGTTCGGAGCGGCGAGTTTGGTCAGGCTCATCAAGGGACGCGCATCCGTGATCCGGTTCTTCGACAGGTCAAGCGCGGTGAGCTCTTGCAGAAACCGTAGTGGCGACACGTCGACGATCTTGTTGCTGGCCAGAACCAGCCGGGTCAGCGCCCGTGCCGAGGCGAGCGGCCGTAGATCGGCGATCTGGTTGGAGCTGAGGTCGGCCTCGGCCAGATCCTTCATCACCGCCGTCACGCTGATGTTGCTGATCCGATTGCGCGACAGGTCGAGGAACGTAAGCTTGGTCAGCTTTTCCAGGTCGCGCATGTCGGTAATTTCATTGCCGGACAAGGTCAGGCTCGTCAGATGGGTAAGTGTCGCCAGCGGCTCGAGGTTTGTCAGCCGTCGCCCGGCGAGGTCGAGCGTCGTGCTCGACGCGAGAAAATCCTGTGCGCTTGCACACGCCACCGGATTGCCAAGGGCCGCGGCGCCGCCGGGTGTCAGGTCGAGCAGTTGCTCGACCGTCGCCTGTTGGGCCGGATCAAGGTCATCCTTGATGCACCAACTGACGAAGGTCGTCGTCCTTCCGACAACCGGCGGCCCCGCAACGCATGCGATGGTATGGACCTTTCCGGCGAAGAATGGGGTCGGGTCGGCGTCGATCGCCTGATTGAGGTCGAGCTTCAGTCCCTCGACCAAAGGCCCGCAGCCGGGAATGTAGAGTTGGTCGGAAAGGGATGCCGAACCGAAATCGGTCGGGAACTGCAGATAGTAGACGATGCCGCTGCCGCCATCATGCGCAAAGACCTTGATCGGGTAGTTCTCGCCCGATGGACACAACAGCGGATTGGCGGCTGGGTCGGCCGCGATGACAGCGTTGTCGACGACTGTCAGCACTTGCGAGGGGACGGTGGCAAAGCCCAGTCCGCGGATCACCGCTTCCTCGTCTGCCTGGTCGTTGCAGCGGATACGGTAGCCGCGACCTTCGGAGATGAGCAGGGGATAGTGCAAGCGGGTGGCGTTCAGCGTCGGGTCTTCCAGCAGGACGACCTTCGGTTCCTCGGCGCGGGCCGGGCCGGCTTGGATCACCGCGAGCAGCGCCAGCAGGTGGAGCAGCAATCGGGCGATACGGTTCATCTGCCAATCCTCCTTCCGCTTTATTCGACAAGGCTGAAGCGGCCCGGCCCGCAGGCCCGGCTGGTATTGTCGTGTGCGATGTCGTTGCCCGGCAGCAGGAAACTGACGCTGGAGGCGCTGTCGGCGAAACTGACCGCGCAGCGGAAGCCGGACACCGTCGAGGTGGTGAAATTCGCCGACGAACCGCGCTCGAGCTGGATGGCGGAGCCGACTGCAAGGCCTGCTGCCGTCGGCGCGAGCCCGTCCGAGCGGCCCGCCACGACCGCCCCGCGCAGCAC
Organism: Mesorhizobium sp. P2_A12; assembly: GCF_056405075.1. Classification (NCBI taxonomy): domain Bacteria; kingdom Pseudomonadati; phylum Pseudomonadota; class Alphaproteobacteria; order Hyphomicrobiales; family Phyllobacteriaceae; genus Mesorhizobium; species Mesorhizobium sp. P2_A12. The sequence goes on from NZ_JBFUCU010000011.1 coordinate 36,597, forward strand.
CAGCGGATTGGCTGCGGCGATGTCGGTGAAGTCCATCCGCATCAGGCTGTCGGAGGTGAGCACCGCGCCGAAACGCGCGCGCACAAGGGTTGAGCGGACCGGCGCTTGGGCAGAGATCAGCAGCCGTGCCCGAACGCCCTGGATGGCCAGCATGTCCGCTTCGACCCTGAGCCCGCGCGCATAAAGGTCGGCCAGGCACAGCGACGCGCCGCGCGCCATCGGTGACAGTCCATCCGCCACGGTGCCGATGGTCACATCGTCGAGCGCGACCGCGCCGTTTTGCGCGATCACGGCGACGACCTCGTCGGTCGTTTGATCGGCCGCCCGCGCCAGGTCGATCCGCTCGAGTTCGAGCCGAGGCAACCCGTCCGCGACGATGATCACCCCGGTCGCGGACAGGATGCATGACGACGTGCCGGCCGGCACCCGGTTGGCGGTGCCGACGAGCCGCGTGCGGGCGACGCCGGGGGCCGGCGCCATATGCACGGTCTTGAACGGCAATCCCTTCAGGATCAGCGTCTGCGGCGTCTTGACCGATGCGGGCAGTTCGAGCCTGAGATTCGCCCGCCCGGCGCAATCGCCCTCGGAGGAGAATTGCGCCAGCGTCAGCGTACCGCCATCATTGACGCGGCGAACGCACGTATCGCTGGCCGATCCCCGACAGTCGAAGCTGGTACCCGGCGGCGGAGCGGCGGTCAGCGCGCGATCCGTCTCGCCCATCCAGTCGCCAATGCCGGGGGCGGAGAGGCCGAGCGCCGATGTTAGAAGTGGGCAACCGGTGAAGGACAGTGTCCGGCCTTCCGCGAAGGTCCAGTCCAGCCGCGCGTTGCCGAGGGGGTCGAGCGAGGTGATGGACAGGCCAGCGGACAGCGGCGACAGGCCGAGGTCGATGCCAGGCTGCGCGAAGGCCGCGTGCTCGCGCTGATAGCCATCGCAGTTCGACAGACACAGGTCGACGAAGGGCGCCGAACGAAGCGCCGCTACCGCGTCGGCGCCGAGCAAGGTTACCGCCTCGGCCTCGTCGATGCCGAAGAACGCCCGCAGCTTCGTCTCCGCAGCTTCGGCCGCGGCCGCATCGGCGATGATGTCGCGCGTCGCCTTGCCGTCGAGGCGCGCAATCGGCAGGTAGGAGGGCCGAGCGCCTTCGCCCGGCGGCGTGTAACGCACGACATAGACCGTGTCGCCGATGCTTTCGGCGCTAAGGAAGGTTTCGAACCGGTGCAGGCTCCAGCGGGCGACGCTGGCCGCCGCTATGTCCGATGGACCGCCGAGATCGCCGCGCCCGCAATCGAGTACGAACGGTGTCCCGACATCGGGCGGCGCGGCAAAACCCTGGAGCACGCCGGGCAGTTGCAGCCGCTCGCGGATGGCAAGTGCCGCCTTGATCTCGGCACAGGCGGTGGGCACGACGAAATAGCCGGAGCCCGAGGGGGAAGGCAGATAGTAGTTGCCGGATGCCTCGACATCGGCCCAGATAGCTGTCGTCGCCGGCCAGTCGATATTGAATGCCGTCCCGGGGCATGGCAGCCGCGGCTGCGTCCCAAAACTGTTTTCAGTTTGAAGCTTGGCGAGCGTCGCCTCCGAGACAAGCGCGGTGTCAGGCAGGTGCAGCAACCTTTTCGCCTGGCCCGGGCTGGAGCAGCCGGCGAGTTCCACTGCCTTGCCGTCGAAAAGCGCGACATAGACGTCGTGGTTCTGGTCGGTGACGAAAGCGGCAAGCTGCGGCTCGGCGCGGGCCACTGACGTGCCCGCGAGAACCAGGGTGAGCAACACGACCGCCTGTCTCATCTCAATTCGCTCAAGCAGCTTGCGGCGCGGGCGGGGTCCATATTGACCTCGGTCATCAACGGATCGAGGCCGGCTGACTGGCACAGCGCCTTGACCGTGATCGAATGCGGCCCTTGGAAGTCGACCGTAAGAGTTCCATTGGTGATCTGCCCGTTCTGGCCGACGCACAGCGGGTTGTTGGCAAGCGCCGGCCGACGGCAGGTCCGGATGACGTCGGCCATCGCCCGGCGGTTGGTCAGTTCGCAGAAATAGATGCGGCAGAAGGCGGCGACCGCGGCGCGGTTCTCGGCGTCGGCATTGATGATGCGCTTGATGTCGCCGACCAGCGCGCTCGCCTTGGCCTCGAAGGCGAGGCCGTCGACGCGCGTCTTCTCGCCCGCGATCTCGCCCGATCGTTCGGTGATCTTCGGCATCAGGTTGATGTTTTCCGAGGTTATGAACAGCCCGCCCTTCCACCGGTCGAACTCGTCGAGGATCGAGGTCGCCCTCAGGATCGCCTCGCGGTAGGCGTTGTAGATCGGCCCCATCTTGGTGTCGCGCGCCGCCTCGTAGACCTGGTTCAATGCGGCGTATTCCTTGTTCACTGTGTCGGCGCCCGCCTTGATGTCATCGATGCCGGCGCGCGAACTCTGCACCAGGCCCTCGGCTCGTTTCAGCTTGCGGGAAAACATCGCCGTGATCGGGCTCTCGACGCTGGCGAAGTAGCTCTCGATCACTTTGCCGGCAGCCCCGTCGGCGAAGGCATCGATCTCGGTGTCGGACAGATTGGAGATCAGGCCGCACTGGGCATCGAAATCGGCGCTCAAGGGCCCGGCCTGGCAGGCGCTCATCTCGGCCAGCCTCTGGTCGAGCGTTCGGTTCGAAGCGAGCCCGTCGGCATATTCGAACAGCGCATGGTTCCATTCGATCGCGTTCAGGTCAGCCTGGCTGTGCCGCCGGTCGCGGCAGAAGAGCGTCTGCTCCATCCGGTTCTGGTTGCCGGAAGCGCGGTAGGCGTCGAGGTGACGTGTCGCCTCGGCGCAGGTCGCCAAGCCTGAAATCAGCCCGGCGAGTTGCTGGTGGACGGGCGGCAGTCCGCGTGTCTGCGCCTCCCGCATCAGGTTGGCCGCACGTTCGCTGTCGCTCGGACTGCGGGCCGGGCGGTGGAAGACGCAGAGGCCTTGCTCGAAGGTCTTCAGCGTGCCGTCCGGAATGGCCGGCCCCTCGCAGTTGGGAGCGTCGAGAACGCGCGATTCGATCGTATAGCCGGCGAGATTGTCGACGAAGAGGTCGCGCGCGGCTGCTCCAGTCGTGCTGAGCGCCAGACCGAGCGCTGCTATGGCGACGACGGCTCTCATGGGGCGCTCGCGAAGATGAAATAGAGGGTGAACACGGCACCGTCGAACGGGCAGTCGCTCGGCTGCAGCGACAGCCGGTACGAGCCGATCAGCGGCGCGCCGAGATAAGGCAGGATCAGGCTGGTGTCGTTCGACGGTCCGGGCGCGCGCGGGAATTTGCGCGCCTGGTAGCGATCCTGCACCCAGTAGCGGATGATCCGGCTGATCTCGTCGCCACTGTCGGCCTGGTTGAAGAAGGTCTGCAACGCGACACGCTCGGGCCCGACCGAAATGTCTGCGCGGACCTCGCTTGATCCCTTGGTCAGCGGCTTGAAGACGAAACCGCTGCCGCGGTGTTGCAGGGCGAAGCGGTTCCACTGCGCCCCCGTGCACTGGTAGTCGGTGCCGGCGAAGACATCGATCAGGGTCAGGTTCTTGCGCTCGCGGAATTTGTTGGGCGCCCACAGCGCGAAATAGCCGTTTGCCTTCATCAGCGCGTCAGTCGACGCGAAAGGGGAAACCTCGAACTCGACATTCTCGTCGAGCGCCAGCTTGCGGGCGAAACCTGAATTGGCGGGCACGACGATCTGGGCGACATCGATATTGATCTGCCGCTCGTCGAAGAAGCGCTTGGCAACGATGTCGTCGATCATCGCCTGGAGCTGGGTTGCGTTGCGCACATAGACCGCGGGCACTGTCGCCGCGTCGCCGGTGAAGGCCTGCACCACTTCAAAGCGGCGGCGCATCAGGTGCATCAGCCGGTTGGCGGTCTCGAGCACGCGCCGCTTGGTCACCAGATATTCGGGAATGCCCTTCATCAGGTCGGCGATGGTGTCCTGGGTCGCGATGAACAGATTCTTGCGCGTCGCCGGATCGTCGATCTGGGTGACGAGCTTGGTCATGTCCTCCTGCTGCTTTGTCACCTCGGCCTGAACGTTGCTCTGGAACTTCAGGATGCTGTCCTGCAGCGCGCGGCTCTTCAGGCCAAGGTCCTTGGCCTGGTTCAGGCCCGCGACGAGTTCCTCGGTGTTGCCGCGCGACTGCGTGATGCGCTGCTCGACGAAGGCGAGTTCGGCATCGTTCAGTGCCAGCATCTTGTCCTTCTGCCGGTCGCGCAGTTCGTTGATCAGGTTGGTCGAGGCGTTTGATTCCTCGGCGAGGCCTGTCACGGTCGTCTGCGCGGCGCGGACGCGGTCGATGCGGCCGTTGGTTGCCGCGACCAGTTCGGCGACACGTGCATTGTCCTGGTTGAGCTGGGCTTCCGACAGGGACAGCTTGTCGAGTTCGAGATTGAGGATCGCGATCTCGTTGGTCAGCCGGTCGATCGTGCGCTGCTGGTCAGTGATCTGGAAACTCAGCATGTCGTTCTCGCGCGCCTGAAGATCGAGCCCGGCGAGTATGCGTTCATGGTCGGACTTGAGCCGCGCCACTTGCTCGTCGATGCTGAGATCCTGGCTCTGGCAGTCAACCGCCGCCATCGAGCCCTGCAGCGTCAGTTCCTTGATCTCCTCGGCCCCTTGCGCCAGCCGGCCGGCGAGTTGGAAGTGCGTGTCGATCAGCGCCCGGGCCTTGAGCGCCTTGTCGAGGTCGAGTTGCCCGATCGCCTGGCGCAACTGCGTGAGGCGCTGTTTCATGCTATTGATTTCGTTGATGTTCGCCTGAGTGATCTGGCCGGTGGAGATGATCGTCGACAGGATCGATTGGGCCGCTTCCAAGGCCGCCCTGACCGGTTTCGAAACGTCGGTCTTCGTACCGGCGCCGCTGGCCAGGCCGCAGGCGCAGACGATGATTTCGGGGACCGCCGCGGCGGCCGAGTAGGCGGCATGCACTGAAGTCAGGATGACCTGCGCGGCTTGTGTGGTGCCGTTGAACGCGACGAACCAGGCGATCACTTCCGACAACTGGCCGTCGACCTGGTCACGCGCTTCCTCAAGGTCCGCCTTCCTCTTCGCATAGAGGTCCCGCTCGGCTTCGTAGAGTTTCTTGGCGAAGTCCGTTTCTGTCTGGGAAAAAGAACCGCAATCGACGTTCGCAAGTTCCTGCGGCAGCGAAATGTTCGATGTGATCATCTGCTGGTCGGCGATCAGCGGCTCGACATCGGCGAAGTCGGCGCTGCCGATGACGCACTTCATCAGGAACGCTTTAGCTTGTGTCTGCGAGTTCAAGAGCTGGGCCCTGAGGCCCGACTGTCCGTCCGGGCCGCACATCTGGGCAACGTATTGGTTGCGCGTGAAGGCCGGCGTCACGGTCTGGCATGCCTGTTCGCCCGCGAGCAGCGGCGTGAACGGATGGTCGGCCGTATCTCCGATCAGGGCGAGCTGGTTCTCGATGCCGCAAAGCTGCTCGCGGTCGACCGCCCGGCGGCGCTGATAGAGATCAGTCTGGCGCAGTTGCAGTTCTGTGATTGCGTCATTGGCGCGGGCAATCGCACTCTGGTTGTTGGTGATCTGCGTTTGAAGGATCTGCCGCTGGCGAACCGCCTGTTCGAGCTGGTTGGCGTTGCGCTCGGTCTGGCGGGCATATTCGGTGATCTGGCTTTCAAGCGAGGAAATCTGCAGATCGAGGTTCATCTGCGTCATTTCCCAGTTCAGTAGCCAGCGCAGTTCGTTGCGGCGCTCGACTTCGGCCTCCTTGGAGAGGACGATGAGGTCGAGTTCCTGCCTGTCGTTGATCTGACGGCGCTGGTTCTCGAACTCGGCGATCTTGGTGCCGAGCTCGATCTCCAGCGACCTGATCTGCTGGCGATAGCCGAATGTGTCCTTCTCGGCGTCGACCGCGTTGATCTCTTGCTGGACGGTGGTGGCGAAGGTCTGAGCTTCGTGCTCCAGCTTGCCGATCTTGTGGGCGATCAGGTTGACTTCCTGGCTGCGGATCGTCCGCTCCTCGTCGAGCGCGCGCGTCGCTTCGCCTTCCTTGTTGGCGTACCACCGCTCGACCAGCGCCTCGACATTGCGCTCGACCTCGGTCAACCGCTGCTCGCTCTCGGTCAAGGCCTCCTGCAGTTCCTCGAACGGGATCGTCGTGAACTGCATCGGGTCGATGTTGAGGAACAGGAAGCCCTTGCGCACGCTGTCCATGCGCGCATCGAGGTCGCTCTGCTGCAGCAGCAGGTCGGCGCGCAGGTCGTCGTAAGTGGACTCGCCCGGAATATCCATCTGCGTCTCGACCAGCACCCACATGGCGGCCTCGTAATTGGTGTAGGCCTTGGAGAGGTTGGGTTGGCTGTCGAGGCCAGCGCCTCCGACGGCGCCCAGCGTATCGTTGACCAGGAAGTCGAGCGCCTTGACGCGTGCCTCCGAGACGGTCTGGTACCAGACGTCGCCGGTGTTCATCAGCAGCTGGATCTTCAACGAGGACAGGGCCGTCAGCTGCCGCACGAAGGTGCGGTAGCTCGCATCTGCTCCCGCCGCGGTGCCTTGGTCACCGCCTTGTTGTCGGGCGAGAATGCGAAGGCCTCGGTCGACGATCTCGATGCCTTGCCGGCCGAATTCCTGCGCCGCTTGCGGCGAGACGGGCGTGTCGTTGCGGCTGACGCCGCTCGCCGACGACAGGAAGGGCATGTCGGCGGCGAGGAACAGGCGATAGCGTCCAAGTTGCAGGTGGCAGTCGAAATCGCACACGATCGCCAGCCGTCCGGTCGCCTCGTCGCCGCAAGTCGTCAGCAACTGTTCGAGTTCGGTGGCGACCTCGCCCATGTATTTCACGTCGGCGCGGAAATTGGCGATCTTGAGCAGCGTCGTCAGCTGGCCGGCATGGCCGGCCGCCGCGTCGACGTCGAGCGCCATGCAGTCCTGCCCGCGCGCCATTCCCGCAGCGCCGAAAACGATGCTGGCGACCAGTCCGCAAAGCAGGATGAACCGTCTCATGGCTGCCCCGTCGACAGAAAGACCTCGGAAATCTGGCGAACGTGCCGGGCAAGTTCGGCCATCTGCGCCTTGGAAAGCGATGGATTCTGGAACCGCCCGACCACCGCCCGGGCATGGTTGATGCAGTCCTCGTAGGGGCCGTTGATCGTCGCGGTCAGCGCGCCAGTGTCGAGCGTGAGGTCGAGCCTCGAATACGCTCCGGCCAGTCCTGCGCAGGAAGAAAGCTCGGCGGTGATCGCCGGATCGTCGACGACATGCGCGAGGCCGGACAGAGCCGTCATGACGCCTTCTATCTGGCCGACGATCTGCGTCATCCTTGCCTTGCCGTCTTCGAACTCCTTCAGCGATTCCGGCTGGTTGAGGCTGGAGAGGTCGACGGCCTGCAGCGTGGCGATCGTCTCGGCTGCTTTCAGCTGATCCTCCTTGACGAGGACCATGTTGGCCTGCGCGTTGCCGAGCACACGCTCCAGCTCCATCACCTCGGCCGACTTGATCGACACGTCCATCTCGTTGACCAGTGACTGGTATTCGGTCGAAGCGGCGTTCATCAGGTTGAGCGTGTCGTCGACCTTCGTCCTGACCGCCTTGACGATTTGCGCGCGCACCCGCGTCTCGATCAGGCCAGTCGTCTCGGCCCGCCCGCGTACCGGCTTGACCGAACAGACCAGTTTCGCCAGCGCGTCCGAGCCGAGCCGAGCACGCACTGCCTCGACGATCGGGAACAGCGGACGCCAGGCCGCGGGCAGTGCATCCAGGCTGGCGCCCGACAAAGGCCCGGCATTGATCTCGTTCATCCGCGTCAGGTGCCGGCATTTCTCCGGCAGGTCGGCCCCGGAGAAGTAAAGCCGCCCTGTAATCAGATAGGCTTCGACGGCGGCGGCGTATTGTCGGCCGACGAGCGCGGCGAGCTCATCGGCGCTGTCGGTCGAGATCGGGGCGAAGAAGCGGTAGCGGCTGAGGTAGATTTCTGACCAAGCGAGCCTTCGCATCAGCACCGAGGCGTCATCGGCCGAAAGCGGGATGACCGGGAAACCGACGCTACGGCTGCCGCCAGAGGCCCCTGACGCCTCACCGACCACCTCGCCGGTGAAGGGCAAGCCGAAATCGGGCTGCGTCGCCTCGTGGCTCGGTTCGACGGCGGCGGGACCGGGGGCGAGCAGGCTGAACCGGGTGGCGTCGGGCGTTGCGTTCGAGAGCGTGGCGTTCCAGAAACCGTCGAGTTTCTCGGATGTGTAGGCGCGCTCCAGGATCGATGCGGCGCTGGCCGCGCCGGCCAGGACGCAACTGACAATCACGGACAACGCGATGGCTCGGAAGCTTGTCATCGGCAGTACCACACCCTGTCGGCAGCGCCCGCCTGGGCGCAGATGCCGGTGGCCGCGCCGTGCGCCTTCCAGTCCGCCTTTACCTTGGCGAGATCGTTGAATGCGCCTTGGGCAGCGTTGTCGGCATGAACCTCGGCGTCCAGCCGCCAGAAGGGCTTTGCCGGATCGGTCGGCAGCAGCACCCCGATCATGTTGATGTGGAAGGCGGAGACCTTGAGAAAATCCTCCGCGCTGGCGACCGTGTTGCGATTGAGATTGGCGTATTGCTCCGGCGTGACGTTGCCGAGCGCCCGCTTGAATTCTCCCTCCGACACTTCCACCGAGCGCAGCATCTGCGTCGTCTTCGCGGCCAGGCCGTCGAGGATCGAGGTGTTGGCGACCAGCGTCGCGCCCGCCCCGGTCACCGGTCCGAAGATATCAGCGAAAATGACGCGGATCGCCTTCAGGTGCGTTTCGGCCGACTTGATCTCGACGCGGCGCAGTGCGATCCCCGTTTCGAGATCGGACGCCCGACTGACGAAGCTTCTCAGCGCCAATTGCAGCGTTTCGAACGACGAACGAGCTTCCGGCGGCGGCTGCAGGAACACCGAGCGTGCATAGCGTACGGCCTCGCTACGGGCGATGTCTTCGACGGTGGCGCGTGTCAGCGCCGATTCCGGGCAGCCGGTGATGTCGCCGAGGTCGGTCAGCATCTGCGCAGCATGATAGATTTGATCCATCTGGCGCATGGTGCCGAACGAGCCGCTGGTGGTGAACTCGGCCTCGACGCCGGACAGGTAGTCGGTCAGGTATTCGCGCGCGAACTTCACCATCTCGCACTGCACGCCGGCAGCGCGTTCGCGAATGTGGCGGCCATAGAACGATGCGCCGACGAAGTATTTCTGGTCGGGCGTCGGTTCGAACCGCTCGACGAAGAGCGACTGGATAACGGTATCATATTCACCGCACGCATAGGTGCGCTCGAGGCATGCGGAGTCGGTCTGCAGGTCGCACTGTGACAGCGCCTGGCCGCACATTTGCTGAGCTGCGGCAAGATTAATTCCTTCGCCGTAGACAAGAAGCGCTGCCAAGATGATCGCTGGATTGAAGACGTGTCTCTTCAGCAAGACGAGCAAAAGAAAATGCACGAAAGCCCCCCGGCCGCCGAAGGGGCAGCCTCATCGCTCTTTACAGGCAATATCTTTGCAAGATCAATTTTGTATTGAATCGTTACAGCGAGGATCCACCACAAAAAGCGTGGCTAACTCAAAGTCAACTTCGCCGAATAACGCATTTATAGAATGTAAACTAAAACGGATTGGCGACCAATGCACCTGGTTTTTGGCTTCCGTAACGGAAATTTGTGCCAAAGTATCGACGCGGTTAACGGATCGTAAAGAATTGTCTTTCGCACCTTCGATCCAGTTTCCTGAACGTCTAAACTTCTGTTCAAACGTAAAAGGAAATCCGGCTCGGCTGGCAAGGCAGGGACCTGCTGTTCTCGGGGCGAGCCTCGTTATGCTGCCGGCTGCATGGCCGCTCTTAGCAGCATGCCGAACAGATCTCGCGGTTCGTCCGGATCGGCGAGCAGGTCGAGTTCCTCATAGAGGCCAGTCGCCTGCAGCTGGTCACGCACATAGCGCAGCGCGGAAAAATCCTCGATCGCGAAGCCGACGGAATCGAACAGGGTGATCTGCTTGGCGTCTCGGCGGCCTTGCGCCTTGGCGGCAATCACCTGCCAGAGCTCGGTCACCGGATGGTCGGGATCCAGCTGCTGGATCTCGCCCTCGATGCGTGTCTGGGGCGGGAATTCGACGAAGATGTCGGAGCGCAGCAGGATGTCCCTATGCAGTTCGGTCTTGCCGGGGCAGTCGCCGCCGACAGCGTTGATGTGGACGCCGGAGCCGACCATGTTGTCGGTGAGAATGGTGGCGCACTGCTTGTCGGCGGTAACGGTCGTGATGATCCCGGCACCTTCGACCGCTTCCTGCCCGGTTTCGCAGATGGTGATGTCAAAACCCATGCCAGCCAGGTTCTTGGCGCATTTGCGCGAGGCGGACCGGTCGATGTCGTACAGCCTCAGCCGATCGACGCCGGTCAGCGCCTTGAAGGCGATCGCCTGGAATTCCGATTGCGCGCCATTGCCGATGATGGCCATCGTGCGCGAGCCGCTCGGTGCCAGATACTTGGCCGCGACAGCGGACGTGGCGGCGGTGCGCAGTGCGGTCAGGATGGTCATTTCGGTGAGCAGCATCGGATAGCCGCTCCCGACATCGGCGAGCACGCCGAAGGCGGTGACCGTCTGCAAGCCCTGGCGCATGTTCTTCGGATGGCCGTTGACATATTTGAAGCCATAGAGGCGACCGTCGCTTGTCGGCATCAGCTCGATGACGCCGTCATGGCTGTGCGAGGCGATGCGCGGCGTCTTGTCGAACAGGTCCCAGCGACGGAAGTCTTCCTCGATGTAGCCAGCGAGTTCGGTCAGGAAGCGCTCGACACCGATGACATTCACCAGCTTCATCATGCGGTCGACGCTGACGAAGGGGACGATGTTCAGCTTTGCCGTGGTCATGATCAAAAGCTCCCGGAATGGCTGCGGGTCGGCCGGTCCATGATACGGCGGCCCATCAGGCTCGCGGTCAGGTCGACCATCAGCGTCGCGGTGCGGCCACGCTCGTCCAGAAAGGGATTCAGTTCGACCAGGTCCAGGCTGGAGACGAGGCCGCTATCTGACAGCATCTCCATCACCAGATGCGCCTCACGGAACGTCGCGCCTCCGGGAACCGTGGTGCCGACTGCGGGCGCGATCGACGGGTCGAGGAAGTCAACGTCGAGACTGACATGCAGCAGCCCGTTTTCATCAGACACCCGCGCCAGGAAGGCGCGCAGCAGCGGCGCGATGCCATGCTCGTCGATGGCGCGCATGTCGTGCACGGTCACGCCCGCCTGGTTGAGCGCGCTGCGCTCGGCCGGGTCGACACTGCGCAGGCCCATCGTGCAGATACGCTTGGGATCGACCGCTGCCGGTAGATCCGGAAAATAGCCGTGGAAACCCGGCTGGCCGCTGGCGTAAGCGAGCGGAACACCGTGCAGATTACCGCTGGCGGTGGTGTCGAGCGTGTGGAAGTCCGGATGCGCGTCGAGCCACAGCACGAACAGCGGCCGCCCGGTCTCACCGGCACGGCGGGCGAGGCCCGACACGGTCCCTGCCGAGATCGAATGGTCGCCGCCGAGAAAGATCGGCATCGCATCCTCGCTCGCCGCGTAGGCGGCCGCGGCAATGGCGGATGTCCAGGCCGATATTTCGGGCAAGGCCTTCAGCGCCAGATTGCCATGCGAAATGCGCCTCGCCGGCATCGCCTGTACGGCGCCCATATCCTCGACAGCGTGGCCGAGGCCGGACAGCACTTCAACAAGTCCGGCGGTCCTGAGCGCACTCGGCCCCATTTCGCAGCCCATTCTGCCGGCGCCGTCCTGCACCGGTGCCCCGACGATTTTGCAACGCATTGTTTTTCCCACGGCCAAGTTCGAATGCCGTGAGAGAACCATGGCGAGCCGGCGATATGAACAGGCAGAATTGGCAATTCGAAATGCATTGTTTATCGTATTGGCAGCAGAACTGGTCAAAATGGTAAGCTGATGGATACGCTGGACGAACGGCTCGTAACCTTGCTGCGGCATGACGCGCGGCGCAGCGTGTCGGATCTGGCTATCGATCTCGGCGTCTCACGCGCCACGGTCAGGGCGCGTATGGAGCGGCTGGAACGGTCCGGCGACATCATCGGCTACACGGTGGTGCTGCGCGCCGACGCCGTCGATCAGCGCATCCGCGGTATCATGCTCATCGAGATCGAGGGCCATGCCGCCGACCGCGTGGTCCGGGCGCTGGGCGGCTTCCCGGAAGTCTCGACCATCCACACCACCAATGGCCGGTGGGATCTGGTGGTCGAACTCGGGACGGCATCACTGACTGATTTCGATGCTGTGCTACGGCGCATCCGATTGATTGCCGGCATAACGGGCAGCGAAACGAGCCTGCTCCTGGCCACGCCGCGCACGACGCGAGCACGACTAACGTAAGCAAATTGTCCATTATCCAGCATCAGGCTGACGGTGTTTATTCCGGCTTAGGCGGCGCTGGTGCCGTAGCTGCTCGCGGGCCACGGTCAAGCGCGTCCTGACGCTTGCTCAGCCTCCGTCCTCATACAGACAATTTTTCCTCAAAATCGTGCATCCGTAGATCGTCGCTTCGTGAACCGGATCTCGATTTCGTCTAGCTTGCCTATGAGCGAATGGCGCGAAGCTGATGCCGCTTCCCCAACAGCGCAGGCAGGACGCAGCATGATCGATCTCTATTACTGGCCGACGCCCAACGGCAAGAAAATTTCGATCTTCCTGGAGGAGACAGGCACGCCTTACACATTGAAGCCCGTGGACATCTCACATGGCGACCAGTTCACGCCTGAATACCTAAAGCTCAATCCCAACCACCGCATGCCGGCCATCGTCGATAACGAACCGAAAGACGGCGGCGCGCCCGTCGGCGTGTTCGAGTCCGGCGCGATCCTGTTCTATCTTGCGGAGAAGACCGGCAAGCTCTGGCCGCAGGACCTGCGCACCAAGTACGATGTCGCGCAATGGGTGATATGGCAGATGGCCAACCAGGGGCCGAAGCTGGGAGAAGCGGGTCATTTCCGCAGGCTGGGCGACAGGGAAGGCGACCAGTCGTATGCGGTGCGCCGCTTCACCGACGAAGCAAACCGGCTCTACGGCGTCCTCAATATGCGACTTCGCGATCGCCGCTACCTTGCAGGTGAAGACTTCACCATCGCCGATATCATCAGCTATCCCTGGACCGTCAACTGGCAGGCACAGGGCCAGGACATCAATGAGTTCAGGCATTTCAAACGCTGGTTCGAGGAGGTCGGCGCGCGCCCGGGCGTGCAGCGCGGCCTTGCGGTGGGCGCGGACTTGTCAACCGACCAGAGCAAGCTTACGCCGGAGGAACAGGCCCACATCCGCAAGATCCTTTACAACCAGCGAGCTATTCATCTGCCTGACTGAGGGCTTATCCCCATCACAAAGGCGCAACGCCGGAGAAAACCATGACAAGCAAAGTTGCCGTTATCGCAGGCGTGGGATACGGCCTTGGCGCCTCGTTGGCGAGGGTATTCAGCCGCCAAGGATTCAAGCTGGTGCTGGCGGCGCGCAATGTTGCGAAGCTCGAGGCGCTTGCCACCGAGACCGGGGCCGAGGTGATCTCAACCGACGTGTCGGACCCGGCGTCGGTGGAAAACCTGTTCCGTGCGGTGGATGGCATCGGCCCGCTCTCGCTGGCGATCTTCAATGCGGCCGGCCGCGTGCGCGGCGGCATTGCCGATCTCGATCCGGAGGAGGTGAAAAAAGCACTGCTCGTGGGTGCCTATGGCGGCTTTCTGTTCGGTCAGCAAGCAGCACGTCGGTTGCAGGCCGCAGGCGCCGGATCGATCCTGTTCACGGGAGCCACGGCCAGCGTCAAGGGCTTTGCCAATTCTGCCGGTTTCGCAATGCCGAAGTTTGGCCTGCGTGGGCTGGCGCAGTCGATGGCGCGCGAGCTTGCGCCAAAGAACATCCACGTGGCGCATTTCGTCATCGATGGCGGCATAGCATCCAGCGACCCGGTGCGGTCGCCGGACTCGACCCAGCCCGACCGTTGGCTTTCGCCGGACGCGATCGCCGAAGCCTATCTCGCGATCCATCAGCAGCATCGAAGCGCCTGGACGTGGGAGATCGAATTGCGGCCTTGGGTGGAGAATTTTTGATGCACAAGTAGCCGACCGCAACAGCCGCCGGCCGTTGCCGGCTAATAGTGTATCGGCCCCTTGACCCCGCCGCCGCAGGCGATCGCGTCGCCGTTGATGGCAACGCTTCGCGGCGAAGCGAGGAATGCAACGACGTCGGCGATCTCGGCCATATCGACGAGGCGACCGATCGTGACATTGGCGGCAAGACGCTGTTCGATCTCCTCGGGCGAAACGCCTGCCGAAGCCGCGCGGGCGGCGACCAGGGGAGCGGTCTTTTCGGTGCGGGTGAGGCCAGGATGGACCACCGTCACGTTGATCCCCTTCGGGCCCAATTCGTCGGCGAGATTCTTGGTCAGGGCAGAGACGGCAACATTGCGGATCGAGCCGATGATCGAGCCAGTCTGGCGAGCCGCGAGGCCGCTTATGTTGATAATTCGGCCCCAGCCCGCGGCAGCCATGTGAGGAGCAGCCTCGCGCGCCATGCGAAGATAGCCCATCACTTTGACGTTCACGTCATCCCAGAACAGGTCGTCGGTGATCTCGGCCAGTTTCGGCGGCGGTGCCTGTCCGCCCGGCTTGGCCGCGGCGTTGACCAGAATGTCGAGGCCGCCGAGCGCCGCGACCGTTGCGGCCACCAGCGCTCTGACCGAGCTGTCGTCCTGCGTGTCGACGGTCAGTCCGACGATCTTGCGTCCGGTCTCTGCAGCCAGTTCGCGCGCGGCAATGTCCACATCGGCAACGTTGCGTGCGGCGATGACGAGATCGACGCCTTCCAGGGCCAATTGCCGGGCGATGGCACGACCAATTCCCTTGCTGCCGCCGGTGACCAGGGCGCGTTTTCCGTCCAGTTGCAGATCCATGGCCTACTCTCCTCGGGTTAGATGGGTGGCTTTACCGCTGAAGCTGCAACGCAGCGGTGCCAAGAACCTTGCAGCACGCAGCCATGGAAGGGCCGCACCAAAGGGCTGTATCTTACGTCACACCGCCAGGAGCTTGCGGAGAGGGCCGACGATCGCCTCGTCCTGCGGCTCGGTGTCGGAGCCAAAGCGGGCGACAACGATCCCTTGCGGTCGACCAGAAACTTCTCGAAGTTCCAACTCACCTCGTCGGGTTCGGGCGCGTCACCTTTCCCCGCCATCCGGGCCGCCAGCTTGCTTCCGGGTTGGAAGACAGCCTTCGGCAGCGCCTCGATCAACGCTCGATAGAGCGGATGCTTCTGGGGTCCCTTGACTACGATCTTGGCGAACACAGGGAATTCGACACCATAGGTCAGCCGGCAGAATTCCTGGATTTCGGCGTCGGTGCCCGGTTCCTGGCCGGCGAAGTCATTGGCCGGAAAGCCGAGCACCACCAGGCCACGCTCGCGGTACGACCCGTAGAGCGCCTCCAGCCCATCATACTGCTTGGTGTAGCCGCATTTGGAGGCGACGTTGACGATCAAAAGGACGCAGTCGGTATATGCACGAAGGCTTGTGGTTGAGCCGTCGGCGCGGCTGAACGGAATATCGTAGATCGAGGCTGTCATAAGCAAAAGTTCCTGCAGACAAAGATGGCCTCCGTACATTGGTGGCTTAGCCGCTCCCGTCAAGGAAAGCTGTTCTCCAGAACCAAATTGCTTCGCATCTTTCGAGACAGCCGGGTCGGTCTTACGCAGGCTGGACCATGAACGAGGCCGTACAAGGTGCCCCGCCTTCGACTGCGAGCGCCGCAGTCCAGGAACTGCCTACCGGCACATCGAGCACTCGGCAGTTGGGTCGGTGCAAGGCCGTACCGACGACGATATGTTCCCCGGCCGTCGCACTCATGGGTACGTCGAGCTCTTGAGGCGCCACGGAAAATCCGCAACCCCACGCCTTGAGAATGGCCTCCTTGCGCACCCAGCCGCGGTAGAGGGCGGCCAGGCGGTCGCCGGGGGAGGCGGCTCTCCAGGCGGCATAGTCGCGTGGCGATGCCCATGTCGTCAGGATTTCGGCGGCATCGATGGTCTCGATGCGTTCCAGATCGACGCCGACCTCGCACTCAGATGCAAATGCGAGGAGCGCCGCCCCACCCGCATGCGAAACATTGAAGCGCAACCGTCCGCACGGCATCCGAGGCTTGCCCTGAGCGCCATACGCAATGGGGACCGACCGTGGCGGCACCGCCAGGTAACTCGCCAGGATGCGGCGCAATCCCGCTCGCGTGCGCACGAATTGTGCCCGCGCCCGTGGGCAACGCAGCCGCTCCGCGCGCCCGCGTTCTTCATCGTCGAGCAGCTCCAGCGCATCGGCTTCTGCCGCAATGCACGGCCGCACGTCGAGCAGCCACAAGTCGACCTTGCCGACGTCCGGCGGCTCAGGCATTTTCGATGTCGACCGCCACATTGGCGATCCAGCTCATGCTTTGCGCGATCGCCACAAGATCCGCAGCCGCCAAATTGTCAGGCGGGACCGCAGCCCAGGCCTTGATGAGGTCGGCCACGTATTCGTGCAGTGCCTCCCTCACCATCTTTCGCGCTTCCGGCGTCAGTGTCGCTGCACGCAGCGCCTCGTGATAGGTGGCAAATGACTGAGCTATGCGTTCCGCCGCCTCGGGGGCCTGGAGCGGCTCCTGCATCGCCTCGGCACAGCGGGCGAAGGTCTCGGCAACGGCCGCGCCATCCTCTGGCGAGGTCCAGGCAGATTCCAGGACGCCGCGAAAGCGCGCGAAAGCACGGGCGAAGTCAAGCTGGGGACCGTCATGGGTCCATTGCCAAGGCGATTGTTGCTCCGGGTTCATGACACAGCTCCAGAGTTGGTCCGTTTGCGCGCTTCATCCAGCAACGCGCCATAGCCATGACGTCGCGCAGACGCCTCAAGCAATACCTCGATACCGGTGCTGTCCTGCCAGGCGCCACGTTGCATCTCGACCACCTTTTCTTTGACGCGCATCCAGATCGGCTCCGAACCGGGCAGGCCGTCACCCAGGACGACGAACCCTCGCCAGCCCGCCTGAGGCCTGGCTGGCGCGGCGCTTGGAACCGACAACGCCCGCGCCCGGCCGGCCAGTTCCGCGACCTCAATGGGTGCCAGCCCGAACGAAGGATTCGGCCTGCCAGAGAACATGTCCAACACCACGCGCACTACAAGACCTCCACGCCCGGTGGTACGAACAGATAACTGCAAAATTGTGTGTAGGGGCCGCGGTCGCACGTCGCCGGCGTCAGTGCGCCGGCGATGACGCGGCCCTGGTTGTCGATGTTGCGGGCACTGTAGATGCCCAGTTTGTGGGCCCAGAAGGCGCCATGCGAGCGGTACCAATGGAAATCGTGTCCCGGCCAAACAGCCAGCGCCGCCAGCCGCGCCGGGCCGTCGCAGTTGGCCCTGAACCCATCGGCGATTGCAGCTCGCGCAACCGCCTCGCAGCTGAACTCGTCATACTGGCGGCCAACCCTGCGTCCGGGCTGCGCCACGAAATTGGAAACATAGTTGCTGGCATAATTGTAGCAATTGTTGCGAAGGCG
Organism: Mesorhizobium sp. P2_A12; assembly: GCF_056405075.1. Classification (NCBI taxonomy): domain Bacteria; kingdom Pseudomonadati; phylum Pseudomonadota; class Alphaproteobacteria; order Hyphomicrobiales; family Phyllobacteriaceae; genus Mesorhizobium; species Mesorhizobium sp. P2_A12. The sequence goes on from NZ_JBFUCU010000011.1 coordinate 54,135, forward strand.
CACGGAAGCTGTGTTCCAGAACCAGGGGCTATAAGCGGCGAGGATCGGCTCACAGGGCGGGCCGACCTCCGGCTGTTCGGCAGCTGTGGCCGCGTCCGCGTGGCTGGCGCGTAGCGCGGCGCTGCGGCCAGCACGTGGTGCCACCCCGTCGCCCCGCCATTCGACGGAGCGCGCTGCTTCATCGATCACTGTACGCGCAACGATCGGTCGGGCGCTTTCCAACAGCGCCAAAACGGCCTCGCGCTCGTCATCCGGCAGCCGCGCCCGTCGTGCGGAGACGAGCCCCTCTCTGGTCTCCACTGTCGCAAGCGGTGGCACGCCGACATAAAAGGCTGCTGGCGCGTCGGCGTCTTCCGGACCACTCCCGACGAGCAGACCGCGGTAGCCAAGCGCCGGCATCGGGGTGGCAGAGACCGGCCCGCCCTGGCGCGACATCAGCTGCCTGAAATGCTGGGCCAAAGCCGGCGGCACCTGCCATGTCGGGTTGGGACGACCGGAGAATACATCTAGCATCACACGCATGCGCCATCTCCTTGCTCATGCAATTGTTGGCGTACATCGGCATCGCTCATTTCAAGCACCTGCAGCACGATGGCTGCGGCCGCTTCCAGCCGCTGCCGTGCCGACTCGTCAGGGGCAATCGCGCGTGCAAGCTCGCGTGCGCATCGGGCCTCGAACACTCGACGCAGCGGAATCTCGATCTGCAACAGCTCCCGCAGTTGCGAAACCAGTCGCGTAGCCAGGAGCGAGTGGCCTCCGAGATCGGCGAAGAAATCGTCGGTCGCGCCGGCTTCCGGCACCTTCAACACGTCGCAAAAACACCTGACGAGCAATGTCTCAAGGGCGTTTTGCGGTGCCACGCGCCGCCGCTGCCTCGGGGCGGCGCCGGCAAGCATCTCGGCGATACGATCGCGGTCTGCCTTGCCATTGGCGGTGAGCGGGATCTCTTCGACGATCTTGAAGGCGCTCGGGATCATGAACGGCGGCAGTTTATCCTGGAGATGGCTGCGAAAAGCCTCGGGCAAGTCGGCCTGATCGAGGTCGCACCCCGGCGAAAGCAGCACTGCCGCATGCAGTCGGTCATCACCCGGACCGGCGCGATAAAGTACCACGGCCGCTTCAGCCACCGCCGGGTGTGTGCGCAGTGCAGCCTCCACCTCATCTGGCTCGACACGGTGGCCACGCAACTTGATCTGATTGTCGGCGCGGCCGAGGTATTCGAGCGTGCCATCACGACGATGCCGCACTCGGTCCCCTGAACGGTAGACCAGGGCTCCGTCCGGTCCGCGTACGAAACGCTCCGCGGTGAGACCGGCCTGGCCGACATAGCCCAGCGCAACTCCGGCACCGCCAATTCGCAGTTCGCCAACCACGCCGACCGGGACCGGCGCACCGGACCCGTTACACACATTCAACCGCGTGAGGGCAATTGGACGGCCAATCGGCACCGGGCCCGGTCGAATGTCGCCGGCGCGCAGAAAATGCGCGCAGCAACCAACCGTGGTTTCTGTTGGCCCGTACTCATTGACGATCAGCAATCCCGGCATGTGCGTGCGCCAGGGCTCCAGCGTCTCGCCGTGCAAGGCTTCGCCCCCAACGATGAAACAGCCGGTTGCGCAGGCGGGCGCCCGCCCTCCGGCAAGCTGGCGCAAACCTTCGAGGTGGCTCGGGGTCAATTTGACAAAGCTGTAGCGCCGGCCCGAGTGAAGCGCTTCCTCGAGCGCTTCGAGGCCTCCCCCGGCTGGCAGCAAGAACACGGTCTTGCCGCACAAGAGCGGCACGAAAAGCGTGGTGACCGACATGTCGGCGGTGATCGAAGTGCACAGCGGTGCCCCTTCGCCATCGTTAACCGGATAGACGCTCATGCACCAGCGGAGGTAGTTGAGCAATGCACGATGCGGCACCGAGACGCCCTTGGGCCGTCCGGTGGAACCGGAAGTGAACAGTATGTAGGCCGGGCTCTCGGTGTCGCGCCGCACCTTCGGGGGCGGTACGCCGGGTTGCGGTGGTTCGCGATCCACCGCGATCGAGGTGAGCCCCGTTTGCAAGTCGGATTCCGTGCCCTTGGAAACAAGAAGCACCGTCGCCCCTGCATCGACGAGCATGTCGCGGGCGCGCTGAACTGGCAATTCAGGCCCCAGCGGCACATAGGCAGCGCCGGCCTTGAGCACGGCGAGCAGTGCCATCGGCAGGTACGTGCACGGCTCGATCGCGACCCCCACGCAATCGCCGGGCTCCACGCCGTGCGCTATGAGCTGATAAGCGAGACTGTTGGCGCCGCCGTCGAGCTCCGCATAGCTGAGGCGTCCGTCGGGTGCTTGGCAGGCGACTGCGTCCGGGCTAAGACGCGCCTGTGCTTCGAACAGCCCGCACAGGTCGGTTTCGGCCGACGGCATCACAGGGCCCCGCGACCAGGCTTCCAACTGACGCAGTTCGGCGGCATCCATCAGCGGCAGATCTGCCACCGACGCTTCGGGATCGGCCAGTGCCGCGCAAAGCAGTCGCAGGAAGCGCTCCACCAGTCGTTCGGCGCTTGCCTGCTGAAAGAGATCGGTAGCGTATTCCAGTTCGCCGACCAGGCACGATGCCGTTTCGGTAAGCTGCAGGGTAAGGTCGAAGGCAGAAGTGCCACGCGCGAAGTTGAACGCTGGCGCGGCATCCGTGATCGTCCTGCGCACCTGGCTGGAAGAGAGCACCTGGAACGAAACTTGAAACAGCGGGTTGCGCGACAGATCCTGTTCTGGCGCGAGGGCCGCCACCACCATGGAGAAAGGCAGGTCCTGATGGTTCTGCGCTTCACGGAGCCGGGCATGCGTACGTTCCACCGCTTCGTCGAAGCTGCAGCCGCCGCTGAAATCCAGCCGTAAAACCACGGTATTTGCAAAAAAGCCGACGACGTCTTCGAGCTCGGAATAGGGACGCGCCGCCATCGGAGTGCCGATGGTCACCTCGTCCTGTCCCGCGAGCCGGTGCAGCAGCGCGGCAAAAGCGGCAAACAGCACGGTGAAGCGTGTAGTGTGCAGGCGGCGCGCCAGTGCTTCGGCGGCCGCGGTTGCGGCTGCGTCGATGGTGATCGGTGCGCGCGCCCCGCGATAACTTGGCCGGGCGGGACGAGGATGGTCCGTGGGCAGCTCGAGTTGCTGCATGCCCTCCAGCCGCTGCACCCAGTATTTGCGGTGCTGAGCCATCCGTTCACCGGACATTGCCTCGCGTTGCCAGACGGCAAAGTCGGCATACTGCACCGGCAATGGTGGCAGAGACGGAAGCCTGCCGGTCAACAGCTCGGAATAGACCTGGCCGATTTCGGCCAGCAATTTCTCCAGCGACCATCCGTCGGCGACGATGTGATGGATCACGAGCAGCAGCAGTGATTCACCGGCAGAAAGCTCCAACAGCCGACAATGCAGAAGCGGGCCCTCGGCAAGGTCGAAGGGCTGCTGGCTGGCAGCCGAGGCAATCTGCGCGGCGCGCGCCTCCGGATCCGGCTCGCAGCTGAGGTCGTCGATCTCGCATCGCATGGTCGTTGCAGGCAGAATGCGCTGCACCGGCTGCCCTCGGACGAGCGGGAACACGGTGCGCAGCGCCTCATGACGGGCGACCACCGCCGACAGTGCCTTTTCCAGGTAACGCCGGAGGGGGACAAACGGCAGCCTCTGCGCAATCGAGATATTGTAGAAGGGATTGCCCGGAACGAGTTGGTCGAGGAACCACAGGCGATCTTGCGAGTGTGAAAGCGGGAAGTCGCGTCCGTCGCGCGGCTGGACAGGGATTTCTTGCGCCGGCCGAACCCGAATGAGGTGCTCGCGCAGCGAGCGCTTCTGCTCCGGGGTCATTGCGGTGATACGGTTTTGCAGACTGTTCAAGGCGCCCCTCTCGATTCCGCTGGTTCTCGTGAGGCGAGCAGCGCCTCGCGCTCGGCCGCTGGCAGCGACGTCAACAGCTCCAACAGCTCGTCGTCGCTGGTTTCCGGAGTCGCGGCCTGGCGCTCCGCGATCCAACCGGCAAGCTGGCGGACAGACGGGTGGTCAAACACGACTCCCGCCGGCACATCGGTTCCGAGTTGGCGTGACAGTCGTGAACTGACGCGCAAGGCCGCCAGCGAATGCCCGCCGAGATCGAGGAAGAAGTCTGCGTCAAGCGTCACCAAATGCAGCTGCAGCACCTGCGCGAAACACGCCTGGACCTCTTTCTCAAATGGCAGCACCGGATTCGCATCGCCAGCATCCGGCAGTTCTCCCGGCGGCGGCAGCGCCAGTCTGTCGCGCTTTCCGTTGGGCGTCAGCGGCAGCGCATCGAAACGCACGATGACCGCCGGCAGGAACGCGTGCGGAAGCCGTTCCCGCAACCCAGCCAACAATCGCCGGGCATCGAAGCTGGAAGCGGGCGCGGCGACGTAGGCAACGAGGCGATCATCCCGCAGCACGACCATGGCATCGCTGACTTCGGGGGCTTGGCAAAGAACCGCCTCGATTTCGGCCGGTTCGATCCGGAAACCACGCAACTTGATCTGCTGGTCGCGCCGGCCGAGGCAAACAATCAAGCCGTCGCGCTGCACCCGGGCCAGGTCCCCGGTGCGGTACATTCGTGCCGCTTTTCTGCCTGCAAAAGGGTCGGTCACAAAGCGCTCACGCGTCAGTTCGGCAGGCCCGAGATATCCAAGCGCGACACCTGCGCCGCCAATGTACAGCTCGCCCGCCACCTCAAGCGGAACCGGGCGCAGCTTGCTGTCGAGGACATATGCACGCACGCCGGTGATTGGTCGGCCGATCGGGACGACGGCCAGCACAGGAGGTTCTTGATCGGGGTCGAACCAGGTGGCGTCCCAGATTTCCGAAGTCCCGTAAAGATTGTAGAGCGTGGCCTTCGCATGGTGTCGGCGGAAATGGTGGTAGAGGTCTACCGGGAGCGGCTCGCCGGTGCAAACCCAGAACAGCAGGTGCGGCAGGTGCCGCCCGAGGTCCGGTTGCGCTTCGAGCATCATCTTCAGCAGCGACGGCACCAGCCACAGCCGTGTGACGCCGCGCGATGCCAGCAGGCGGATCAACGTGGAAGCATCCGTTCCGATCTGCTCGGAAACGATCGTGGTCGGCACACCGCGCAGCGTGGCGCCCAACAGCTCCCACAGCGAATCGACAAAATTGATTGCGGTACGCTGACAGGCCATTTCGTTCGCGCCGAAGGGATAGACCTGCCACATCCAGATGAGCCGGTTCGACACCTGGCCCCATTGAACCAGCACTCCTTTCGGCCGGCCCGTCGAACCCGATGTGAAGACGATGTAGGCGGGGTCGTCGCGCCGCCAACGGACCGGTTCGTCGTTTGCCGCATCGTCGCTGCAGGGCTCTAGGACGTCGCCGATGTCGATCACGGTCGCCGGTCCGTCCGGCGGCGTTGAGCCGGTTGCCAGCAGCACGGCCGGCTTGGCGTCCGCCACCATCTGCTCCAGGCGGTGCCTGGGATAGGCCGGATCGAGCGGCAGATAGACACCGTGCGCCTTGAGCACAGCGTAGAAGGCCACAACTTGCTCCAACGAGCGGGGTGCGGACACGGCGACCGGCACGCCGCGATGCACACCTAGGTTGCGCAACCGTCGTGCGAGCCGCGACGACGCGCGCTCCAAAGTGTCGAAGTCGAGCACGCGATCGTCGGCAATGAAGGCGGGAGCCGCGCCTTTGTCGTGCGCCAGACCCCGCAACAGTTCAAGCGGATCCAGATCCACGCACGCATCGGCATCGCCGATGTTTGGTTCTTCGATCAGCCGCCGGCGTTCAGCATCGGAGAGCGGCGAAAAGGTCGCCAGAGTTGCAAAGGGCGCAGCGCATATGCCCCGCAACAGGGTGAGCAGATGCTCGATAAGAGCTCCCATGTCATCGCCATGGAAGCGGCTGCGGTCGAACCGCAGTTTGAGGTGCAGCCGATCACCCGGAATAGCGAGCAAGCTGAGCGGCACATTGGCACGCGCCAAGTCGACGCCGCCGGTCGTGGATTCAAGCTTCGCCGCTGCTTGCGGGAAATTCTCGAACACCACCAGCGTGTCGAACAGAGGTCGGTCGGGGGCGATCTCGCAGCAGCGTTGCAGTTCGGCGCTGTCGAGGTGGTGGAAAGCCGAGCCGCGTGCCTGCGCGCTCTGCAAATCCTTGAGCCATGGCACCAATGCTGCCTGCGGATCCACGCGCACCCGCACCGGGACTGCGTTGATGAAGAGACCAATCATCTGCTCGATACCAGGAACCTCTGGCGGTCGGCCCGAAACGACGGCACCGAAAACCACATCGTCGCGGTCCGTATAGTGGCCGAGCAGCAAAGCCCACGCACCTTGCAGCACGGTGTTCAACGTCAGGCCGTGCTGGCGTGCGAACGCCCTGAGCCGCTCCGATTCCTCTGCATCGAGGTTGCCGCTGACCTCGGTGTCTGCATCTGCAAGAGCCGCTCGGCCAGGTGGCCGCGGCAGGCCAATCTCCACCGGCTCGTCGTAGCCACGAAGCAGATCGGCCCAATACTCGCGCGCGGCTTCGAGGTCGCGCGTGGCCAGCCAGTCGATGTAGTGGCGTAGCGAGCGTCGCACCGGAGGCTGGTAGGGCGCGTTGCGGACCAGCGCGCGATAGTGTTCGATCATCTCGGTTGCCAGCAGTTGCGCACTCCATCCGTCGAGCAGGATGTGATGGAACTGCCAGACAAATCTCACTTGGCCGGCGCGGCCGCGGATCAGCGCCAACCGCATCAAGGGTGGACGATCGAGCACGAAGCCCGCCCGGCGGCTGTCCCCCAGATACTGTGCCAGCTGAGCTTCGAAGGCGGCCGTGTCGAGATGTCGCCAGTCGAGTCGTTCGAAAGCCAGTGCGACGTGACGGTGAACAACTTGTACCGGCTGCTCAAGGTCTTGCCAATGGAAGGATGTGCGCAGTGCAGGCGTGCGCCGAACCAGTTCATGCCACGCCGTCTGGAACGCGTGCGCATCGACGGGCTCCGGCAGCGACATCACCTCCTGCTGTATGAAGACGCCGCTTTCCGGCGCACGCAGACTGGCGACCAGCATCGCCGCCTGGAGCGGCGCCAGTGGCCAGAAGTCTTCAACGTCAACGCTGTTCGTGTTCAATCTTGGCCTCCCTGCCCACGGTTGAGGCGCGACATCAACGTGACCAGATCCTCCGCCTTGATATGACGGGCGAACCCCCCAACGTCCTCTTCTTCGCCAACGTTCTCTTCAACGGATTCGGTCGGCTTCGCGGCGCGAGCGAGCAGGGCCAGTGTCTTGTGGACGAAGATGTCGTTCGGCTCGATCGACAGCCCCGCTTCACCAGCGCGACTGACCACCTGGATGCCGAGGATGGAGTCACCGCCGAGCTCAAAGAAATTGTCGTTGATGCCTACCTGCTCAAGCCGCAATATTTCGCCCCAGATGGCGGCGAGCCGCAGTTCAGCGGCTGTCGACGGGGCAACGTACTCAGCTCCGAGTTCAGGCCGCATACCGTCTATCTTCGGCAGGCGGTGGCGGTCGATCTTGCCGCTCGCGGTCATCGGCAGCGCGTCAAGCAGCAGGAAGCGCGCCGGGATCATGTAGGCCGGCAAACGCTGGGCAAGGAAGGCGCGGACCTGCGGCACCATCTTGCGCGCGAAGGCGGATTGCAGCGGGTTGTTGGTCCAGCGCCGCCGGTGCCCGGCGCCGCCTCCAAGAGTCCGCCGCGGGATCGGCCCGCGGCCCGCCCGGTTCATTGCGAGCGGACGGAACACGGCGTCGATGTGACCGGTCGCATGGCGTCCCGCAACATGAAGCTCGACCTTGCAGCCGGCTTCGGCTGCGCAAGCGAGCAACTGGTCGGCGTCAAGCCCCTGCACGGTCACCTGTCCTGCGTTCGAGCGCAGATCACCGACGCAGCGCGATCCATCGCTGCTCATGACCTCCGCGGCGGCGAGCATCTCGGCTGCGACGGTTCGGCCTGGAATGTCGGCGACCAGCAGGGTTTTCCCGTCAAGTGCCCGCAACGTCCGCAGCAGCGCTTCGGCGCTGCCCACGCTCGCCCAGTCACAGGTGTCCCCCGCCTCCACAACCTCGGGCGACCAGCCGACATGGAGCATGACGTCATATCGGAAAAGCGTCAGCTCATTATCGGCACGGCACGGTTTGGTCAGAATTTCAACGGCCCGGATGCCGGGGAAATCCGCTGCCAGCGCGAGGAAAAATTCGGAATCGACCGCCAGCTCTTGTTCCAGCCCCAGGCGGCGCGCCACACGTTCCTGCAAGGTGGCCAGCGGCAGGTCGGACTCGGCCCGGTACAACTCCACGGAGGCTGCGAAACACTCCAGCAGCGCCAGGCTCCGCACATCACCTATGAATACGGTGCCGCGGGTACCCAGCGTCGACAACGCGGCGCCTATCACGTCGATCAGGTAGCGTTCGCTCGGGAAGTACTGCACGACCGAATTGAGGATCACCAGGTCCACCGCATCCATCGATTGGGCCGCGACCTCGTGCGCTGCGCAACGACGGAACTCGATGCCCTTGATCCCGGTGCCGGCCGCATGCTTGGCTATATGATCAAGCGCGCCTTGCGAGATGTCGGTTGCCACATAGCGACGGGCCTTGGGTGCCAGGCGAAAAGCCAGCAACCCCGTGCCGCAGCCAATTTCGAGGGCTTGCTCGGCTGCGAGAGAATTCAATCGTTCAACCGTGCTTGCCAGCCACTCTCGCATCGTCCGCTCGTCGAGCGGCAGGCCCGTGTAGCTGCTGTTCCAGCCATCGATCACAAATGCCGGGTCGGTAGCTTCCGCGATCGTACCGTAGGTTTCATCGTAGATGCGGTGCCAGTGTTCCACCTGCTCGCTGGAAGCTGCGCTCTCGAACTGTGCGTCAGGTGCGCGCGGGTCGTCGCGCTGCACCACGTATGCGACGAGACGCGCATCTCCAGCGCCGACCTCGCGCACGGCGACCGCCGCCTCGGCGATCTCGGGATGCGATTGCAATGCCGCCTCGACTTCGCCGAGTTCGATGCGGTGACCGCGAAGCTTGACCTGGCGATCGATGCGGCCGATGAAGTCGATGCGCCCGTCGGCAAGCAATCGCACGCGGTCGCCGGTGCGATAGATTCGTTCGACAGGGCCATTGCCCAGCGGCAGCTCGACAAACCGCTCGGCCGTCAGTTGCGGCCTGCCAAGATATTCCCGCGCCAGTCCGATCCCTGCCAGACAGAGCTCACCTGGGACGCCGATCGGAACCGGCTCTCCGTGCGCATCGAGGACGAAGGCGCGCATATTGTCGATCGGCACACCGATGGTCGGCGCGCGCGAAAAATCCTCGCATCGCTGCCACGTCGCCCAGATGGTCGTTTCCGTGGGGCCGTACAGGTTGAAGAAGCGCCTGCCGGGCGCCCATTGTGCCACTATCGAGGCCGGACAGGCTTCGCCTGCCACCATCAGCGTGGTGAGAGTTCGCAACCCCGATGCATCGAACGCGAACAGCGCGGAAGGCGGCAACACCGCGTGGGTGACGCGCGCCTCGTCGATCAGCCGGGCGAGCCCGGGACCGGGCATGCGTTGCTCCGTTCCCGGGATCACCAGCGTGGCGCCGACGCCGAGGGCGAGGCCGAGTTCGAACACGGCGGCGTCGAAGCTGAGCGAGGCGAACTGCAGCACGCGGCTTTCCGCCGTCGTGTCGAGCAGTCGTCGTTGGGCCGCCAGAACATTGGCCAGTCCACGCTGCCCGATGACCACGCCCTTCGGCTGACCCGTCGAGCCTGAAGTGTAGATGATGTAGGCCACTTCACCTGATGCGCGCTCAGCTGCACGCGGGGCAGTGGTGGGGTCGCGCGCCATTGCGCTGACGAAAAGTGGCCGGCATTCGAGCAACGACAGCGCGCCCTCGACGCGCTCCCACGCCGCAGGCTCGGTGAGGACGTGGCGCGCCCCGGTATCCTCGGCAATATAGCGCAAGCGCTCGATCGGGAGATCGATATCGAGAGGTACGAACGCCGCGCCTGCCTTCAGCGCGGCGAGCATCGCGACCACGGCCGCAGGGGAGCGGTCGAGCAGCAACAGTACCGGTTCGCCCGGCCGAACGCCGGCTTCCTCAAGTCCGGCGGCGAGTTTTTCAGCCTGCTGATCAAGCGCCCCATATGTGAAGGTGCCCGCGGGGCCGGCAAGTGCGATACGGTCAGGTGCGTTCGCTGCGAAGCGCTCGAATTGCTGGCAGAGCGGCGTCTCGTCGAAGGCGACCGCTTTGCCCTCGGAAGCGTGCCGGAACCGGTTCCGCTCGTCCCGGTCGAGCATCGCGATCGTATCGATCGGCTGGTCGGGGTCTGCCGCCGCCGAGTTCAGCAGGAAGCAGAAATGCCTGACCATGCGCGCGGCCGTCTGGGGATCGAACAGCGCGGTGCTGTATTCCATGCCTCCGGAAATCCCGCCGGCATGCTCATGCAGGTGGAATGCGATATCGAAAATCGAGGTCCCGCGTTCGATGGAGACTACCGAATCCTGAGCCGGCAGTGCACTGCCGCTATCGATGTTCCATGCGTTCTGCAGCACCAGCCCGATTTGAAACAACGGATTGCGGTTAGGCTGGCGCTCGGGCTGGAGCGCTTCGACCAACTTCTCGAAGGGCATGTCCTGATGTGTGTAGGCATCGAGCGCGGTCTGCCGCACACGGCGCACCAGTTCGCGGAAGGTCGGCCTGCCACTGGCGTCGATACGAAACACGAGTGTATTGACGAAAAAACCGATCAGCGCCTCGACCTCGGGCCGCGTGCGATTGGCGATCGGGGCGCCGATCGCGATGTCCTCGTCGCCGGTGTAGCGCTGCAGCAACGCGGCAAGGCCTGCCAACAGCACCATGAACAGCGTAGCGCCTTCTTCGCTTGCCACCCGTTTCAGCAAAACGAGCACGGCGGCCCCGATGCTCAACTCCTCGAAATCGCCTTCGAAGCTCGGCTCGTCCGGACGCGGTCGGTCCGGCACCAGCGCCAATTGCGGCAGATCGGCGAGCTGCCGGCGCCAATAGGACAGTTCCGTCTCCAGCCGCTCGCCGCTGAAATACTGGCGCTGCCATTCGGCGAAATCGGCATACTGGATCGTCAGGGGTTGCAGCGGGGAGGGCCGGTTGGCGACGAACGCCCCATAGGCGGCAGCCAGTTCGCGCAGCAGGACCTGCATTGACCAGCCGTCACAAGCGATGTGATGCAGGGTCAGCAGGAGCCAGTGTTCATGCATCGACAGTCGCAGCAAACGCGCGTGCACCATGGGCCCATGCCGCAGGTCAAACGTCAGCCGCCCCTGTTCGCCGGCCTCGCGGCGCGCTGCCTTCTCGCGTTCCTTCGGCTCAAGATGCATTAGGTCGAGCAGCGGCATCGGCACCGGGCCGGGTGGCATCACCTGCTGCATCGGCTCGCCGGCAATGTCAGTGAACACAGTGCGCAGTGCGGCATGGCGTGAAATCACGTGATCCAGGGCGCGCTTGAGCGCCGCCACGTTCAGAGGCCCGCGCAGGGGCAAGTTCAGAGGCACATTGTAGAAAGGGCTTGCCGGCGCGAGGCGCTGCATGAACCACAGGCGCTGCTGGGCCCAGGAAAGCGATGCCAGGCCAGCGTGACTGCGGGGCGACAGTAGCGGATCACCTGACGCGGGGGGCTGCAGTCCGGCCGAGCCAAGCAACTTGCCGAGCAGCGAACGACGTTCGGCACTTATGTTGCCGGATATGGGGATTGCCGTCATATGCCGACCCCAAACAGAGCAATGTCATTCGTCGGATTTGCCGCTCGCCAGTGTCTGCAGGTCGGCCAGGTAGTCCGAAAAATTCGCGCGTGCCTTTTGCTGAGCTTCGTCATATGCGGACGCCAACTGCTCGCCCAAGTCCTTGATGGTCTGCCCGACGCTGTTCTGATGCTTGCTGATCACTTGCCCGTACTGGCGCGCGTGATCGAGCCATGCAGAGGCGGCGCGCTGTTGCGCGTCGTCGCCGTTGCCAGCCTCGCTCAACGCCCGCTGCCACGAGGCCATGATTTGTTGGAGTTGATCACGGGCCGGGACTTCGGCCTCTTCCAGCTGCTGGCGGCTGCGGCCGTAGAGTTCCTGGGCGCGCGCTGCATATTGCTGCGCCACCTCAAACCCTTTCAGGCAGTAGTTCGAATAGGCATTTTCAGCACTCATGGCGAGCTCCCGCGATCGTGGGCCCTCTGACGGCTCAGGCGCAGAACGTCGCTTGGAAGCGACTTCGTCGGACGTGCGACTTCTACGTCGGACCATGCCGGCCCTCCCGAAAAAACTAGTCGGAGGTAGCGTTGCCGAACGGTCTCGTCTGTCGCTTCCAAGACGAACAGACTCCTGATCGGCCTCCAAATCGGACGGCTTCACTACGCTCTAGCGGCTCGCATCTGCGCCGCGCAAGCAACTTAAAGTTTGCAATGCCCATCGTCAACAGATTTATTTTAATCTGTATTATTAAAATAAAATGTTATAGAAAGAAATACAGAAAAAAACTTGCGACAAGCGCCATGACTAAGGTCGGGCGCCGATAATTTCTATCTACAATCGAACGCTTCGCCAGAATGTATTTGGCCAAGCGTGACGCACTCGGCGTCAACGTCGCGGTTTGGGTGCACTGGCAGCAAGTCCGGCAATCCATTCAGCAACGGCTGCGAGGTACTCCGGGTTCGGTGGCAGATCCTGGCGGTAACGCTCCGGCGTCGACATTTCGGGCTCGAGCCGGAATAGATGGTCGGCGTTGTGGATTTCCTTGTATGTGGAGCGGACATTGTGGCTGCGGGCGGCGCGGTGCAGCGCTTTGGCATCACGGTCTGCCGATGTCTGAATGTCTTTGTCGCCGTGCAAGATCAGCATCGGACAGCGGACGGCTCCAACCGCTGCGCGTGGATCGGTTTCGAGAACGGCCGGATCGGTGAGCGGTCTCAGGCCCCCGAGCCGCAGTTCCGCGCCATCTGTCCTTGCTTCCCGGTCGAGCCACTGCCGTAGTGCCGCGTCTCGCTTGCCGGCCTCTTCCTCCGACACCTGTAGGCGTGCGCTCTCGCGTGCATTCTGTTCCATCAGGATGTCGCGCAACGGCCTGCCGGGGGGCGCGAGCAGGATCAGACCCGCCGGCGCCAGGGCCGGGTCGGCCGACAACAGCTGCAGGATCACAAGGGCGCCCAGGCTATGACCGGCCGCGAAAAGATGCAGGGCGTCGACGTCGGCGCGCGCGGCGAGCCAGCGCCAGGCGGCGGCGGCATCGGCCAGCCGCGTCGCGCCCAAGGGGCGGTCGGCCTTGCCGAATCCGGTTTTGCCTGCTCCGCGCGCATCTATCGCCAGGCTGGCTACGCCGACTTGCGCGAGCGCATCCATCGTCTCGAGTGTCTTCAGGCGCATGCCGGGCGCACCGCCCCAGCGGGTGATGGAGCCCGATCCATTCAGGAACAGGCAGGCCGGACTAGGCCCGGCGGGTTCGCGTCCGTGTACGAACAGGCCGTGCAGCGTGATATCCTCGCTTTCGATTGTAACTTCTTCGCGGTCGATGCCAGGGGGAGGCGGTGGTGGTTCGATGCTTTCCTCGGCACCGCGAAGGGTCTCAATCGGCGCCGCGTGGAACACCGGCGTGCCCGCCCGCCCGATAAGCGTTCCCTTCTCGTCCATTCCCACGGCGGAGACCAGGGCGCCACTGGCGCTCATGTTGAGCCGTATGCCGATCGACGTCTCCCAGTCCAGCGCTCCGGCAGGCGCGACGTCGAACTCGCGCACTGCCAGCGCTTCGGGCGAAAAGTAGTGAAGTTTCCGCGGACCTTCATCGCGATCGAGCGCGGCAAGACAGCGCGAAAGCTGCAGAAGCAAATTCTGTTGAAGCACGAGGTCGGGTGCGACAGTCAGCGCCAACTCATGCTCGTTGCCGTCGCGCAAGGTCAGGAGCGCGCGGTTCTGACCGAAAACGGCGCGGTGAAGCACGGCGCCGGATGAAAACAGCGAATAGTTCGCAACCTTGCCGTCGTCACCGATTTCAATGACTGCCGCTTCTTGAACAGGCTTGGGTCCGCCAACCTTCTCGGCGTGCGTGGTCCAGTGATATTCGTCGACGGTCGACGATACGCGCCGCCGCGCCTGTTCGACGAAGAGTTCGCCGCGAAGCAAAATTTGGAAACCCTCCATGCGAGGCAAATCGATTGGCTTCATTGCACCGGCTCAGGTCACCGCCGCTTCGTCTTGTCGGGCAAAGCGCATCGATGGCGCCGCCATATCCACGTGCTCGGCATCCTGGCTCGTGTCGGCGGCAACTTGGATCGCCAGCGCAAGGTAGAGATCGTCCTCCTGGAGAACGAGGTCGCTTTGGATGAAGCCTTGCACCGTTTTGGCCACGGTTTCCTCGTCCCAAGCGCGATCGGGGGCAACGCCGCGCAAATTGGCGGTGAGAGAAGCAATGGATTGAATGCTGTCGAGGCCGAGATAGACGAGCCGATCGTCCCCGACCAATATGTAAGGGCGAACCGGGTGATCCGGCCGCAGGTCGATGATCGTAACCAGATCGGTGCCGACGATAGCGCTCAGCGCGGCGTGCCGGTGCTCCTGCTTCCAGTCCTGCGCCTCGCGCCAGGCGCGATTGATCCCCTCCAGCGTCTGCGCGTCGGTGGTCCCGCGGTAGGTGAAGAAATAGGCGATGCGCGCCCGTGCATCTGGTGAAACGCCCGGGTAGCAAAGGTCATAGGATGGGTATGGCTTGATGTCGGAAAGCCCGAAATCGTCCGGCCGGTCGAACATCGGCGAGAATCGGTCCAGCCGAAACGCAGCGAAGGACGACGGCGGGGTCAGGTGACGTATCGACCGCATGAAACGGATGGCTTCCTCATAGTCCTCCGGCCGTTCTCCAGGAAAGCCGCAGAGAACGTTCCAGGTGACCAGCATCTTGTGCTGGCGGACCCATTTCAAGGTCTGCACATTCTGGATGCCGCGAATGCCCTTGTCCATGAGCTTGAGCACATGCGTGTTCAGGTGCTCGATTCCGGGCTGCATCCAGGTCGTTCCCAGGCGCCTGAGAACCCCGATCTGGTCCTTCTTGAGGTTTGCCTTGGTCTCGTAGAACAGCTGCAGCTTGGTGCCATCCTCCACCAGGGACGGAAACACCGTCGCGAAGTAGCGCATGTCGACAATGTTGTCGGTTGCGAAAAAGGTATGAATCCCCGTGCTGTCGCGCAGATGGCGGAACTCGGCCAGCGCGCGGTCCGCCGACTTTGCTCGGTAGCCGATACCGAGGCCGTTGAGGCCGCAAAAGGTGCAGTGGTGCTTTTCGCCCCACCAGCATCCGCGCGAGGTTTCGATCGTTAGCTCCGGTTCGATGAATTGCGGCGCCGTGGACCGCTCGAACGCGGCGAGGAAATCGCTGTGATCGGGGAAGGGGAGGCTGTCCATGTCGCGGATCGCGGCTTGTGGCACAAGGCTCTCGACCGTTTCGCCTGCCGAACCGCGATAGACAAGGCCGCCAATGGCGGACATGTCCGCACCTTTGCGAACGGCCTCGATCAACTGCGGAAAACTCGTATCGGACTCGCCGCGGCAGACCGCGTCGATGAAGGTGAAGCTGCGATGCAGTTCAAGCCCCATCTCACCCTCGCAATTGGCGCCGCCGAACACGACATGGAGGTTTGGCGCGCGCGCCTTGAGCGCCTTGGCCATGGCAAGGCTTGCGAGGTTCTGCTGAAAGGTGCTCGAGAAACCGACAATGTCGACGTCTTGAAGGTCGATCATTTCCGCCAGATCGTCGATATACTGAGGAGCCTGCTCCCGCGCGTAGCGGATCTGACCCAGGAAGGCGTTGGGGTAGTAATCGCCAGGCGTGGTCCTGGCATATCTATCGAAGGCCTCGTCGGGTAGCGCGTCGTGCCTCCAAAGTGCGCGGCTGAACACCCATTCCCCCGGCAGGTCGTGCGTCGGAGCGCTTTGCGCAATCCGCTGATAGAGCGGAAAGCCGATGCGGTCGGCAAAGCGGTGATTGGCGTAGAATACGTCGCATGCAATGCCTTGCTGTCGCAGACGCGCGGCAAACAGACTTACGCCCAGGGCCGGCCTTTCAATCGGCAGGAACGGCATCACGCACAGCAGCACTTTCGAATTAGCGGCCTTTCGCATTGGCGGCCTCCGAGGCTTGCTGTGTTCGCCGATCCAGTTCAGCGAGGCGGACTTCCAGCCGCGACAGGCTCGCCAACCGGCTCTCCAGAACCGAAATGCGCGCTGCGAGAGGCTCGATCGCCTTGCCAACCGTGCTTCCAGACTTGAAGGAACCGGTGACGGCGATCGCCGTCACCGCAACCGCCACTGCCACGGCTTCGGCAATGATCGCCACGTCGACGTCGACATAGGCAAACGCCCCGGCCAGGTCGGTCGGGTTGGCGATGCCGACTTCAGGATGATGCGCAAGGATGTACTCGCGTAGCCGGTCGAGTTCCCCACGGCTGTGCAGCTCGACCACCTGAGGGTCGAAAAACAGCCGGATGATTGCCTTCTCGCGGTCGCCAAGCGCAATCGTCTGGTCGGCGTTCACGCCATAGGTCCGCAACACCGTTCCGGGATGATCACAGAAACTGTCGAGCACCCTGCGATCGGCAGCGATGTCGTCGCGCAGCCGGGCCAGCCCGACCGGTGGAGGTGCCGTCACAAATTCCCGCAACAGTTCCCTTTGCCGCATACCAGCCCTCCAGTGTCCACACGGACGAAGACACGGGGGTGAACGCTATGGGCGTTCACCCGGTGATGCCGCGTCAGCGAATGCGCTGCTCGAGACGGGTGACCTTCGCATCGAGCTTGT
The DNA here is from genome assembly GCF_056405075.1 of Mesorhizobium sp. P2_A12. Classification (NCBI taxonomy): domain Bacteria; kingdom Pseudomonadati; phylum Pseudomonadota; class Alphaproteobacteria; order Hyphomicrobiales; family Phyllobacteriaceae; genus Mesorhizobium; species Mesorhizobium sp. P2_A12. Next base: position 70,900 of record NZ_JBFUCU010000011.1, read on the forward strand.
CGACAAGATTGACCCGAGCCTCGAGCGCCGCCACCTTGGCGCTGAGAATTCCCGCCTCGGCCTCGATCGTTGCCAGCTTGGAAAACCTGTCGGCTGCACCCGCCACAACGATCGCCGCGACGGCCACCGCAACGGCGACGACCTCGACCTCGATAGCCACGTCGAAGTCCGCGACCGCCACTGCGTGGGTGTCGCCGGGATTGGTGATCACGATTTCCCTGTACTTGTCCGTGATGTGGGCGCGCAGGTCGTCGATCTTGCCGCTGTTGTACAATTCGATGACGCGAGGATCGGAGAACATCCGGATCATCGCCTTTTCACGGTCGCCGAGCTTGATGTCGCCGCTCACCGCAAGGCCGTGATCCTTCAGCACCGCTGACGGCTTGTCGACGAATTTCTCGAGTAGGCTCGGGTCGGACGCAAGTCTTTCTGACAGGTTCCTGACTTTTTCCGGAGGGTTATCGCTGACGAGTTTTCTGATGAGATCGCTATCATGCATGGTCTATGGCCTCCTGCCGGGATGAGGCGATTGGCGTATGCCGGGTGGACTGGTCCGGCCATTCTGCCTCGGGTTTTTGATGAGCCAGCCGATAACGGTAAAGCACGTCGTCGCGCCGCTCGCGCCAATGGTGGGCAAGCACGTCGCGCACCAATGCATCGTCATAGAGCGCGCGGCATGCGTCACAGTGATGATTGAAACGGTTCTCCCAGTCGATGCGTGGATCGATCGTGGAAGCCCAGGCGAGTATGTGCTCCGGCCCCTCTACCGCGAGCCATATCTTCAGGAAATCATTGCCGGCGGCTTCCGCGAGTTCCACGAGCGTAGCGTCTTGAAGCGATCCGATCTGCATTTCGGGAATCTGTTCGCGCGTCAAACCGCAGCAGGCGCCGACCTCGCCGCGCGGATTGACCACCATTGTGTCCAGCACGCTTTCACACGGGGCGCGGCGGTGAATGTTCAGGTGGTTGGTCAGGCTGGCGGGGCCATGCCGCACGGAATCGCGATCCTCCATCGCCATCCAGGGACTGTCGAACACAATGAGGTTGGGATGGTCGCGGATCGCTGCCATCTCCGGGTGAGAGAGTAGTCCCTGGGCATGAAAAGTCCGGTCCATTTCGCGCTCCACCACGACGACGGCGTTCATGCCGAGCCTGATCGCTGCGGCTGCGCCATAGGCGATGCGCTCGACCGGTACGAACTGCTGATGGTGGTCGCCGGTGCTTAAGTTGATTTCACGCAGACCAGCCCTGTAGAGCGGCTCGAGGCGTGCGTGCGCGGCTTGCGCCGACTTCGCCCAATAGCCGTTGGTGACACACCGGCTGGCGAGCCCTCGCTCGGTGCAGCGCGCAACCGCCACGACAAGCTCATCTTCCAGCATGAAGCATTCCCCGCCGGAGAAGACCACAAGCTTCATCGACGGCATCTCCGCCGCCTGGTCAATGGCATCGAGCATGCGCCACAACGGCAGTTTCTCCGCGATCCCGGGATGCGACGCGAAGCAGCAGTTCTCGCAGGCCGCCGTGCATTGGTAGGACGTCAGCAAGGTCAGCGTGGTTGGTTTCCTGCCGGCGGTCATGCGTTGCCCTCCCGCATCTGTCTGATGACCGGGTCGAACATTGCGAAATAGGCCGGCTGTGCCTCGGACGCGCCAGCTATCACCAGGGCGATGCGCGCTATCAGCGGACCTGCCTCGAGCACGGTCTGGTCGGACGGCTCCCCGGCCCAGCGCCCGCGCGCGCTCGGCCGCGTCGGAATTGCCGGGTTTGCATCGGGCTGCAGCATGTGGGCAAGGCCGGCTGGAATAAGCACGTCGCGAATTCCGGCCTGGGTGCGGCAGACTTCGGACATCACCGCCTTCCATGGCGCGCTGTAGAGCGCCAGCATCATCAACGCGTCGGCGATATCCAGGCGGTCCAGTCCGTCGACTGCCGTCCGCGCTTCATCGGCCACCTGAGCTGGTTCACAATTCAGCATTTCGGTGACCGCCACATTGGCGAACACCGTGGCGAGCAATGCCTCGAGACGGCAGCGCCGGTCGACAATGCTCCAGAACAGCCGCTGGGCAAGCGGCCGGCGCGGGGTGGGAAATCCTATGCAAAGCAGCCGCCGGACATGGTGCCGCTCGCTTTTTTCGATCGCATCCAACGCATCAAGCGGCGCCTCGACCGCATTGAGGACGGCGCGATCACTGAGGAGACAGGATACGAGCCGAGAGACCGAATGGCGGGCAGGGATCAGCGTATCCTCGTCGGCGCCGCCGATATCGATGATCAGCGGTTGGCGCCCCGGCTTTCTTTTCAGTTGCAGATTGATCCGCTCGCGCCCACCCGCGGCAAGCATGATCTCCATCTGCACCGTTTCGTGCCGCGGGCTCGCAACATGCAGTCTGAACTTGCCGGGCGGCAAAGCCCTGAACAGCAAACCGTCGAAGGCGCGGGCGTAGCGAAGGATGCGCCAGGTGCGTCCGCTGTCGAGATGGGTCAGTACCGGGAACATGTTTCCTTGCGGAAGCCGTCCGTCTTCGTCGCGTATTTCCAGCTCAAGACAGCACACGACCGTCGACGACGTCGCTTGGTCAACTGGAGAAAGCATACTCATGGGACGCCGCTCCTGCCGCATCGATATAACCATCGATGCTCCGAAAATCCGTCCTGGCCACAGAATTACACCCGCACTAAGAAATACCAATCAAGCGATTCGATATATTTCTGTTGCTTATACAAATATAAATGCCGCGCCAACTAAATATCAGCGCAGGTTTCAGCACTTTTCAAGATTTTTTATTATATGTTACTCATATTACATTTTCAAGCGATCCAGTTGAAATTTTCATATCTTCCGGCGGGCCAGCCAGTCGCCGGCCGGTGTCGAAAAAGCCGGCCGCGATCACGCCTTCCCCGTCACGCTCCGCCAGCTCCGACGGCTTCGGTTCGCTCGCGACCGAAAATTCATACTTCTCGAGAAATCGCTTGAGCAGCCAGTGATCGAGGCGCGCATCGACTTCCTTCGCGCACAAGCCTTTCGTGGCCGCGACGCAGACGTCGCAAATCGAGGCGTAGCCGTCAGGGTCGGAGGAACGATCTGGGCTCATTTCCGCAATCGCCTCATGGAGTGCGCGCGGACCGAACTGATTTATGAACCGGAAATGCGTCCGCGTTTGCATCTCGTCAAACAGATCCGCGAGCGAACGCTCACGCACGTTGCCGACCGTGAAGCTTGCGATCTTGCCGCCGGCGCAGCAGCACGCCTGAAGACTGCCGTCGGGGTAGATGACCGGTCGGTTCACCACTTCTTGGCAAGGCGTGTACGTGTAGGTGGCGAGATCCGAGCGGTAGTGCTCTTCGGGGTATTCGGCGGCGCGTCCGAGGCCGACAAGCCTGCCAAACGAGAGGTTCACCATCTGGGTCAATTCGGGCGGCACTGTATCGGTAGCCACCTGCCTGATGAACTCGTCCTCGTCGAAGAGGCGGATCTTCTCGGTGGGTATGCCGTAAAGTTTCGAGAACAGGGCGACAGGATCGCCCGGCATATTGAGGACCGTGTTGACGATGACCGGAAAACCGGCTTCCCAGGCGATCTCGATTGCGCGACGGAAAACCTCGGCCGGAAGGAATTCCAGGTGAAATTTGTCGGCACTGAAGTTGAGGGAATCAAGCCCGGCGAGCTGGAGCCGGTAGAGAAGGCGCCGACCGGTGGCTTGATTGCGGCCCCAAAAACCGTTGGTGATCACCCGTGTCGCAAATCCCAGCTGGTTGGCCACGCCAAGCAGGCGCTCCAGGTGTTGCGGGTACATCATCGGCTCGCCGCCGGTGAAGACGATCGTCGACGGCCTGGGATCGAGTGAGGCCGCCTCGGTGATGCAGCGCTCCGCCAATTCCATGGCCATGCTGTCGAAATTGTCCGGGCCGGAAAGGATGCCGCAATGGCGGCAGGCGATCGGGCAACGGTGCGTGAACATGATTCCCAGTTCGAGCGGGCGTTGAAGGTCGGTACCGGTCGCATTCATCGTGCGGCCTCCCGGTGACGGGGCTGCGCCGTCTTTGCCGTCGCCGCCCGCAGCCCGGCGTTCGACCAGACGCCACCGCCGGCCGCGCCCAAGAGCGTCGCAAGCGCGGCAAGCTCCTCGAGCCCGCCTTGATTGCCTTCCTCGCCATCGAGCGGCTCCTCGATGATCTCGAAGCGGCCGTAGTCGAACGGCACGCCGGGGGCACGCTGGACCAGACGGATCCGCTCGCGCAGGCCCTGGCCCGCGAGCGTCAGTGCCCGGTGGTGGCAGAACGGGTTGTTCCCGGGACGCCCGAACAGCGCATGTGCCGTCCATGTGCAGCCGGCCTTGCAGCGATCGGCGTGTTCGCAGGTGGCGCAGAAACCCCAAAGATCGGAGCGTGTCCTGGCGCCGAGGTCGCGTATACGCTCACTCGACCGCCACATGTCCTCGATAGAGCTGGTGCGCACCGAGCCCGCACCATAGTCGGCGCTCGGCAAGGAGGGACAGCCCTTCAATGTGCCATCGGCTTCAAGGCCCAGCGCAGCCTGGCCCGCGAGGCAACCACTCCATGTATGCCCGTCGGCGCCGCCGTAGCGCAGATAGGGCTCGTGCGGACCGAAATAGCCGATGTTGTTGCCAGGGAAGAGCTGGACGCCGCCCGGCTCCAGCACCGTCCGCTTGAGCCTTGCGAGCAGCGGCATCACGTTGAGCATATCGTAGGGCTGCAGCAGAAGGCCCGGGCGGTCCGCCGCGCGGCCGAGAGCGACCGTCAGCTGCACTTGCCAGGCGCTCGCGCCGATCTCGACCAACAGGTCGGCAAGGGCCGGCAATTCCGGCAGGCTAAGCCGGTTGATCTGGGTGTTGACGCTGAGCCCGATCCGGCCAGTGGCCATGATCCGTCTCGCCGCGTCGAGTGCTGCTTCGTAGCTGCCGATGCGGCCACGAAGGTGGTCGTGCGTCGCGCCGATGCCGTCGATCGACACGCCGATCCGCCGGATGCCGGCCGCGAGCGCTTCCTGGATGCGGAAATCATCGAAGCGATAGCCGCCGGTCACCATGGTGCAGGCCATTCCGGCCTTGGTGACTGCGCTGGCGATGTCGACCCAGTCATCCCGCAAATAGGCCTCGCCTCCAATCAAAGTGACCTCGCGAACGCCGAGCGCCGCAAGCTGCTTCACGGTGTCGAGCGCCTCCTCGAGCGTCAGCTCACCAGGGCGTTCAGCGCCCGCCCGCGAACCGCAATGCCGGCATCCGAGATCGCACTTCAGCGTGATTTCCCAGACGCAGACACGTGGTGGCTCGGACGGGCCGGACCACCAGCGCACTGTCTTCGTCGGATCACCGTCGTAGACGTCAAGCATTGGGGCGCACCATCACTTCACACGTGCGAGAAAGGCGGCGAGCATGTCGGCGTTCACGCCCTCGATGGCAACGCCATCCGGCCCGACGATGGAGAAGCTGAGCTTCTCCTTTGGAAAGCGAGCCAGTTCGCGCAGTGACCTCAACTGCTCGACCGATGTCATGGCCAATGATCCGGCGGCCGCCACTTGCGTAGATGAGGACGTCACCACGGAGACGCCGTAGATGACCACCGCCGAGGCAACCGACACGTCGATCCCGGGTTTGCCGCCCCCGGCTGCCGACCCCTTCCAGCCGATCACGCCGAACCGCTCCCACAACTCCCCTGCCGTCAACGTCTCCGGCTTGGCCCGTGCGAACTCGTCTTGCCACTCTCGCCCTGAAAACACGTGTTCGAGTTTCTTCAGCAGATCCCGTTCGTCGATGCGGTCGGGAAGCGCCAGCACGTCGGGGTTCAGCCCCTCTTCGGACAACACGTCCTTGGGCGATTGGACAAAGCGGTGGCGAAAGTCCTTGTCCTTGCGCAACCGGTTGATGAAACTCGCCGCTTCGGTTCCCATGACAAGCTCCTTGTTCTTCCCATGCTTGCGAGCGTCGGGCCGCTCAGCGCAGGCGGCCGACCAGCGCCTTGATCGCTTCGATGCCGAGGCCGTGCAGTGATCTCCCGTCCGGTCCGCTCACCGTAAAACTGAGGGCCGTTGCTGGCAGCCGGGTCAATTTGCGCAACCGGCCGAGACGCGCCAACTCCACATCCGTGCGGGCTGCACTGCCCTGCGCCGTAACAAGGGATATGACGGAGGTGGTTGCCGTCGTACCGTAGATGATGCTCGTCGCTGGGATCGACGGCGACGCAAGATCATAGTTGACGCGGATGAAATTGAACTTGTCCCACAGTTCCTGTGCCGACGCATGCCTCAGTGTGGCCGCATCCGGCGGAGCGGAGGAAATTTGCGCGTCGATACGCCGTTCCAGCGCGTCGAAATCGATCTTGGAAGGCAGGTCAAGGAGGTCTGGATCGAGCCCGCTCGCGCGAAGAACGCCGCGCGGATCATCGGCGAATGCCTGCCGGAACGCTTTGTCCCTGTGGAGCTTCTTGATGAAATCTGCATAAGGCGACACCATAGGTTCCCCCCTACGCTGAGCGCGTTGGCCATGCCTCTCGAATGTGACAATCGTCAGTTTGCCAGCGTAATATTGTTTCCAAATTCGCGGCGGAAACTTAAAGATTACTACCCTATCGCCAGTTTTCAGGCAAGAAAAGTACGTTATTTATCCGTTGCTAATGTGAGTTAAGAAAGGGTTTACAATCAGGCTCACAGCGAATGCGAGGCCGTGTTTGGCCATGCCGTTGATCCTGACGCCGATTCGGGGCAGCATTCCTTCGCGGTAGCGCGAGCCGACGCGGCGCTGCGAACCGGCCGCCTGAACTGGCAAATGGTCGAACAGGGAGACCTCTCATTCTCCGAAGGCTGATAGCGCTCATTGTGATGGTACTGAGCGGCATCGTCGCGGCACTCTTCACGTCGCCGGATGCACGCATTGCGGTTCACTGGTCGGCGTCGGGCGAAGCGGACGTCTTTGCGGGCCGCTGGGTCGCATTGCTTGGTGCGCCGGTGTTGCTCGCCGTGCTGTGGATGGTGCTGCACCTGTGGCCGGGGCGGCAGGTCGAGAACAGGCAGGCACCCGGCGAACCCGCAAGAAGTTTTGCGCCGGACCAGGCGTGGCTCATCGGCCTTTTGCTGCTCATCCTGCTGCAGGCCTTCTTGATTGCTTCGGCGCTTGGATTCCAGACGAACCGCCTTCGGCTGATGCCCATTGTCCTCGGCGTGATCATGACCGTCGTCGGTGCTCGAATGCCGCTCCTGCAGCCCAACCGATGGTTCGGTATCAGAACACCCTGGACCCTTGCGGATCGGGACGTCTGGACGGGAACTCACCGTTTCGGCGGCCTCGTCTTTCGGGCGGCGGGGCTGCTCACCGTGTCGCTGCCTCTTTTCGGCTTGTCGGATGATCGCGTCGGCCCGGCGGTGCTGGCTATCCTGCTGACCGCAGCACTCGCATGTGTGGCCTATTCGTGGTGGATATCCCGGCGCCGGAACGGCTCAGGGTGATACACAATCCAGGCTGGCCCCGATTCAGCAGTCGAGCCACTTGGCTGAGGACGTCTCGCACGGGGCGTCATCCAGACCGATCGCGGCAGCGCGATTATTTAGCGCTGCCGCCATCTTCCGAACGGAATTCGATTCCGTCCATCGTTTCCTAAATCTGGTTTACTCCCATATTGGCGAAGCGGACGGGATCGGCCCTCTCCAGCCGCAACGCCAACATGTATCCGACCACGGCGGCGGCCGGAATCAACGCCGGCAGGATGATCCCGAGCACGCCACCGGTGGTGCCGGTGAGGTCGCCGAAATGCAGGAAGATGTAGACGAACAGGGCGGCCATGATGAGCCCCGACAAGGCAGGCAGGATCACGGTCGACAGCGCCGGCGCGCCGGTGTGTTTCTTACGGAAGAAGGCGATGACGGCGAGCGAGGTGACGGTCATCATGCCGAGGACCCCGAGCGTGCCGACCTGGCTGATCCAGGTGAACATGTTGAGCACCGGGTCGAGTCGGAGCCCGGCGAAGATTGCCAGCACGACCAGGGCGCCGATCGTTTGAGTTACCGAGCCGATGTGCGGGCTCTGGTGGTCCGCGTGGGTGCGGCCGAAGGCTGCTGGCAGCAGGCCTTCGCGTCCCGCCACGTAGCTGTACCGGGCGATGTAGTTGTGGAAGGCCGACAACGCGGCAAACAGGCTCGACACCAGCAGAATGCCGGCGATCGTCGGCACGGGACCGCCGACATAGCGCCCGGCGAGGTCGAAGAAAAGTGCCGACGGATCGCCGTAGCCCTGGATGGTCGGCACCAGTTTCTCGGCGCCTATGCCAACGATCATCAGCCAGGTGGTGAAAACGAAGAAGATGCCGATCATCAGCACCGAAAGATAGGTGGCGCGCGGAATGGTCTTTTCCGGGTCGCGGGCTTCCTCGGCGTAGATCGTCGTCGCTTCAAAGCCGATGAAGGATCCTAGGCAAAACAGGATCGCGGCAGTCAGCGAACCCGAAAACATCGCGTTCGGATCGAACAGGTTCAGCGCCAGCCCGTGCGCGCCGCCCTTGCCGAGAATTGCAAAGTCCACGATCAGGACGATCAGGTATTCGAGCGCGACGGCCACGACCAGAACCTTTGCCGACAGGTCGACCTGACGGTAGCCGAGTATGCCGACCAGCAGGACGGCGATCAGGCTCCATCCCCACCAGGGCAGGGTCAGCCCGAGTTCGCCGAAGACACCGGCGGCGATGCCGCCCAGCAGGCCGATCAATCCAAACTGCATGGCGTTGTAGGCAACCACCGCCACGACCGCCACGGCGCCGGCGACCCGTCCGCCGAGACCGCGCGCGGCATAGGCGTAGAAGGCGCCGGCATTGGTGACATGCCGCGACATCGCCACGTAGCCGACCGAAAAGGCCAGCATCACCAGCGTCACGAAGATGAAGGTTGCCGGAATGCCGGCGCCGTTGCCCAGCATGAACGCCAGCGGCATCGCGCCGGCAACACCGGTAAGCGGGGCCGCTGCCGAGATCACCATGAAGGTCACGGCGATCAGGCCCAGTGAATTCCTGCGAAGTTGGTTGGTTCCTGCGGTACTCATTTGGGTGGTTCTCCCTCTGTGTTCCCCATGGCCGATTGACCGGTCCATTGTTGGTTGTTGGTTGACGTCTGTTTTCGTTCAGGCGGCCGTCTGGCCCCGGCCGTCATTGCTCTCCGTTGGCGAGATGCCCGAAGGACCCCCGGCACCTGGCGAGAAAGTGCTCGACCGAATCGCTCCTTTGATTGCCGCGCGGCGTGATCGCGATGACTGCCCCCTCGGGAAAGTCCTCATCCAGCGGTATGGCCAGGATCTCCTTGCCGTCGTGGGCGGTCCTGGTCTGCGGCGCCTGCGGGACGATGGAATATCCAAGCCCGTGGGCGACCAGACCTCGCACCATGGCGAAGGATGGCGACTGAAAGCGAATGAGCGGCGGAAGCCGGTTGCGCTTGAACAAGGCATCCGTGGCCGCACGGACGGAAGGATAGTCGAGAAGGATCATGGGTAGGTCCGCCAGGTCGGCGAGCCGCAGACGGGGCCTTTCCGCCAGCGCGTGATTGGCGCTCAGCAACACATGGGGAGCCGGCGGGCAGATGAGTTCGGCGTCGAGATCAGGCTCGTTCACCTGTCCGAAGGTGATGGCCGCCTCGATCCTGCCGGCGCGCATCTGTTCGATAAGGTCGTCGTGGTCGGCTTCCAGAAGACGGATGTCGACATCAGGCTGCTGGCTCGCAAAGCCGGCGACAAGCGCCGGCACGAACTGCGGCCCAAGCGTGATGAAAAAGCCGATGCTGAGGTGATTCGCCGGGTGCGGCGGCCGATGGTCATCCGGCGCGATCGGGATGGCGCGCCGGTAGCCGCGATTGCCGTAAACCAGCGGCGAGCGCTGCGCCGAAAGGTCGATGGTCTCGGCCTCGCCGATGAACAGGAAATGGGTTCCCCACAGCAAGGCTGTCTTGAGTTCGCAGTCGAGCGAAACGACGGCGCCATCGATGACCGGCGCGCCGGTTGCGCCGGGGTGCCAGGCGATCGCGCCGAACCTGTCGTCGTTCAGATGTTTGAGACGGCCGGAAAAGAGATCCGAGACGAAGCTCTGATTGCCGCTGAGCACATTGGCGCAGAACCGCCTGTTCCTCTTGATCGCCTCGCATGCGGGGCTGAGGTGATGGACGCTGATCAGCAAGGAGGGCCGGCTGGTGTCGGCCGACACCGACGTCATCGATGAAACGGTCACACCGAAACGACCTGCCTCGCCGTCCGTGGTCACCACAGTGACCGCGGCGGCGACGCGGCTCATGCCTTCGATGAAACGGGCGCGCAGGTCGGTATCCATGGTCGTTCACCCCAGGTCGAAGAAACGTTCCAGTTCCACGTCCGGAACCTTGCGGCGGAATTCGTCGTGCTGGCACTCGCGGGTGGCCGTGAACGCCTCGACAAAGCGCGGCCCCAGCCAGTCCTTGGCGAAGCTCGATCCGCGCAGCCGCTCGATCGCCTCGGGCATCGAGCGGGCGAAGTCGCGGGCGGGTTTCTGCGCGTAGCCTGAGCCGATGGTCTCGGGGTCGGGCTCGATCTCGCCTATGACACCGGCGATCCCGGCGGCGATTGTGGCCGCGGCCGAGAGATAAGGGTTGGAATCGGCGCCCGGCAGGCGATTTTCCACCCGCAGCGTCCCGGCGTCATGGCCGACCAGGCGAAAGCATGTGGTGCGGTTTTCAAAACCCCAGGTCAGGCCGGGCGGCGCGAAGGTGCCCGGTGCGAAGCGGCGGTAGCTGTTCACCGTCGGCTGGAAGACCAGCGTCATGTCGCCGATATAGGCTTGGAGACCGCCAAGGAAGTGGCGGAAGGTGCGGCTGACGCCGTTCTTTTCCTTTGGATCCCAAAACAGCGTCTTGCCATCCTTGTCCTTCAGGCTGATGTGCAAATGGATCGACTGGCTGTCCGCATTTTCGTTCCAGCGCGGCATGAAGGTGACGGACCGGCCTTGCCGCAACGCCAGCGCGCGGATGAAGTTCTTCAAGAGGACGAGTTGGTCGGCCGGTTCCGTACCTTCGCCGGCTCCGATGCAGGCCTCCATGAAGCCTGCGCCGATCTCTTCGTGCATCTTGGCGAGGTCGATCTTCAAAGGCTCGCAGATCGTGGCCAGCGCCTCGTACCATTCCGTCTGGACGACCTGATAGAGGATCAGGTCGTGGCTGGCGTGAGTTGTCGCTGTCTTGAGGTTGCGGTAACCCTTCGCCTTCGCGCTTTCCGGTGTCTCGTCGAAAAGTGTGTATTCCAGCTCCATTCCGTATTTCGGCACCAGCCCTGCTTCGCCGGCGCGGGCCAGCACCGATTTCAGGATCGCCCGGGGACATATCTGTGCCGAGGCGCCGGTATAGTTGGACAGGACCAGCAGGTCATGCCCCGGCTTCGACCATGGCAGGCGGCGAACAGAATTGGGATCGACCTGCAAGGGGTCATCGTGAAAATCGCCCTTGTCGTCGTTGACACCCGGGATGATCAGCATCACGTCGGTCGGGTCCAGCGCCAGTTGCGCGGGAGCCATGCCCATGCCGTTTTTCGCGATGCCTTTCAGGCTGCTGGTCGAGACCATCTGCCCGCGCAGCAGCCCGTTGGTGTCGGTCATCGCGACCGTGGCAAAACGGCTGGCCGGATCGGCCAGGTAATCGTCAACTGTCATGTTGCACCTGATTGAGGGATTGGGCGCCGATAAGTCGCGCGAGTTCGGCGAGATCGGTCTCGGGCTGTGTCGAATAGGCCTTGAGGAATACGCGCAGGCCGTTGTTCAGATAGCGGGCGACCTCGGCGCGCGACGGGAAACGGTCCGGCATGTAGAGGGCCTGGGTGCGCGGTGCCGAAAGGATCAGGCCCCACAGATCCTGCGCCGCGAGTTCGGCGTCGTCGAAAGCCAGTCGGCCTGCGCGCCGCTGGCCTTCCAGATAATCCATGATGCCGCGCAGCAGGCGGTCCGGGCCCACCTCCTGATAGGCGCGGCCGATCTCCGGAAACCGCTGCACCTCGCCGATGATGAGCCTGGCCAGGGACAGGAGGTCCGGACGCAGCACCGTGTCGGCATAGTCCCAGGAAAATTCGAGGAGGTCGGCCACCATCCCGCGCTCGGAAGGATGTTCGAAGATATCAAGCATCTGGTCGCGCTCGCCCAGCATCATGGCCGAGAACAGCGCCTCCTTTGACTGGAAGTACTGGTAAAGCGTCGGCTTCGACAGTCCCGCCTCGATAGCAACGGCATCCATGTTGGCGCCGGAATAGCCTGTTTCGGAAAAGACCTTCAAAGCGGCCGCCAGGATGCGGCGCTCGCGCTCGATCTTGTTTTGCTGTCGGCGGGACAAGGCGGTCATCTCGGCAGGTTCCCCAGAAAGTCCAGCAGGATCCGGCTGTAGGCCTCGGGCTGCTCGACATTGCAGACATGGCCGGCATCCGCGATGGTCTCGTAGCGGATGTCGGGCCGGGAGACCTGACCCAATATTCGCTCGGCAACACCGCGGATCTCCGATGGCGGAGCCAGCCGGTCGTGTTCGCCGGTCATCATCAGCACCGGCATGGTCAGGCGTGAGAAATCGAAACGCGCGGATGGATTGGTGAAACAGACCAGCGCGTCGCGGTAGCTCGCCGACGGGATCGCCGCCATCGACTGGAGGAGCTGCTTCTTCACCTCGTCCGAAGCGCTCGGTCCCGCCAGCACTTTCACTACCGCCGGCGCGAAATCAGCCGGTGTCTGGCCGGCATCGAGCGGCACCTTGCGGCTGACGCGGAAGGCCTCGCGTTCCTCTGAACTGGCTTCCGACATGCCGGTGCAGCCGCCTGACAGGACCAGCCCGGCCAGCATTTGCGGATAACGCATGGCGAAAGAGGTGGCTATCCACGAGCCTAAGGAGAGGCCGACCAGAACCAGCCGAGAGGCGCCGAAATTTTCCTTCACGCGCAAAATGTCGGCGCAGTAGTCGTCCACCGTCGACTGGTTGCGCCCGAGCGCGCTGCCGCCGTAGCCACGCAGGTCGAGTGCGCCCGCACGCATCACGCTGCCGGCGGCCGCGAGTTGCTGCAGCCAGTTGCCACGCGATCCGCCTATGCCGTGCAGGAACAGGCAGAGCGGCCCATCGCTGTCCGGCGTCGTTGTCAGCCCGAGGCGGGGATCGCCATCGATGACGATGTCGCGCATGGCCACAGGGGCGGGTAGAGGCGGCGGCTCCGCGCTGCGGATCTTAAGCGCTTTCTCCGAAAGCGCGGCGATGCCCATCTCGAAGATCGCTTTCGTGCCCTTGCAGATTTCCTGCAATCGCGGGGAGGCGGCGTTTACATCTGCGCTCCAGCGCACGATGCAGCCGCCCCGACCGTCGGCGGCGATGGCGATGCGGCCGTCATAGGCCTCGGCGCCCGCGATGCCTTGGAGATGCGTATAGGCGAGCGTGCGCTCGCTGTCGCTGAACCAGGTGAGCTGCTCGCGATAGACGGTGTCCTCGCCGTTGACGGTGAAGCTGCGGACCAGCGCACCGCGCTCGTCGCGCTCCGCGCGAATGGTCGCGATGATCGGGTGCCATCGACCGCAGAAATCCGCGACGATGGACCATACCGCCTCCGGTGAGGCGGCGCAGGCGCCGATGACCTCAACCGTTTCGTGCGCCATGGGCGTCTACCGGACCGACCGCAAGGCGCCGTGATCGCCGCGCCACAGCGACATGCGGGCACCGCCTTCATCGCCAGGGGCGGAATCGATCTCGTCCATGTCATAGAGTGCGAGGACCGAAAGGTAGTCTTCCATGATCTCCGAGGTGTAAGGCAGCATCAGCGCGCCGCATCGGCTGTCGCGGTACATCCGTTCCAGTGGCAACGACTTCAGCATCGACTGGCCGCCGCAGGTTCGGATCGCCATAGAGGTCATCTCGGCCGCACCCTCCATGACGTTGTATTGGGCGGCGTACATGCGCAGCACCTCGCCCTTGGTCGGGAAGCCCTTGGCTTCGCTGAAAGCCTGCCACCAGAGCGCGCGCATATTGGCGAGCCGCGCATACATCTTGCCGACGGCGACGCGCTTGGTCGCATACATGCGCCGGTCGATGGGCGGCTGACCGGGGATCTTGCCCTTCAGGTAATCCACCATGAAGTCGAAGGCGCCTTGCGCCACACCCATGTAGGTTGGCGACAGCGTAATCATCATATGCGGCCAGTTCGGCAGGGTCTTGCCGAAGATGCCGCGCGGCATCAGCATGTCCTGCTCGGTAACGAAGACATCCTTCAGGATGAGGTCGCGGCTGTTGGTGCCGCGCATGCCGAGCGGATCCCAGTCACCCTTGACGCTGAGGCCCGGCGCGTCCTTGTGGACGACAAACAGCATGGTGTCCTCGTGACGCGGCTCCTGGCCTTCGAACACCTCCGTGCAGACGATGGTGTAATAGTCGCAATAGCCGGCGAGCGAGGCGAACTTCTTGAAGCCGTTGATCTTCCAGCCGCCGTCCGTCTTGCGGCACTGCGTCTGGTTCGGCTTTGAAGTCCAGTTCTGTCCGCCCTCGGAGATCGGCTGCGAATAGATCGCCTTTTCGGCGATGGCGCGGCGGAACTGGCGCTCGCGCAGCGGCGCGAATGCAGCCTTCTCCTCAGGTGTCAGGTTCGGCATGTCGACCATGAAGCGTGACCAGGCCATGGACGAGTTGTGCATGTTGAAGGTCAGCGCGGTGGCGCCGCAATATTTGCCGATCTCGGCGCCGACCATGGCATATTCGAACATCGAATAGCCCCAGCCGCCGAATTCCTCAGGGATGCAGAGGCCGAGAAAGCCCTCGGCGGCCAGATCCTTGTAGTTCTCGACCGGGAAGGAGGCGTCATCGTCGATCCCCTTGGCGCGCCCCGCGAACTTGTCGCGGCCAAGCTCGTTCACCAGCCGCAGCTTGGCCTGCACCTCGGGACGGATGCGTGAGAGGTCGTAGTAGTCAACAATATCGCTCATGGTTTTCTCCGAGGGCGTCAGGACGCCAATTCGCCTTGCAGGACGCCGTCACCGACGACGACTTTCCCGTCCAATGTGATCGTGCAGTTGCGCATCGGCAGGTCGAAATGACCGAGCGTGTAGCGGCCGGCGTACTGGTTCGCCCCCGTGGACCACAGGAACGATCCTGCCAGGGCGCGGAACTCCACCGCCTGCATGTCACGCTTGTCGTACATGGCGGCCGAGACCCACCGGGCGCGCGGGTGCATGCCCCAGCCGACGTGGCTCATGCCGTAGGCGTTGCGGTCGTTCCAGGCCTCCATGTATTCGCGGAAATGGATAGCATCGACGCCGTCGCCCTTGATCGCGGTGACGAAGTCGTCCTCGACGGTGAAATCGATGCGGCTCGCAAGCGTCGTCTTGAACGTCAGGTTCATGTCGCCCACGTCCATCACGATCCGGCCGTTGACGCAGTTCCTTCCGGGGAAGGCGAGGCAGAGCCCGCCCGGCCAGTGCGCCACCGATCCCGGCGTCGTTCCGAAGCCAGGTGTGCCGCCGCAAGGTGCGTTGCGCAGGTCGATGACCAGATCGGTCCCGGCCAGCGAGGTGACGCGCATCTCGCTCGCCTCACGCAGCATCCGCACGCCCAGTGCCACCTTCGGGCCAAGATCGGCCGTCGGCTCGGTACGCTCCAGGATCTCGGGATGCTCGTTGCAGATCACAAGCAGGCGCGTGCCGCCGGCCGCCTCGATCTCGGGCCATTCCGGAGCATGGATAAGCCCTTCGACCGTGCAGTCGACGATGACCTCGACGCGCTTCAGCGCCTCGATAACAGCGCGGTTGCCCTGGATTGCCCAGGAGGTGCCGGTGGATTTCACCGGCACCGGCGCCGTCTGGCGCGGCGTCGGCATCTGGATCATGCAGAACTCGGCGCCTTGGTCGTGCAGGGCGAGTTCCGAGAGGTGGATCAGCACCGGACGCGACTGCGTCTCGGACAGGATCGCGACCCTCGTCCCCTTGCCGATCGCATTCAGCGCGAAGACGCGCCGGAAGCAGTCCAGCCACCGTCCTTCGATGCGCTCTTGCAACATCGCTAAACTCCCATTGACGATCCGGCTTGTTTCGGATTTCTTAACTTGTGAGTTAAGTTTTCAGTTTTGCGGCGACTTGTCAACGAAATTTTCGAAGATTTTTCGTATTTTCGATAGTCGGTTGATTTCTGCGCTCAGATCCAGTGGGATCGTCACCGCAACTGACTGCTGAGCCGAACCCTCGGCGGACCGGCTGTCAGAGCCGTCATCGTCGCCTGGCCAACCCTGAATTGGTCTAGTAGCGAGCGGAGAGCAGTTCGCCGGCGCCGGGCGACGCGACTTTCAATCCAAGCCTCGACATCAGTTGAAAACCCGTACAGACGGAGGCGCTGACAACTGGAAGGCCCAATGCTTGCTGAAGCCTGTCAATGATTGGCAAGGAAGGCATCTGCACACAGGCCGATGCGACAAACGCGTCGATGCCTGTCGTGTCGACTTGCCTGTAGATATCGAGCAGTTTGTCCGGATCGTGCCTGCCGACCTCGATGTTGTCGGGGATTTCAAGCGCGATGAAGTCCTTCACCGCTATCCCCTCGTGCTCGATGTAGTCGACCACCAGTTGCGTAAGCGGCTTCATGTACGGGCATATGACGGAAATCTTCTTGGCTCCCAGGACCTTGAGGCCGTCGACGAGAGCGCCGGCACTGGTAACAACGGGAGCGGGCGCGCCGTTCTCCGCGGTACGCTGGTGCAGCCGGGCTTCCGAGGTGCGGTGATAACCCTTACCCATGCTCATGATGGCGACCAGACAGGCGTAGCCGAGGACGTCGACGCGAGCATCCGAAAGTTCGGCCGCACAGCGGTCGCTGTCGCGATCCATGGCCTCGAGCTCTTCCTTGACCACCTTTTTCATTCGCATTCGGCTGGAATGGAAAGTGAAGCGTTCTGGCAGGATTGTCTCGCGACTACGGAAAATCGCCGGGATTTCCGTCTCCATGGTGGTGTTGGAGGAGGGCACAATCTGTCCGATCCGATAGGTCTTCGGCATCCTTATCCGTCCTCTGGCTCGTAGCTGCTGGTGACTATTCGGCCTATTCCTGATGGCCGCGCTGCGATGCTGTTTCCGCCACGCTGGCATCATCGCCGTCGAACATCTGCGCCCTTTCGATCAGGGATATCGGCTCCAATCTGCGCCGGTTCACCTTCAGGTCGAAAACGTCGAACCGGTTGTAATGGCCGGCAATGTCATGCATCTGCTTCGGCTGGATGCAGCGTCCGAGATCAATCTCGGCATATACGATGCCCTCTTCGTCGATCAGCGGCTTGCCAACCACCCGCCCGTCCGGACCGATCACGCCTGAGAAGGCGCTGGATTTGCGTTGCAAGCGCGCCCGCGCATCCGAAACGACGCTCTCCATCGCCGTTATGATTTCCTCCGAGACGGTCGAACACGAGACGATCGTGAAGAGCTTGCCTTCGAACGAGTGGGCCATGGCGCGCAGCTTTATGGCCTCAGCCATGTCGTAGTCGGGCGGCGCAACGGGCAGCGAAATGTAGCTGGCGACGTGAACCAGTTCGCCTTGAGCGAGAAGGGTGAAGCGCGCCAGGGTGTTTGTGTTCTCGCCGCAGGCAAGCGCGCCAATTGGCCCGATTGCAGTGTCGTAAACTCTCAGCCCGGCCCCATCACCGGGCGCCCAGGTCAGCTTCTCGGCCCAAGTTGGCATCAATTTGCGGTGCTTGCCGAGCAGGGATCCGTCGGGTCCTATGGTCAGAAGCGTGTTGTAGAGAGTACCAACAGACCTCAGGCTGCGTTCGTTGATCCCGATCACGACATGGATGCCGGCTTCGCGTGCCGCGCCGCGCAGGATTTCGACTTCAGGGCCGGGCTCGGTGATGGCGGCGCGCACCAGTTTGTCGAACCAGGCTCCGCCCGTCACCGGATCGGTGATCCAGCTCCAGTACGGATAGCCCGGGATGAACACTTCCGGGAAGGCGATGATATCCGCCCCGTTGGCCCTTGCCTCGCGGATCAGCTCGACCGCCTTCTCCACCGTCGCTGGCGTATCGAGAAAGACGGGTGCCGCCTGCACCGCCGCGGCAACGAATTTCGGAAGCTTCAGCATGGCAACCTCCTGCTTGTGATTGACCGTCTAGGCGGGCGGTGGTGGGCTCGGCGGTGGCCATCGGATCGCCGGGAACCGAGGCCATCTGGATGACCGCCTTGAATTGCGCGTTCACGTGCTAGTCCGGTGTCGCGTCCACCACTGGGTGCCGCAGAGTGCCGATCCCTTCGACGCACGCTGTGACAACATCGCCCGGCCACATCCATTCTTGCGGGTCACGCCCGGCGCCAACGCCTTCCGGCGTGCCGCTGGCGATGATATCGCCGGGCTCCAGCGTGATCCCCGACGAGATGTCGGCGATCAGGTGGTCGACTTTGAACAGCATATGGCGCGTGTTGGACCGCTGTTTCTCGACCCCGTTCAGCGTCAGCCACAGGTCAAGCACCTGTGGGTCGGGGATCTCGTCGGCCGTGACGATGCATGGCCCGAACGGCGCGTAGGTGTCCTGTCCCTTGGAGAAAATCCATTGCCCGGCGCGCCGATTGTCGCGCGCCGAGATATCGATCATCACCGAATAGCCGAAGACGTGGTTCAGAGCATCTTGCTTGCGGACACGACGGGCGGTCGTGCCGATAATGACAGCGAGTTCCACCTCCCAGTCGAGCTGCTTCGTGATCTTCTTGTTGTGCTCGATGCCGTCGCCGGGCCCGATCACCGTGGTTGGCGGCTTGGAGAAGACGACCGGCTGCTTCGGCAGATCTTTCGACGTGTCGAGCGCCTTGGCGCTCTCGGCGACATGCTCGACATAGTTCAGGCCGATGCCGAAGATGTTCTTGCGGGGCCGGGGAATGGGGGCGAGCAGCTTCACATTGCCCATCGCGGTGGCGCAGCCGGTGGGGAAGCGACCGGCGCACGTGTCGAGGCAGTCGCGCAGCGTCTCCAATCCGGCGCGTCCAGCGTCGATCAGGCCGAGCATGGTGTCGGGCAGCAGCTTTCCTTGAGCCGCGGCGAGCGCCCCGACGTCCACCACCAGACCATCGACCAGCACGCCGAGCCTTGCCGCCCCCTCGACCGAGGCGCGATAGGTTACAAGTTTCATGATTGTTCCTTCAGAGAAGCGGCTGCAGGCCGCCATTGTCGCCGAATGCCTGCTCCCGGTAGAGCCCGAGTGCCCGCATCACCGGCAGGTCGGACAGGCAGAAGAGACAGGCATCCTCACGATCCGAGCCGTTGACATGCTCGTGCCAGGCCCAGGAGGGCACGCAAAAGATGTCATGCTCCTGCCAGTCGAAGCGCTGGCCGTTGATGATCGAATGGCCGCCGCCCTTCGCCACATGGTAGAGGCCGCTGCCGGTGTGCCGGTGCGCCTTGGTGTGCTCGCCCGCTCGCAGCATCTGCATCGACGCGCCGAGTGTCTGCATGACCGGGCCGTTCGTCACCGGGTTCACATACTCCATCAGCACACCGTCGAAGGGCGAGCCGTCGCTGCAACCGGCATATTTCAGCAGCGACTCGTAGGTCGGCGCCCACTCGTATTTGAACATCGGGCTGTAACCCTTGGTCCATGCCTCGCCTGTCGGCTTCAGTCCCGGATTTCCCCAGGTTTTGGTCATGTCGTCGACCGCGTAGCCGACGGACTGGCTCTGATCCGGATGCACCTCGTAGAAATTGGCTTCCATCGCGTTGACGAAGGGGATGTCCAGTCCGTCCTGCCAGATGCAGGGCGAACCGCTGGCCTCCACGCCATGCTCGTGCCAGGTGCCGTTGGGTGTCAGCACGAAGTCGTTCGCGCCGAGCGTCATCTTGTGTCCGTCCACCACCGTATAGGCTCCCGAGCCCTCGATGATGAAGCGGATCGCCGAGGCCGAATGGCGATGCGCCGATGCCACCTCGCCAGGGTTCATTACCTGAAGCCCGCCATAGATCCAGCCGACCGCCGCAGCCACGTCGGTCCGCCCCGGATTGTTCAGGTAGACCACACGCCGCCCGGCCTTTTCCGGTGTCACCAGTTCGACCGAGCGAAGGACATGCGCACGCAGGTCGCGATAGCGCCAGACGACAGGGACCGACTGCGACTTCGGTTCCCACGGCTCGATCTTGTTGGCGACGGTCCACAGCGCGCCTGCCTTATGGCGCTCGAGCTCCTCGTAATAGGCAAGCAACTCCGGCGTGTCCTCGACGTTTGCCCGCCCGACGACGTCTTCGCGATGGTTTTCGCGCTCCCGTGCCATGGGATCCTCCTGGTTGGGGCTGTTGGGCTAAGCATGACCCGACATATTTTCGATTGCAACACAAATTTTCGAAAATAATGAAATTGCCGACAAGTCCATCTATGAGGTAAGGCTGTGCGGTGAGGAACACTGATGACGCTTGCCGAAAAAGCCTACGATGCGCTGCGCCACGACATCATTCGCGGCGAACTCCCCCCTGGCAGACCGTTGCGCCTCGCCGATCTCGGCGAGCGCTACGGCATGGGCTTCTCGCCGCTGCGCGAGGCGCTGAACCGCCTGCAGGCGGAGCGGCTGGTGACGGCAGAGTCGCTGCGCGGTTTCCGCGTGGCGCCGCTGTCGCTCGATGAGCTGCACGATGCCGTGTCGCTTCGCATCGTCATCGAAACGGAGGCACTCAAAGCTTCGATCAGCAAGGGCGACGACAGCTGGGCATCAGACATCGTGTCCGCCCTCTATGCCCTGAACGTCCAGGCCGCGCGCACAGGCGCCGAGGCCGATATCTGGACGCTTGAAAAGCGGCATCACGCGTTCCATCGCGCCCTGCTGGCTGCCTGCAACTCGCCCTGGACGCTGGAATTCTTCGAACGCCTCTATGCTGCAACCGAGCGCTACCGCATTCCGGTTCTGCTCGCGTCGGCATTGCCGGTGGGACGTGATGTCCAGGCCGAGCACAGCGCGCTTGCGCAGGCCGCGCTCGACAGGGATGCCGAGAAGGCCTCGGCGCTGCTCAGCCAGCATTACCTTAGAACGGTGGAAGATCTGGCGGGGGCTATGAGTCCTGTGGAAGTGAAGCTGCGCGCCTCGTGATATGGAATACGCCACGCCAGGCCATTTGTGACAAAGCCCTCATGCGGATCGGCTCGCAGAAGGGGCGACATGCCGCCAAACCGCCGTCGACAAGGGCGAGAGCACGATAGCTTCAGCGTCGTGCGGGAGACGCACTGTTCGGCTTGGGCAACTTGGACGCACAATGGTCAGGGCAATCCCAAGCGAATTGCCGCAGCGCTTGCCTTGCCTGGTGGGACCGCGGCCAACGGCAAGGGCAATATCCTGGCAGCCTCCGTGGATACCGGCGGCCGGATGGGGACCGTGCGCAGATCGATTGATCTCACCCCGACCTGAGCGACGGCCTCGGCGCCTGGCGAAGGGATGGAGCCCTGAACGTCACATGCAGAGACACTCAAGGCCGTCGATGCGCGGTCGATTTCTGCAGGGCCTGTCGACCAAGGGCACAGGAACGGCGGCTTGACGTCCAGCACGAGGCGTGATTTATTTGGATGGACAGATAAAAAATTGAATAGCTGGAGGGGATACCGATGCAGACCCCGCGACTGTGGTGCTTTTCACTCGTCATGGCCGTCGCCATGACCTTCTCGGCGGCTGCCCAGGAAAGGGTGGTCAACATATACAACTGGTCCGATTACATCGATCCGAAGGTCCTGGACCAGTTTACGGCCGAGACGGGCATCAAGGTCGTCTATGACGTCTATGACGACAACAAGATCCTGGAGACCAAACTCCTGGCCGGAAGGACCGGCTACGATATTGTCGTTCCCTCGGCCTATTTCCTTCAGCGCCAGATCATGGCCGGCGTCTACCAGCCGCTGGACAGGTCGAAGCTCCCGAATGCGAAAAACCTCTGGCCCGAGCTTATGACGCGGATGGAGCTTTACGATCCGGGCAACCGCTATGCCATCAACCTGATGTGGGGCACCACCGGCATCGGTGTGAACGTCGACAAGGTCAAGGCCGCGCTCGGAAGCGTTCCCAACAGCTGGAGTCTGGTATTTGATCCTGCAAACATGGCCAAGCTTCAGGGCTGCGGCGTCACGATGCTCGACGCGCCTGACGACGTACTGCCTGCGGCATTGAACTACCTCGGTCTCGATCCGAACTCGAAGAATGCCGACGACCTGCAGAAAGCCGCCGACGTCGTCGCCAAAGTCCGCCCCTATGTTCGCAACTTCACCTCATCGGCCTACATCGAGGGCCTGGCGACGGGCGACCTTTGTGTCGCGATAGGCTGGTCCGGCGACATCCTGCAGGCGCGCGACCGTGCGCTCGAAGCCGCCAACGGCCTCGGCACCAAGCCGATCAACATCGCCTACCTCCTGCCCAAGGAAGGCGGGCAGATCTGGTTCGACAGCGTTGCCATCCCGGCCGATGCGCCGCATCCCGACGAGGCGCATCAGTTCCTGAACTTCATCATGCGTCCCGAGATCGCGGCCCAGATCAGCAATTACGTTCGTTATGCCAGCGGCAACCTTGCGGCCAAGGACAAGATCGACCCTGCCATGGTCAACGACCCGACTGTCTATCCGAACGATCAGGCCATGGCCCGGCTCTACGCGATCACCATGTACGACAATGCGGTGACCCGCGCGATGACCCGCATGTGGACGCGCATTGCCACCCAGCAATGAGCAGCGTGTCGGTTGTTGAGCGGCTCGATTTGCGGCCTCGGCGTGAGCTGTTCGATGAATTCATGCGAGACCCCAGCGGCCCGCACTGTCCTGAACTGGCGCGCCTGCTGAAGGTGATGCGGTCGCGAACGATCATGCCATGGGTGGCGGCGATCGAGTGTCCGGCAGGCTATCGGCTGGTCGGATTGTCGGGCAGGGGACAGCCGCTGGAGTTCCTGTCCGACGAGACCTTTGCGTCGCCAAAAGAAGCCGAAACGGCAGCCTTCGCCATCCGCTGGCGACAATTGTTCGGACAAGCACCGCCGGACGCGGACTCACGCCACGGGACTGTACATCAAGCATGAAACGGCTTCTGGGCTATGCCAGCCAATGGTCGGTCAGATCCGGCGACACGGTCGACTTTTTCCTGTCCAGCGAACCGGAAGAGACCGTCTCGCTCGACATCGTGCGTGTCATCAACGGAGCGCCGGCAGCGCTTGAGCTGCGACCGATTCCCGGCGGCGAGCTAGGGTCACGGCTCATAGCCAATCAGCCGATGCGCACGGGATCCTACCTGGCCTTGACCATGCAGGACGGGTCCGACCTGCATGGCGTGACCATGGCTTTCAGCGTCAAGCCGACACGCGATGCGCTGGCCTGCATCCTGGATACGGGCACGTTGCGTTTGTGGCGCGATGCGGATAGCAACTTGGCGCTCGAAGGCGCCGAGGGGCCGGATTGGGTCCCCTGCCTGCGAATGGGACGCGGTAAGTGGCACTCCGTTCGGATCGCGCTGGATGCGATCCAGCAATCGGCCGTCGTCACGGTGGAAACGGTGTCTGCCGGCCCGGTCTTTGCGATCACCGTGCCCGTGCCGGTTCGTCAGCAACGCGTTCATGTCCTGTCGCTCGGCGCAAAAGTAGACGGCAGCTCCGCGTTCGATGGGCTCGTCTCCGAATTCCGGCTGTGGACGACCGATGAGGCGAGCCCGGATATTGCCCTCGACTTCTGCGACCGGCTCGACTGTGACCAACTCACGAACCGGGGCACGGCAAAGGTCGACGCCAGGTTGGTCAACGCGCCGACGCGCGGTGTGCCCGGTCGCAGCTGGGCGGGACAGGCGTTCTCGCCGGCGGAGGACCGGGCTCTCTATGACGCCGTTCATTTCCACAGCGACGACCTCGAGGATGCCCGATGGGAAGCCAGCGCAAGCTGGGTCATTCCGCCGGCTTTTGAAAGCGGTTCCTACGCGCTGCGCGCAAGAGGTGCGGCAGAGACGACCTACATTCCCTTCTTCGTGGTTCCTGCTCGGGCGGCGCCATGCAAGCCAGTCGCCTTCCTCGCCTCCACGTTCACCTATCATGCCTATGCCAATCACCGGATCGCCCTTGAAAGCCCGGAATACGAAATATCGGAGCTGAGCGCCCTGCCGATCCTCGACGAGGAACTGCAGACCCTGCAGGACATGCCGGAACTCGGGGCATCACACTATGACCGGCATGTGGACGGCCATCCAATTTATGTGACGACGCGCCGGCGGCCGATCCTCAACATGGCGCCCGACACCAGCAACTGGTCCTATAATGCCGACACCAGCGTCACGGCCTTCCTGCACGGCCGCGAAATCGACCACGATATCGTGACCGACGACCTGCTTCATGATGAGGGGGTGTCGGCGCTGGAGGGGTGTCGCGTCCTGATCACCGGGACCCATCCGGAATATCTCTCTACGCGCGAGTGGGACGCCCTGGTCGCCTTCCTCGACCGTGGCGGCCGCCTCATCTATCTCGGCGGCAATGGCTTTTACTGGCGTGTGGCTATCGCACGCGACCGTCCATGGCTGATGGAGCTTCGCCGGGCGGAATCGGGCGCGCGCTACAACGAGGCCGGACCCGCCGAATACCATATGCAGTTCAACGGCGAACGCGGCGGCCTCTGGCGTCGGCTCGGCAGACCGCCGCAAGCTCTGGTCGGGGTCGGCATGGTCGCCGACGGATGGGACCGCGGCGCCGGCTACAGGCTTACCGATGCAGCGCGCGACCCGCGCGTGGCCTTCGCCTTTGAAGAGGTTCATGGCGACGTCATCGGCGCGCCCTGCAGCGCGCATCCCGGTGCGGCCGGACAGGAGGTCGATGCCGCCGACCTGGGGCTGGGCACGCCCGATCATGCTCTCGTGATCGCATCGTCCACCATGCTGGGGGCCGGCTTCTACCTGGCACCGGAGGAAGTGGTATTCCTGCACTCAGCGACCACAGGCGACGTGAACGCCCGGGTCAGAGCAGACCTGACTTTCTTCGAAACACCGGCCGGGGGTGCTGTGTTCTCCACGGGTTCGATTGCCTGGGGAGCGGCGATGGCCGCCGAGCAGGGGCGGAACGATGTCGGCCGGTTGACTGAAAACGTTATCCGCCGCTTTGCTGATCCGAAGCCGTTCGCTTTCCCCCCGGCTTCAGGTCCGGGAGGAGACGGGTAAGCCCCTTGGTCATCCGCGACCTGGCAGCCTGGACCGACAATGCGCCCTGGCCAAGATGCATCTCCAACCAAAGAGCGTCGCACAGACCGCTGATCAGGCTTGCCTCGGTTGCGGCATCGGATGCGGTATGCCCCGTTGCCTGACGTAATGCCTGGGTCAGGGCAACGAGATATTCTCGTTCCAATTCGAGGCTTATCTCGCGGTAGCGTCGACGCGGCCCTGCCTCTCCCCAAAAGGCAAACCATACCGACAGCTTGCTGCGCGAGCAGATCGCCTTGTCCAGCGGAGCCAACGCCAGCGCCCTTACGCGCTCCGCCGGATCGGCTTCTGAACGCAGCAAGGCGTGCTGCCAGGCCGCCCGGAACTCAGCGGCCAGTTTATCGATCACGCTCTCGAACAGGCTTTCCTTACTGTCGAAATGGAAGTTGACAAGACCATGGGAAAGGCCGGCGTGCCGGGCGATATCGTAGACGGTGCAGGCCGCAAATCCACGCTCTGCGATTGCTTCCAGGGCAGCATCGATCAACTGACGGCGGCGTTCGGCGCGCTGTTCTTCGCGCCGAGGCGTGTCGGGGACGGCACGGACGCGATGCGCGGGTCGCCGCCCTTCCTTGGAATCTTCTTTCTTCGACATGGAACTGGACTAGGCAAGCGCAAGGGCACCGTCAAGCGAGCTGTCGAACCGGTGTCACCGGCCAAGCATCCGGCGCGTCCGCCCCAATTTATCGCGAACGCCATCCAAGGGCAGTGCGCTTTGAAAGGTCATACAGTTTTGCTGCGCTTGCGAAAAGGCGAGATCAAGCTGTCGGCGCGGGCTTTGGCCATACGGCAGACAGGGCCGGCGCTAAGCTCCCGCCACGGTCCCTAGGCGAAGGAGTAAGGCCGATTGACAACGATCCTACTAGAAGGTAGGCATGCTGCATGAGCAATCTCGTCATGACGTCCGATCAGATTTTGGCGTCCGCGCGGAACTTCATTGTTTCGGGCGGCTACAACGGATTCAGCTATGCTGATATCGCTGACGAGGTGGGAATTCGAAAGGCGAGTATCCACCATCATTTCCCCAGCAAAGTCGACCTTGTTCGCACGCTTGTGGCGCGCCATCGCGAGCGTACCGAGGTCAGCATGGCAGATCTGGAAAGTAAACTCCCTGACCCGCTTGCACTGCTTCAAACCTATGCTGGCTACTGGGCAAAATGCATTGAAGACGCGAGCATCCCGTTTTGCGTCTGCGCGCTGCTTGCCAGCGAACTCCCGGCACTCCCGCCTGAGGTTGCCGTCGAGGTGCGGGCCTACTTTCGGTTTCTGTCGTCCTGGTTGACCAAGGTCATGGAGCGGGGCGCTGAACAGGGCGTTCTCAAATTCGCCGGCTCTGCGGATCTGGAGGCAGAGACTTTCATGGCGACTGTCCATGGCGCGATGTTGTCGGCGCGTGCCTATGGCAGCCCTACCATCTTTGGCGCGATCCTGACGCCGACCTTGCAGCGCTTATCGGCGAAGGTTCACTAACAAGTTATCTGCGCGGCATGGCGGCGAGCCGCCGCAACCAAATTCGCATCTCACAGGGACCGTTGAGACCCCCAGTGCATCGGTGCTGAAAGTAGCAACTTAGGGTCGGCCATTTCGTATGGCCAATACGGTTCACGATCTCCGCCACCGCTTGGTTGATCGGTCGTGCCGAGCCAAGAAAGTGGTTGACGTCACACTATCTACCTTCTAGTAGGTAGGCGACAATATCAAGCGCGAAGGAGATTCAAAAATGCTTGCTAAGACGACTGAAGCCAACCTGGTCCAATCCTCAACCACCTGGCTTAAGAGCTACTATTTCACACGCTTTGCCGTTTCGACCGCCTGGGTCCTCCTGGCCTTCACGGTAGCCAAGACAATGCCTCCCCTGGCAGCCATCATGCTGGTCGCCTATCCGGCTTGGGATGCACTGGCCAACTTCATCGACGCCCAGCGCACCGGCGGCTTGAACCGCAACAAAACGCAACTGCTCAACTTCGTCATCAGCATCATCACCACCGTGGCAGTCGCCATTGCTCTCGGCAAAGATATGAATACGGTGCTCGCCGTCTTCGGCGTCTGGGCGGTCCTGTCGGGCCTTTTTCAGCTTGCAACCGCGGTCAGGCGCTGGAAGTCCGGCGCGCAGTGGGCAATGGTGTTGAGCGGCGCTCAGTCGGCACTGGCAGGCATTTTCTTTGTGAAGATGGCGGGCAGTGCGGCGACGATCGACATCACCAACATCGCGCCCTATGCGGCCTTCGGCGCCTTCTACTTCCTCGTTTCCGCTGTCTGGTTGACGGTAAGTGATGCGCGGCGCAAGTCGGCCCAAGCGGCTGGCTGAAGAGCGTCAAACGCCCCTATCCTCCAAGCCCCTCAATCGAAGCGCTGCCCTGCAAGGTCGGCGCTCGCATGATGCGGCGGCGTGTAATGCCTTGTTTTGATGGAAACAGCGATCACTCGCTCATATTCTGAAGCGCATCATGTTTGATTATTTCGACGCAGCGCAGGCTGATCAAGCGGATGATACCCTTTTCCTTCAGCCTGGTGAATATTCTTGAGACCGTCTCTATGGTGAGGCCGAGATAGTCGCCAATGTCGACGCGCGACATCGGCAGCTCGACCTGCCGAAGCCCGCCTTGGCGCTCTGCCATATCGACCAGGAACGCCGCGACGCGCTCGATGGCGTTCTGGCGGCCGAGGACCAGCAGGTGCTCCTGTGCCCTGGTCAGCCCCTTGAGCGCCAACGGCAGCAACTGATGAGACATGTCAGCCCCGGCGGCAATACGGAAGACCCGGACCCCGGTCGCGTTGATTGCTTCGGCGAAGAAATGATGCGTCATGTCTGCTTCGAAGCCAAATGTCTCTCCCGCAAGGTGGAAGGCGCTTATCTGCCGGCGACCATCGGCGAGCAGGCGGTACACACGAACGGCCCCAAACTCGATTTGGTAGAAAGCTCCGGCCTTCTCGCCCTGGGCATAGATTTCCGCACCGGCGGGAAAGAAGCTGAGCGGCTGCAGTGGTGCCGTGTCGAATGCCGCTGGCAGGCTCGGCTGGGCAAAATGCGACGGTAGCGAAATCTTGGAGGTCGTGTAGGCGTGCATGGCTGTTTCCCCGGTTGATCCGTGTCACAGCAATCGCTCGAATCCGCGCCGCGCGAAATTCGGTTATGTCCCTACGGGATACTACCTAGACTCCCCAGTGGTGACGATTTCGACAGCGTTGTCAGCCGGGAATTTTCGGCACGATTGGCCATAGCCAGCGAACTCATTGTGATCCAGGCGTTCGGCCTTCGGCACCTGATGCAAACGCGTTTTGCGGTGGATCAAAGCTCGCACTGTTCGTCGCCACTATGAATGGCGCAAACGACCGCCCGCCATACGCCCGGTTGACGGCCACCTCGCTGCAAACTGGTCCGGCGGTCATGAACCGAATGGCGCACGAATGCGTTGGTTGTCCATTCGCGGCGACTCGATGGACGGCGGCGCATGTCGCGATCCGACGGCATTGGCAAATGGGGACTATGGGAGCCAGACATGACCGAGCACACGACGACAGCAACCCCCGGCAGGCGGCTGTCCGAACGCCAGCTGCACGACATCAATGCATACTGGCGCGCCGCCAACTATCTGACGATCGGGCAGATCTACCTGCTCGACAATCCGCTGCTCCGGGAGCCTTTGCGGCTGGAACACGTGAAGCCGCGTCTGCTTGGCCACTGGGGAACATCGCCGGGCCTGAGTTTCATCTATGCCCATCTCAACCGCGCCATCCGGCTGAGGGATGCAAACATGATCTACGTCTGCGGGCCGGGCCATGGCGGTCCGGCGATGGTCGCCAATGCCTATCTCGAAGGCACTTACAGCGAGCTTAGTCCGGACATATCCCTGGACGAACAAGGCATGCGCAAACTGTTCCGGCAGTTCTCCTTTCCGGGCGGAATTCCAAGCCATGCCGCGCCCGATGTGCCGGGCTCGATCCACGAGGGTGGCGAACTGGGCTACGCGCTTTCTCATGCCTTTGGCGCAGCCTTCGACAATCCGGACCTTGTCGTTGCCTGCGTTGTCGGCGACGGTGAAGCGGAGACCGGGCCATTGGCTGCCGCGTGGCATTCAAACAAGTTTCTCAACCCGGCGCGTGACGGGGCAGTGCTGCCGATCCTGCATCTGAACGGCTACAAGATCGCCAATCCCACAATCCTTGCCCGCATTCCCGAAGAGGAACTGCGCGCGCTGTTCACCGGCTATGGCTATGATCCACTTTTCGTCGAGGGCGATGACCCGACGTTGATGCACGAGCGGATGGCAACAGTGCTCGACGATGCGCTGGACCGCATCGAAGTGATCCAGAAAGGTGCGCACGGCGGATCTGCCGACGCGGGGTTGCGGCCGAAGTGGCCCATGATCGTGCTGCGAAGCCCGAAGGGCTGGACCGGTCCAAAGGAAGTCGACGGGCTGAAGACCGAAGGCTTCTGGCGTGCGCACCAGGTCCCGTTGTCTGGCCTTGCGGAAAATCCGGCGCATCTGACGATGCTCGAGGAGTGGCTGAAAGGCCACCGGCCGGATGAGTTGTTCGATGCCGCTGGTGCCCCTGTCGAGGCGATCCGTGCCACCACGCCGCAAGCCGCGCGGCGCATGAGCGCCAATCCGCATGCCAATGGCGGCCTGCTGCGCCGGACCCTCGATTTGCCCGGGCTGCGGGACCATGCAGTGGCCGTCGCTCGGCCCGGCGCGGAGAAGGCCGAGTCAACACGTGTAATGGGCAGTTTCCTTCGGGCTGTGATGGAACTGAACGAGGCCGCGAAGAACTTCCGCATCGTCGGTCCTGACGAGACGGCCTCGAACCGGCTTCAGGACGTGTTCGAAGCCACCGAGCGCGCCTGGATGGAAAAGATCCTGCCCGAAGACGTTCATCTCGGCCGCGACGGCAGGGTCATGGAAATCCTCTCCGAGCACACCTGCCAGGGCTGGCTCGAAGGCTATCTTTTGACCGGGCGGCATGGCCTGTTTTCCTGTTACGAGGCGTTTATCCACATCGTCGATTCCATGTTCAACCAGCATGCGAAATGGCTTGATGCCTGCCGTGACATCCCGTGGCGGCGGCCGGTCGCCTCGCTGAACTATCTGCTGTCGAGCCATGTCTGGCACCAGGAGCACAATGGCTTCAGCCATCAGGATCCCGGCTTCATCGATGTCGCCCTCAACAAGAAGGCCGACATCGTGCGCGTCTATCTGCCGCCGGATGCCAACACCTTGCTTTGCGTGACCGATCACGTGCTGCGGACATGGAACCGGATCAACGTCATCGTCGCCGGCAAGCCGCCTTCATGGCAGTGGTTATCGATGGACAAGGCCATCGTCCATTGCCGGGCAGGGATCGGCATATGGGACTGGGCATCGACCGAGAACGGCGACGAGCCAGACGTCGTGATGGCGTGCGCCGGCGACGTTCCGACCCTCGAAACGCTGGCGGCGGTGCAGATCCTGCGGCATCACGTTCCTGAGCTCAGGATCAGGGTGGTCAACGTCGTGGACCTGATGACCCTGCAGCCCAAGGAATATCATCCACACGGCCTGTCGGACCGCGATTTCGATGCATTGTTCACCACCGGCAAGCCTGTCATCTTCGCCTATCACGGCTACCCGTGGACCATCCACCGGCTGACCTATCGGCGCACCAATCACGACAACATCCATGTCCGCGGTTACAATGAGGAAGGCACGACCACCACGCCCTTCGACATGACGGTACTGAACGGCCTCGACCGGTTTCACCTCGTGCAAAGCGTGCTTGACTGGGTTCCGCAGCTCAGGAGCGTGCAGGTTGGCCTGAAGCAGGCAATGGAGAGTAAGCTGCTCGAGCATCGAGCCTATATCCGGGCTCATGGCCAGGACATGCCGGAAATACTCGGCTGGAAGTGGGATCAGGATCCCGGTGCGGCGTCGACCGGTCGCCGCTGAGGACGAACGCATGACAGACGCTATCCTGGTCCTCAATGGCGGCTCCTCCAGCCTGAAGTTCGCCGTCTTCGAGGAACGCGACGCGCTTCCCCTGCTGTTGCGCGGCAACGTCTCGTCGCTGGCGGGGCACCCGCGGCTGTGTGTCGAGGCCACTGCGGATGAGCCGACGACAGACAAAAGCCTGGACGACGGACCGATCGACATCGGCAAGGCATTCGCGGCCGTCGCCTCTGTGCTTGCCGATCACGACCTCCTACGCCGCATCGGCAGGGTCGGGCACAGGATCGTCCATGGTGGCCGCAATTTCACTGGAGCGACGCTGCTCGACGGGCCCACGCTCGACGCACTGCGCCTGCTCGAGCCGCTCGCGCCAATCCATCAAAGGATCAATCTCGAGCTTGTCGCCCTGGCCGCTGAGTTCCTGCCGCAAGCCCTCCAGGTCGGATGCTTCGACACGGCATTCCATTCGGCCCGGCCGGAGGTCGCCAAAATCTACGGCCTGCCGCGCGCGATGACCGAGACGGGCATCGTCTCCTATGGCTTTCACGGCCTGTCCTACAGCCATATCGCATCAGAGCTGCGCGACCGCTACGGCGCGCGGGCTGGAGGCCGAGCGATCGTTGCCCATCTGGGCAGTGGTGCCAGCCTCTGCGCCATGGACTCCGGACGAAGTATCGCCACGACGATGGGGTTTTCGACGCTGGACGGCCTGGTGATGAGCACGCGTTGCGGTGCCCTGGACCCAGGGATAATCCTCCATTTGCTGCAGGACGGTAAACTGTCGCCCAACGAACTGGTGACGCTTCTCTATGAGCAATCCGGCCTGCTCGGAGTGTCGGGGATATCCGGAGACATGCGCACGCTGATCGGTTCCGAGGATACTGCCGCCGCCGAGGCGATCGATCTCTTCGTCTATCGAATCGGGCGCGAGATCGGGTCGCTGGCGGCTGCCCTCGGAGGTCTGGATACGCTGGTGTTCACGGCCGGCATCGGCGAGAACGCGCCGTTGGTCCGGGAGAAGATCGGTGCCGCGGCCGGTTGGCTCGGCGTCGGCATCGACAATGAGTTGAACCGGAGAGGCGAGGGCGTGATCAGCCTCGCCGATTCCAGCGTCAACGTGCTTGTCATTCCCACGGATGAAGAGAGGGCAGTCGCCAGTGATGTACAGGCTGCATCCCAGGCGGCATCGCTGCGCGGGACCTGACGGCTGGACCTCCCGTGCCGGACAAATGACTTGGCCCGCTCGCCCGGCTCGCGCATTTTATTCGAGCCACGCGCCCCGTCCCTCCAGGCACCTTGTCTCTAAGGCCGTTCGACCCTTGCCACCTGATAGGTGTGCATGGTGCCGTTGCGTTCGATGGAAACGTATTCGCCGGTGACGAAGCGTTCGTCGCCGAGATGGAAGCCGATCTCGTCGTCGCGGTCGCCTTCTGCATAGTCGAAGTACCACTGTCCGCCGGGCTTGCGCCGCAGAAGGCCGACCAAGTCTTCTTCGTCAGCACGAAAACGGCGAACGCGGCAGGAACCCCGGTGTGATTTCCACTCGTCGGCGTCGATCCGTCCGTCGCTCTTCAACGGGGCGAGCACATCATAGCCCTCTTCGCGATCGCCGCCCGGATGGCCCTTCTCGCGGGCAAGCAGCAGCCGGACATGCCGGAACTTCGGGGTAAGATCTTTCAGATCGGTCATGGCGAACTCCCTTGACGAAGTTCATAGCGCGACAACCGGATTTCGCCTTGATCCGGATCAAGAGGGCCTGGTCGTTTCTGTGCAGGTCAGAAGGTCGCTAGCAGCACCATGGCGCAGTAGCCGGCGGCTGCAGCGATCAGAGTCGCCACGGCCAACGGCAACCAGAACCTGACCGGGCCGGCAACGACCGCCAGCGAGACGCGACCGGTCGCGTTTGCCGCCAGTGCCGCCAGCACCGCCTGCCCCACGGTCTCGACAGGGACCGAATGCCTGACCAGGCGCAACGCGCTGAGCACCGAGACATCGACATCGAACGTTCCGGCAAGCGCCGAGCTCGCCAGCAAGCCGCGCCCGCCGAATTGACCCGCCAGTGCGGCGCTGGCGGTCGAGACCACCGCAAAGAGCAGGGCAAAGAGCAGCAATGGACCAAGTTCGAATGGATTGCGCGTCAGCCCACCACCTTTTTGATCCCCGCCGACGCGCACCAACAGAAATGCGCCGCAGGCCGCGAAGGCGAATGCCGCGGCAATCGCCGGAATGCCGGCTGGGACGAATACGCTTGGTTGGATGATCAAAATCACCACGCAAACGCGCAGCGATGAGACCATCGCTGCCAGCGAAGCTGCCCCTGCCAGCGGTAGCGGATTGCTCGACGACGTCGCGTTGCGGGCAAGTGCCACGGTCACGGCTGTGGAGGAGACGATTGCACCGACGAGCGAGCTGACGAGCAGACCCCGCGTGGTTCCAAGAACGCGGACGGCGACATAGCCAGCGAACGATATCGACGCCATCAGCACCGTAAGGAACCAGACCTCCCAAGGATTGAACCCGCCCCATGGGTCCATGGTCCGGTTTGGCAGCAAGGGCAGGACAATCGCGGTCATTACCGCCAGGATCAACGCCGAACGAAGCTCGATCCAGGTCAGTCGTCGCAACAGGCCGTGCAGGACCTCGCGACTGGCAAGTACCGCCGCGAGCGCGGCCCCTCCAGCGCAAGCAACCCGATAGTCGCCGGCTACACAAAGGGCGCCAAGGGCGAACACGCCCAGGCCGGCCATGACCGAGGTGACACTGAAATCCTGGTCATGAGCAGCTTCTCGCGCCTTGTACCACGCGAAGATCGCGGCAAAGGCGATAAACCCCCCGACCAGCACCGAAACCGCGTCAAGGGCTTCGGCCAGCGCTGCCAGATTGCCACCGAGTAGGCCGGATATGCCGAAGGTTCGAATACCGGCCGTACGGCTGCGATCTGGTGCATCCCGCTCCCGCCAGCCACGCTCCAGTCCGACGAGCAGGCCGATTGCCAAGGCGAGTCCGAGCCGGGCGATGAGCGGATCCATGGGAGGCAGTTTACTCGCCCGCTTCCCTGCCCGACACCTGCTGAATCAGAATTCGGAAGAACACAGGCGACGCGCTGTCTGAAACGGGAGGTATTGCCGGCTTGAGGGCACCGGGCTCCCACCAGTCCGCGTGCTTGCTGAGCACCGACCATGCATGATCGCGCTCGACCTTGTGGCCGATCTGATCCGGCAATTCCTCATAGCGGCCGTCGACCACCACGCTTCTCCATCCTCGCCCTTTGCCGCGTTCATCGACCTCAACGCACACCAGCGGGTTGCCGCGCATCCACTCGATCTTCTTGCCTGGCATCGAAAACGCGTAAAGGTGATTGTCTGAATGGGCATAGTGTATCGGCACGACGTAAGGCTGGCCGTCCTTCGCGCATGCCAAACGACCGATCCGGTTGGCGGTCAGCAATTTCGTACATTCCAAGGCAGAAAGGCTACGGATCAGCATCGGTGCGATCTCCTACTTTTTCGAGGTGGCCCCGTGACGCTGCCGCTCAGTCTCGTTTGTACGGCGGCCGGCGGGCTTCTTGAGATTCTTGCGTTGGCCGGTCGCTTGCCGCAGGGCAGCTTCGTCCATTGCAGCGACAACAGAGCTGTCGGAAAGCTGAGGGAACGACAAGTAGTGGTAGCCCAGTGCGCCGAACCGCGCTGGTTGACTAAGGCAAACCACCCGGTCGGCTTCGCCAGCCAATTCCGATATCGTATCGCGCGGTGAAACAGGAACTGCTACGACGACCTCCTTGGGGGCTCGTTTTCTCAGGGCACGAATGGCAACCTTGATCGTCGTTCCTGTTGCCGCGCCGTCATCGACGATGATCGCCGTCTTCCCCGCGATCGATAAGGGTGGATGCTTGGCCCGATAGGCGAGCCGGCGACGTTCAAGCTCGGGTCGTTCCTGCGCGATCAAGGCGCGAAGTGCGTCATCATCGAGCGAGTAGGCTTCGACAATCTCCCGGTTCAGCACGATGTCCGGAGGATCGCCGTCCACGATTGCGGCAATGGCCAGTTCAGGATTTCCCGGCGCGCCTACCTTGCGCACGATAATCAGATCAAGCGGTGCCTTCAGAGCTTTGGCCACTTCGGCGGCGACCGGAACGCCGCCACGCGGCAACGCGAGCACGACGGGCTGGCGCAATTGAAGCTTGCCCAGTTCTATGCCGAGCTTCTCTCCAGCCTCTTTGCGGTCGCGGAACATCATCAGTCCGCCGGCCAGAGTTGATGAAGTGACTTCCTCATCGAATTCCTCACCTGGGTGATCTCGCCATGCGAAATATGACGATCGAGGAGCTTGAAAACTGCACCGATCGCAGTGTCGAAATCGACTTCGTCATCGTAGCCGAAACCGCTTCTGACATCGATGATGAAGTCTCGCTTCGTTCGCTTGCAGGCAGGTGCTTTCGTTGGCTGCCAACCCTCGAAATAGATGCCGCGAACCAAGGCAGGGAGCTGCGCTGCGAGGTCGGCAGTTTCCGCAGGCGACAACCAGTCTCGCAGCGTGTGCAGAACAGATTTCAGCAGCCGGTACGCGCTCGGCTCGCTCCAGCAGAGGTCCCTGGCGAGTTCGTTGACCCACTGCTGAGCCTGTTGCGCGGCATGGGAAAAGCCAGAAAATGATGTGTGAGACATTTGGGTCATATCAATTGCTCGCTCATGTCTGGCTTGATCTTCCAATCCCGGGAGTGCGTGAGCATTGCGCCGGATCAGTTTCCTGCATCCGACCCACAGCCGACGATGCCCGATCGGTTGGTCTGCATGCGCCGTCAGTCGGCCCGGATCGTATCGTCCAATGTTGCCAGAACCGATCCGGGTTCGATCATGGCATTCACGGGGGCCATGATCGTCGCGCGACCGCTTGCCGGCGACACGATCTCATGCAGTGCGTCTTCAATTCGAACCTCGGCTATTTTATCGCCAGCCTTGATCGTGGTGCCGCTGGCAACGAACCATCGTTCCACAATGCCCTCGGGAAGCATGCTGGACGCCCACAGCGCTTCATCGACCTTGATTTCGTGCATCGCGTTTCTCCTTATGAGCCAGGAAAAGTAGCCCAGCCGCCAAGATGGACATTGATCGCGATCAAAAGGGGCGGTTCGGCAGACGCAGGGCAGCCAGCTCGAGGCTGCATTCGGGTGTCGAAAACTGATTCAAATCAAGGCGAGGCATGCCATCTCGCGCATCCTAGGGGGATGTGGAAGCCGATCCTAAGCGCTCCGTTCGACAGCGATCTCGAACTGGCCGTCCTCGACGAGGATGGCGAGCATGCGCTTGTATTTCCCTGCATGAAGACGCGGAAAGGATGGAAGAACGCCGCGACCGGCGCCTATCTCGACATCCACCCGACCCATTGGCGCGACTGGGTGCCGGACAAGACACCCGCAGATATCGGCAACGCCTTCTCTCGGTCGCCCTAGTGCTTGGGATCCACGATGAGTGCCATGCGAACCAGATGCGACAGGCTGCTCGCGGCCATCTTGCTCATGACATTGGCGCGATGGATTTCGACAGTGCGCGGGCTGATCCCCAGATCATAGGCGATTGTCTTGTTCGGCAGACCCGACACAAGTCCATCCAGCACCTGCCGCTCACGATCCGATAGTGTAGACAGACGCCCGCGGATTTCCGCGGATTTCGGGTGAGTTGCATCTATCCGATTGCGATTGGCCAACGCGGAGCGGATCGCGTCGATCAGCATCTCGTCGTCGAACGGCTTTTCGATGAAATCAGCAGCGCCTTCCTTCATCGCCTGGACGGCGAGCGCGACATCGGCATGGCCCGTCATGACGATAACCGGAAGCCTATGTCCGCGAGTCCGAAGTTGTCGCAGGAACTCGATGCCGTCGATACCCGGCATGCGCACATCGGTCACGATACAGCCATCAATATTGTCTGCCGTCGCGGCCAGAAAGGCTGTCGCGGATTCATGCAGGCGCACGGCAAAGTCGGCTGTGGCGAGAAGAAACCCAAGCGACTTGCGGACGTCGACGTCGTCGTCGACCACATGCACAAGATCATTGCCGGCCATTGGCGACCTCTTCCTTCTCAACGATGCGCAATGTGAACCGGAATGCTGTTCCTCCGGCGGGCATTGGCTCGGCCCAGATGTGGCCGCCATGCGACTCGACGATGGTACGGCAAATGGAGAGTCCGACGCCCATCCCTTGCTTCTTGGTGGTGACGAAGGGCTGGAAAAGTTGGGCCGAGACTTCTGGCGCAAGGCCGGTGCCTGTATCCGTCACGCTTACCTCGGCCATCCCATCCTCCCGTGCGACGGTCGTCACGTGCAACTCGCGGCGCGGTACACCTTGCATGGCTTCCACCGCGTTGCGCATGAGGTTGAGCAAAACCTGCTGAATCTGGATGCGGTCGGTCAACACCAGCTCGGCGGCGGGATCAAGCTCATAGCTGACGCGGACATCGATCTCCCTTGCGCCGACCAGGGCGAGCGACGAGGCTTCCTCGATCAGCGCGGGCAGTCGTTCGACCTGACGCTCGCTTTCGCCCCGCGCAACAAAGTCCCTCAGGTGACGAATGACGTTTCCTGCCCGCAGGGCCTGCTCGGCCGCCTTTTCCACGGCATCGCGCAGCATAGGCGCATTTTCTTCCTTGCTGTTCTCGAGAAGCCGGCGGCTGCCCTTCAGGTAATTGGTAATGGCGGTGAGCGGCTGGTTGATCTCATGTGCCAATGTCGATGCCATCTCGCCAAGCGCGGTGAACCGCGCCATGTGAAGGAGTTCCTGCTGCTGTTCCTGTATTCTTGCTTCCGCCCGATGGCGCTCGGTCAGGTCGCGGCAAAAGCCGGTGAAGAAGCGTCCCGTTCCCGGGTGCATCTCGCCGACGGAAAGCTCCATGGGGAAGGTCGAGCCATCCTTGCGCATTCCCGTGACCGTGCGGCCCAGTCCGATGATCCGGCGCTCGCCGGTGGTCAGGTAGCGAAGCAGATAGGCGTCATGCTCATTGCGATAGGGAGAGGGCATCAGCATATTGACGTTCTGACCAATAACTTCGCCCGACTGGTAGGCAAACAGGGTTTCGGCAGCGGTGCTGAAGGATTGGATCAAGCCCTGTTCATCAATGACGACCATTGCATCGGGCACTGTCGCCAGAATCGAACGCAAATGATCTTCGCGCAAAAGAAGAGCTGCGTTTGCGAAGGAAAGCTCGCTAACATCGGTGCCTTCGACGAAGATAGCCGTAATGCGGCCATCGTCGGCCTTGATCGGCTGATAGACGAAATCAAGAATGCGCTCTTCGGCAGGTTCATCATCCTTGCGAAGCGCGACCTTCACCGCCCGTCCCCTGTACGGCTCACCCGTTTCATACACCTGGTCCAGTAGTTCGTAGAAGCCTTGGCCTTCGAGCTCGGGAAGGGCCTCCCGCACGGACTTTCCAATCACTTGCCTGTGGCCGATCAGCCTTTGGTAGGCAGTATTGGTCAGTTCGAAGACATGATTTGGCTCACTCATGAGAGCCATGAAGCTCGGAGCTTGTTCGAACATTTGCGACAAGACTGATTTAAGCGTCGTCGCGCCGACCGACAAAATAAGCGCTTCGTCTTGGCTCACCTGGGATTCCTGGGTTCGATACGCCTGCAAGAAGGCTAACTATCACTTCTCTCCGTACAGACAAAACGGATCGAGGCCGAGGGTTTTCGCACAGATGCAACTGGCGGGTTCTTTGACGCGCATCAAGGCGTCGAGCGCCGATGGGTGTATTCATCATCGTATTCCACCGGTCCAGCGAAAGGCGTCCATAATGTCCTACAAGTCAATCATCATGAACCTTGCCGTGGATGCACCTCCGGCGGCCATGGTGAAATTGGGGATCGAGTTCGCGGAGCGATTTGGCGCCCGTCTTATCGGTCTGGCGGCAGCGGATGTCCCGCCCCTGGTCGCGACAGGCGACGGCATGGTCTACGAAGGGGAGATCATGCAGATCCAGCGCACGGAAATCGAAAAACGGCTTGCCGAACTGCGAGCCGAATTCGAGAGATTGGTTCCGGCTTCAATCTTCAGCGAATGGGCGCAAGCCGTTTGCAGTCCAACCCGCTTCCTGAGCGTTTCGGCCCGAGCCGCCGATCTCATCGTTACTGGCAGCGGGAAAGGGGAAAATGTCTTTCGCGCAGTGGACGTCGGCAGCCTGGTGCTTGGTACTGGCCGGCCGGTCCTGGTCACCGCAAACAATGTCGAACACGTCCT
The DNA here is from genome assembly GCF_056405075.1 of Mesorhizobium sp. P2_A12. Taxonomy (NCBI): domain Bacteria; kingdom Pseudomonadati; phylum Pseudomonadota; class Alphaproteobacteria; order Hyphomicrobiales; family Phyllobacteriaceae; genus Mesorhizobium; species Mesorhizobium sp. P2_A12. The sequence continues at coordinate 110,215 of NZ_JBFUCU010000011.1, forward strand.
TGCAAAAACCGTTCTTGTTGCCTGGAAGGACACCAGGGAGGCGCGACGGGCGATAGCAGACGCATTGCCTTTCCTGGCCACAGCCAACGAGGTTGTCATCGCCACAATCGATACCGGCCGCGACGAGAGCATTCGCGACAGCCTCGCCGATGTCGCGGTTTTTCTCGAACATCACGGCATCATGGCACGAACCGAACTGATCGCCGGCGAAGCCGATGGCGACCGGTTGCTGACATTTGCGCGGTCGATCCATGCGGACCTGATCGTCTCCGGCGCCTATGGCCATAGCCGGTTGAGGGAATGGGCGTTCGGCGGCGTCACCCGCTCGCTGATCGAGGAAAGCGGCATCAACCGCTTGATGTCCTATTGAACGCGCGTCGCGTCGGCATCTTCAAGTCGCCACACGCAGTCACAAGCTGGAACGATGGCCGAGCGTGCCTCGCGCTGTTGACCGAGATCAATGTAGTGCTCGCCAACATGGCGATTATGGCTGAGAAATAGGAGTGACCGACGTGACTTTTCTCGACTACCTGATTTCAGTGGACGCAAGGACAGCCCTGATGGGCCGTATGGTGCGGAAGCTCGGCGTCGACAGACAATTGAAGATCGTCGCGGACCACGCAGCCGTTACAAATCGGGCGGTGGACCGCTGCCGCTCCTGCGGACACCAGGATGAATGCTCGAACTGGCTCGACGAACACCGGCAAGCGGATGATCCGCCGGATTACTGCCGTAACCGCGACCTGATCGCACGGCTGCAGCATGCGGCCGGCGCGCGATAGTGCTTTCAGCGCCAGACACGGGCTGATGCGTATGTAGTGTCCTATAGCTTGCTTGCAGCAACGAGGTCTGCGAATGCCGTTCGACGTTTAGGGTTGACGAGAGTCAACGCGTCAAACCGAGTTCTTCTGTGATACATTTGCATCCACGGGACCAGGCAGTTTTGGACACTCTGTTTTTCCTAGAAGCATTTCTGCTCTTTATCGCGCCCGGGCCAACCAACGCTCTTCTGATGGCGGGGGCGGTCAAGCGAGAGAAGGCAATTAAACTCCTGGTCGCACAGGCCTGCGGCTACGGGTTCGCAGCGGCCTGCTGGCTTTTGCTGCGACCCTTGCTGCCGTCCGGCGCCATCCAGGTGCTCAAGCTGGTCGCAGCTGTATGGCTCGTAATTCTTGGCCTGCGTCTGATAGGCACCGACCGGATCGACGCATCCGACGACGGCGATAGCCTTTCGGTTCTGGCAACCACTGCACTCAACCCGAAAGGCTTTATCTATTGTCTGGCAATCGTGCCGGTCGACGCGGGGCAGTACGAACTGGGCTTTTTCTGGATCGTGCTCCTGGTGACTACGGCTGCCACCGGGTCGATGTGGATCTTGCTCGGCAGGCGGCTGAACGGAGGCAAGAAAGTAGCAGACAGAGTCGCGGGCGCGGCGCTTGTTCTATTCGCCCTGTTGCTGCTTCGACCATTGATAGCGGTAGGCTTGATCTAGGGTCAACGCGGACATTTCACAATTCGAATGTCGGGTCGTGCAATGCGGAGTCCGCGAATTCTTTAGTGCTGAACTAGAGCAATTACAGGAAAAGTGTGAACCGGTTTTCCGTCCGGAATTGCGTCAAAACAAAGAGATAGAGCGGTTCTGCGGTTCCGTGAAACGATCAACCGCTCTAAGAGACGAGCACGACCGACAGCGGCCCCGGGCAGAAAAGCCCATCCTTCACTGCCTTTACGCCGGCGATGTTTTCGGCGGCGACAATGGCCGCCTGACGCTCGCGTTCGTCGAAGATGGCGCCGCTCAGCTCCACCACCCCGTTGTCCACGGTCACGTCGATCATGCCCTTGCCGGCCCATTTCTGCGTCGCAAGCTCGGCGATGATGTCCTGGCGGATCCGTTCGTCGTCCCTGGCTGCCGAAGGGGCCACCGACAGGACGGTGAGCAGCGCGCGCAGGATGTCGGAACGGGTGATGATGCCAACGACTTTCCCATCGTCGACAACCGGAATGCGTTTCACGCGATGGCACGTCATGAGCTCGACGATCTCGGGCAGCGATACGCCCGGCGATGCCGTGACGACATCCGTCGTCATCACCTCCTCGATACGGCGTCCGTTGGCTTGAACGTATTCGTCCGCGGCTCTTCCGGGGCTCACAAGAAACTCCAGCCAGCGTGAGCGTTTGCGGTTGGTGCCGAGTTCTCCCCGGCGCAGGAAATCGCCCTCGCTGACAATGCCCACCAGCGTGCCGTCGCTTCGAATGACGGGAAGGCCACTGAACTTCTTGGAGAGCATCAACCCTGCTGCATCGGAGATCGATGCTGTTGGTTCTATTCCGATGACCGGAGCGGTCATTATGGCTTCGGCTTGCATGTCTGCCTCCTCCAATATCTATCGCATCATTATCGGGGCCTTGTGTGAGGCATGCCTTGATCTGCGTCATCTCCGGCGTCGAGGACGTCAATTTGACTTGTCGTCCCGGTCGATGAGTATCCGTTCCGCCGCACCGTCGAGGTCCTCGTATTGACCGCTCCTCAAGGCCCACAGGAAGCCGGCCAGCCCGAGCGCGCCGAGGAACAAAGCCACAGGTATGAGGTAGACGAGCGTCGTCATGAGGATCGTGCCAGTGCACCAAAGTCGGCGCGCCTGTCGGCCGCGGTGCTTCTTGCTGGTGCGTGCGGCCCAAAGCCCTGCAGCCGTAGCGCGTTGCCAATAACCAGCAGCGAGGAGGCGGACATGGCGATCGCCGCAATCAATGGCGTGACCTGTCCCAGGATCGCGATCGGCACGGCGACGGCATTGTAGACGATCGCGATGGCGATGTTCTGGCGTATCAGCCGCCCGGCTTTCCGCGAGACGTCCAGTGCGAGAGGCACGGCCAGAAGGCTTTCGCGCAGGAATACGAAGTCCGCCGCGTTGCGGCCAATGTCGGCTGCGGTGGCCGGTGCGATCGAGACATGCGCTGCGCTCAGCGCAGGCGTGTCGTTGAGGCCGTCGCCAACCATCAGGACCTTGTGTCCGTCTTTCGCCAGGGTCTCGATGCATTCTACCTTGCCGGACGGCAGCAGGCACGCAACGAAGTCGCCGACACCCAGAATTTTCGAGACTTCGGCGCAGGCGCCTGCAGTATCGCCAGACAGCATTTGCACCGACACCCCGACATCGTTCAATCGCTCGACTGCCGCCCTGGCGTCGGCACGCAGCGCATCCTCGAAATCGAAGGTGGCGACGATGATGCCGTCTTTCGTCAGGACCGTTCCGCCATAGCCATGCTTGCCTTCGCCGCCGGTCCGGGCCTTCCATCCGGCCCATCCGCGTCGGCCCAGCCGCCAGATAGCTCCCGCGTCGGCAGCTTCGATCCCAAACCCGGGATGCTCGGTGACGGCATCGAATTTTTGTTGCCTGCCAGGAGAGGCAAATCCGGCGATGGCCTTCGAAAACGGATGACGCGAATGTACGGCCATGTCTGCGGCGATTGCCAGCATGGCTGGATCGATCGACGACGCATTGACGAGCCGGGGCTGTCCAAGCGTGAGCGTTCCGGTCTTGTCGAACACCGCTGTATCGATCGTCGCCAGGCGCTCCATGGCCGAACCGTCCTTGACCATGATGCCGTTCTCGAACAGGCGCCGCGCGGCGACCACCTGAACGATCGGCACGGCGAGGCCGAGCGCGCACGGGCATGTGATGATGAGAACAGCAATGGCGATGGTGATCGCCCTATGCCAGTCGCCGGTTGCCGCCATCCAGCCAAGGAACGTCACGAAGGCGGTCAGGTGAACCACAGGGGCATAGAGCGCCGAAACGCGGTCGGCGATCCGGCGATAATGCGCCCGGCCGCCCTCGGCGGCCTCCATCAGGCGAACCATTTCCGCCAGGAACGAATCCTTCGCGGCGGCTGTCGCCTCGATCGTCAGCGAGCCGGTGAGATTGAGCGTACCGGCCTGAACCCGTTCCCCCGACGCCACGGTTTTCGGCGTGCTCTCGCCGGAAACCAGCGAGCGGTCGAGATCCGACGCCCCCTGAACGATCTTGCCGTCGACGGGTATCCTTTCGCCGGCTGCGATCAGCAGCAACATGCCTGGTTCGATCTCGCCAACCGGCAGGTAATCGCGTGCGCCATCGCTGCGCAGGACCATGGCGCCACGCGCCGCCAGCTGCGACAGGCCTTTCACGGCGGTCCGGGCACGTTCCCGCATGACATGATCCAGCGTACGGCCGATCAACAGGAAGAACAGCAGCGACACCGCCGCATCGAAATAGGCGTGATCGCCATGGTTGATCGTCTCATAGAGGCTCATGGCGTAGGCGAGCGACACCCCGACCGCGATAGGCACGTCCATGTTCATGCGGCCGTGGCGCAACGCATTCCAGGCCGAGCGGAAGAAGATGCCGCCGGCGAAGGCGAGGGCAGGGATGGCGATAAGCGCCGAAACCCAGTGGAAAAGGTCGCGGGTTGCACCTTCAGCACCTGACCAGACAGAGACCGAAAGCAGCATGATGTTGCCCGCCGCGAACCCGGCAACCGCGACGGCGCGGATCAACTCCGAAAGCGTCCTGTCCTTGGCGTCGGCCTCGGGAGCGAAGAGATGCGCCTGGTAGCCGAGCCGTCCAATCGCGGCGACGAACGGTGGAACCTCGTCCCCACGCCACCGGACCGAGACCCGTTTCGTCGACAGGTTGACACGAGCGCCCTCGACGCGCTCGAGTTTTCCCAACGCCGTCTCGATCATCTGGATGCAGGCTGCGCAATGAACCGTCGGCACGGAAAGATCGGTCTGGCGAAGGTCATCGCCAAGCGATCGGCTCGCCAGCCTGATCTCCTCGCTAGATGGTAGGACCGATGTGGTGATCGAGACATCCAGCGCCATTTCAGCGCCCGCCGCACAACAGCTCATTGCAGCGCTCCATGGGAAATCATGATCCTGCGGACGTCGCGATAGGGTTTCGCCAGTCCGGCATCGGCGTCGATCTCGACGATCCAGACGCCGTCCTTCGGCATGTGCTGCGCGGCAAACTCCTGGCCGGAGGCGAGCGTGAGCGTGACGGCCTTGTCCTCTTTCTCGTAGGCGGGATGGCGAAACAGCACCTTGACGCCATGCAAGGGAACAGGCTTGCCGGCGGAGTCGGTGAGCCCGTAGCGAACTTCGCCCCATGCGATGGTCAGCTTGCCGGTCCAGCCGAGCGCTGCCTGCGCGCGACCCTCCTCGGCCTGCTTGTTGAATTGCTGGCTCGCCACATAAGTGTTTTCGACGACAAGGCCGGTCCAGCTCGTGTTGGCGAGCGTCGCCATGGTCAGATTGACCGCGATCACCACTCCGAAAAAGGCAAGGATGATGGCCAACATGTGCCTGCCGGTGAATTCGCGGGATTTCTGCGTATTCGCGCTCATCTGGCGGTCTCCGGCGCGTTGAAAGTGGCGGTGTATTCGTCCGCCTCGAAACTCGCCTTGTCCTCGACACGGAACTTGAAGGTCTGCGCTATGCCGCGGATCTGATCGACCGGCTGGCGCACGAAGACTTTCAGCATCTTCAGGCGGTCGGGTTCGACCGGAATGGCGAAGGAACGGCCTGCCGGGATGTCGTCGCCGACCACGCTCATTTCAGCCCCTGGCAAGCCTTGCATGGTGACGACGATCGTCCGTGGCTCGGGGATCATGTTGAGCAGCTTGACCGTGTAGCCGTTGCGGATCGAACCGTCGGACAGCGTGACGAATTGCGGATTGCGGTCATGCAGCACGTTGACTTCGAGCCTGTCGCGCGTCAGCAGCGAATAGAGCAGGCCCAGGCCGATCAGCGACCACAAACCCATGTAGACATAGGTGCGTGGGCGAAAGATCTTGCGAATATGGAAATGGGCCACCTTGTCGGAGAACAGGCCATCAGCGGTCCTGACCAGCGACGGATTGACTGAACCGGAGCCGCCCGCGGTCGCCAGCATCATGTTGGCGTTGTAGTCGGAGAGCGTTGCGTAAGAGATCAGCCCGCGCTCCTTGCCGAGCTTGTCCATGACGCCGTCGCAGGCGTCGATGCAAAGCGCGCAGGTGATGCATTCGAGCTGCTGGCCGTCGCGAATGTCGATCCCCATCGGGCAGACCGCGACGCACGCATTGCAGTCGACGCAGTCGCCAACGGGCTGCCCTGCTGCTTGCACCTTCTTGGCGTGACGCGAGCGCGGTTCGCCGCGCCAGTCATTGTAGGTGACGGTGAGCGAACTTTCGTCCAGCATGGCTGCCTGGATGCGCGGCCATGGGCACATATAGGTGCAAACCTGCTCGCGCATCAGCCCGCCGAACGTATAGGTCGTCGCCGTCAGCACGGCGACGGTGATGTAGGCGACGGGTGCCGCAGTGCCGGTGAAAAGCTCGCCGACCAGCGTCGGCGCATCGGCGAAATAGAAGATCCAGGCGCCGCCGGTCGCCGCACCGATGACCAGCCAGATGGCGTGCTTCGATACCCGCAGCACGAGCTTGCGGGCGGTCCACGGCCCGGCATCGAGCTTCATGCGCGCGTTGCGGTCGCCCTCGATGGCCCGCTCGACGACCAGAAACAGATCGACCCATACGGTCTGCGGGCATGTATATCCGCACCAGGCACGGCCAACCGTGGATGTGACCAGGAAAAGACCGACGCCGGCCATGACCAGCAGGCCGGCCACATAGTAGAATTCCTGCGGCCAGATCTCGATGAAGAAGAAGTAGAAGCGGCGGTTGGCGAGATCGAGCAGCACGGCCTGGTCCGGAGCAAACGGACCACGATCCCATCGCAACCACGGTGTCAAATAGTAGATGCCGAGCGTGATCGCCATCACCAGCCATTTGAACTGGCGAAAGCTGCCCGAGGCCCGCTTGGGGAAGATCTTCTTGCGCGCGGCATACATCGGCTGGCGCACTTTGGCGGAGTTGACCGCCTCGGCTTCGAGCCGTTCTACCTGCGTATTGTCCAGCACCGGTATCTCCAGTCGCGCGGGCGGCAATCTGCCCATGCCTGGGCGCCTGCGTAGGGAAGTCTTGCCGCAGGGCAGCGCCACGCGCGTTGATGCAAGTCAAACCGGGTTGCCGAAACAAACCGAGGCCCGGACATGCCGGGCCTCGTCGCTCGGGCGGTGAAGGGATGAGAATAGGCCCCCGCTTCCTATTCTCCGCCGCCAAGCGAGTGAACGTAGACCGCCAGTTCCTTGACCTTGGTTTCGCCCAGGCGTGCGCCCCAGGCTGGCATTACCCCCTGCTTCGGCGCGCGAACCTGAGCGGCGATGGCTGTTTCGCCGGAGCCATAGAGCCATATTGCGTCGGTCAGATCTGGAGCCCCGAGTTCCTTGTTGCCTTTTGCGTTGTCGCCGTGACAGGACACGCAATTTTCGGCAAAGACCTTGGCGCCGGGCGCGATCAGGCTTGCGTCCTGGACTTTGCCGGAAAGGCTGGCCACGTAGGCGCTCACCTGAGCGATCTGGTCGGGCGTGACGATGTCGCCAAAGGCAGGCATTTCCGACAGGCGCGTATCCGGATCGGACGCGAAGCGGATGCCGTGCGTGATCGTCTGCTGGATCTGCTCGGCCTTGCCGCCCCAGAGCCAATCGTCGTCGTTGAGATTGGGAAAGCCTCTGGAGCCCTGGGCGCCGGAGCCATGACACTGCACGCAATTGACCTTGAATGCGGCGCCACCGGCAGCGACCGCGAACTCGCGCAAGGTGTCGTCCGCGGCAATCTCAGAAACGCTCTTGGACTCCACCGCCGCAACATACTTGCCCTTGGCGGCTTCAGCAGCGGTCAGTTCGTTCTTGACCTCGTTGCGGCTGGAATAGCCAAGCACGCCCTTGGTTGCCGAGTGCAGCAGAGGCCATGCCGGATAGGCGATGGTGTAGCCGATCGCCCAGACGATGGTGACGTAAAACGTGACTACCCACCAGCGCGGAAGCGGGTTGTTCAGTTCCCGGATGCCATCCCACTCGTGGCCGGTGGTCGAGACGCCAGAGATTTCGTCGATGTGCTCGTCGCTCATGATCACTCGTCCTCAAGGGGAATCCGGGCGGCTTCGTCGGCCAGCTTGCGGCTGCCGGGGCGGAGCGCGAAGGCGATTGCGCCGACAAAGAACAGCGCCATGGCGACCAGACCCCAGCTGTCGGCAAACTCTCGCATCAAATTGTAATCCATGGATAAGACTCCTCAGCGGTAGCCGGCGGCTTCGTCATAGTTCTTGAAATCGACCAGCGTGCCGAGCATCTGCAGATAGGCAACGAGAGCATCCATTTCGGTCACCTGTTGCGGGTTGCCGTCGAAGTCGCCGATCTTGGCTTTGGGATAGCGGGCTTCGAGTCCGGATGTGTCGGCGTTGGGATCGGCCTGCGCCATCAGATCGGCATTGGCGTGAGCGATCATGTCATCGCTGTACGGGACGCCGACCCGCCTGTTGGCGACCAGATGCGTCGAGAAGTCCTTCACGTTTATCGGCGCGTCTTTGAGGAACGCGTAGCTCGGCATGATCGATTCCGGGACGACCGAACGTGGATCGGCAAGGTGCTCGACGTGCCATAAATTCGAGTAACGGTCGCCAACCCGGGCGAGGTCCGGTCCGGTGCGCTTCGATCCCCATTGGAAAGGATGATCGTACATCGACTCTGCCGCCAGGCTGTAATGGCCGTAGCGCTCGACCTCGTCACGGAAAGGTCTGATCATCTGGCTATGGCAGAGGTAGCAGCCCTCGCGCACATAGATGTTGCGTCCCGCAAGTTCGAGCGGCGAGTAAGGCCTCATGCCCTCCACCTTCTCGATCGTGTTGTCGAGATAGAAGAGCGGCGCGATCTCGACGATGCCGCCTACGGTCACCACAAGAAGGGAGCCAACGAGAAGAAGCGTGGCGTTCTTCTCGATGACTGCATGTCTGTCCATCAGGCTCATTCGCTGGCTCCTTATTCGGCAGGCTGCAGGGAGGGTGCGGAGCCCGGCATCGGCTCTTCCGCGCGCTGGTATCCGAGGATGGTCATGGTGATGTTCCAGGCCATGATCAGGGCACCGGAGAGGTACATGGCCCCGCCGATGGCGCGCATGACGTAATAGGGGTGCATGGCTGCGACGGTTTCGGCGAAGGAGTAGACCAGGAAGCCTTGCTCGTCGTATTCGCGCCACATCAGGCCCTGCATGATGCCGGACACCCACATCACCGCCGCGTAGACGACGATGCCGAGCGTCGCCAGCCAGAAGTGCCAGGTGACCAGCCGCAGCGAATAGAGACGTTCACGGTTCCAGAGCTTCGGCACCATGTAGTAGATCGCGCCGAACGAGATCATGCCGACCCAGCCGAGCGCACCGGAATGGACGTGGCCGATGGTCCAGTCGGTATAGTGCGACAGCGAGTTGACCGTCTTGATCGACATCATCGGCCCCTCGAAGGTCGACATGCCGTAGAAGGCGATGGCCATCACCATCATGCGGATGATCGGATCGGTGCGGAGCTTGTCCCAGGCGCCCGACAGCGTCATCAGCCCGTTGATCATGCCGCCCCATGACGGCATCCACAGCATGATCGAGAACACCATGCCGAGCGTCTGCGCCCAGTCGGGCAGGGCGGTATAGTGCAGATGATGCGGACCGGCCCAGATGTAGAGGAAGATGATCGCCCAGAAATGGATGATCGACAGCCGGTAGGAGTAGACCGGCCGGTTCGCCTGCTTGGGCACGAAGTAATACATCATGCCGAGGAACCCGGCGGTCAGGAAGAAGCCAACGGCGTTGTGGCCGTACCACCACTGCGTCAGCGCGTCCTGCACCCCGGAAAAGGCGGAATAGCTCTTGGAGCCCAGGAAGGAGGCCGGCATCGACAGGTTGTTGACCACATGCAGCATCGCGATGGTCACGATGAAGGACAGGTAAAACCAGTTGGCGACGTAGATATGCGGTTCCTTGCGCTTCAGGATCGTGCCGAGGAACAGGACGAGATAGGCGACCCAGACGATGGTCAGCCAGATGTCCACATACCATTCGGGTTCGGCGTATTCGCGGCTCTCGGTGATGCCGAGCAGATAGCCGGTCGCGGCCATGACGATGAAGAGTTGGTAGCCCCAGAACACGAACCAGGCGAGATCGCCGCCGAATAGCCTCGCGCGGCAGGTGCGCTGTACGACATACAGAGACGTGCAAAGCAGCGCGTTGCCGCCGAAAGCGAAGACCACGCCCGACGTATGCAGCGGCCGCAAACGGCCGAAATTGAACCAGGGCTGGATGTTGAGATCGGGGTACGCGAGCTGCAGCGCGATGACCACGCCGACCAGCATGCCGACGACGCCCCAGAACATAGTGGCGATGGCGCCGTAACGGACTGGCCCATCCATGTAAGCGGATGCGTCGATGGGAGCGGCAGCTTCAAAGCTCGTGTTGCGGATGAGGACGGCGACAAAACCGAGCAGCACAAAAAACAGCACCCACATGTGCTGCCGGAAGGGCTCGTCCACACCGAAGCCAGCGGCCACCAGAGCCGCAAATGTAAAAAGGGCCAAAGCGAAGATTTGTGTGCCGAATTTCATGACATGTCCCCGACCTCGGATTCCGATGCGCGGACGCCAATCCGCCTGGACACCAATTCCTCAGCCGCGTTGTCACCGCCTTGATCCATGTCAAAGCTCAGCGCTTTCGGATTGGGCAGCGTGGTCTTGCAAACCAACCCGGGGGGCTGCCGTTGAGCCAGACGAAAGGATCGGGAACGTCGCTGTTCGGAGCAGGCGATGAAAATCCCGCACCAGCCGATCGATCCTGCAGAGAAGCGGTCCCGGCCGCGGTGATGAAGCGCGCGCACAGGGAAAAGCTGCAGCTCTGCGATGCCCTGGAGAGAATTGCAGACGCCTTGCCCAGCGTCGATCGTCTGAAATGTCTCGGCACGGCCAACGCGATCGTTCCGTTGCTGCGCAACATTCATCGATACGAAGAGACGGTCATCTTTCCCGCCTACGATGCCGCTTTGACCGGCGGCGGTGCGAACCTTGCATCAACGCGGCGATTGCGGGCCGAACATGTGGAAGACGAATGCTTTGCCGGTGAGGTGACCGAAATATTATTGGCCATCGGTCATGGTGAGACAGTCGAGAACCCCGAAACCATCGGCTTCATGTTGCGCGGCCTGTTCGAGAACTTGCGCCGGCACATCGCGTTTGAACGTGAGCACGTCCTGCCGATGATCGGGATCGTCGACCGGGACTAGAGCATGATGCCGAAAAGTGTGAGGCGGATTTCGGTCGAAACCATGCTCTATCGCTTTGATTTAGGAGCGGATTCAGATTTCAGGTCGATTCGACCTGAAATCATCCGGCTCTAGGCGCCAGAGCGGCTCGCCAACCGTGTGAGGCTGTCCACCGTCACATGCCGGTTGTTGTCGATCCGGATCACGCCGTCTGTCCGCAGCCGGGTCAATTGGCGGCTCACCGTTTCGATTGTCAGGCCGAGGAAGTCGGCGATGTCGGCGCGCGTGAGCGGCAGGTCGAAGCTCGTCGCGTTGGTGGCTGGATCGAGCGTGGGATCGATGTTTCTGGCAATCATCAGCAGAAAGCTCGCCACTTTTTCCGCAGCGGTCTTGCGTCCCAGCGTCACCATCCAGTCGCGCGCCTCGTCGAGTTCGTTCAGTGTTTGCTTGAGCAGGCGACGCTCGAGCTCCGGCGACTCCTTCATCATCCGTTCGATCGCCGTCTTCGGAAACGAGCAAAGGGAGACAGCGGTCGCCGCTTCCGCGTTGATCTCGCTTTCCACCTTGAAAGGTCGTCCCAGAAAGTCCGGCGCGAACTGGAGGCCGACGATCTGCTGGCGTCCGTCCGAAAGGCTCTTCGTCAGCTTCACCACCCCGGAAAGCACGTTCGAATAGCTGTTGACGGTTTCGGCGTCGCCGATCAGTTCGCTGTCCGGCTCGACACTGTGCCTTGACGAGGTCTTGGCGAGCCCAACCAATTGGTCGGGGTCGAGGGCACCGCAAACGCCGCGATGCCTTGCCTCGCATGATTGGCAAAGCACAGGAATGCCGGCGCTATGAATATCCTCACGCACTGTCATCACGATCGTCCGAGGATCCAGAGTATCGGCAAAATAGCATCGGCCCATCGAAAAGGCCTTGTGGCAGTTTGTCCGGTGCAAGGGCTTTGACCGAAATCAAGGCATTGGCGTCCCGTCGCGGCCATTTTCCTAGCCATGCAAACACAAGGGATGGCGACGTGCGACCGGAACTAGCTGCCAGGCTTGGCGAGAACGTGCCGCGCTACACGAGCTACCCGACCGCGCCGCATTTCCATCCGGGGGTCGATGCCACTGTCTGTCGAGGCTGGCTGGAGGCGCTCGGGAATGGCGATGAGATTTCGCTCTATCTGCATATTCCCTACTGCGACAGGCTCTGCTGGTTCTGCGCCTGCCACACCAAGCAGACACGTCACTATGACCCCGTAGCGGCCTATCTCCGCTCTTTGCATGCCGAGATCGCCACTATCGCCCGCATTGTCGGTGGCAAGGCCGGCGTGCGCGCCGTCCACTTCGGTGGCGGCTCTCCGACGATGCTGAAGCCCGAGGACATGGTGGAACTGGGGAAAGCATTGCGGGCCGGCTTCGATTTTCTTCCGGACGCCAAGATCAGCGTCGAAATCGATCCCAATGATATGGATGACGCCCGCCTCGATGCGCTTGCCGAGATCGGCATGACCCGGGCGAGCCTCGGCGTCCAGGATTTTGACCCGAAGGTGCAAAAGGCAATTAACCGCGAGCAGAGCTTTTTGCAGACCAAAGCGGTCGTCGACGGCGTTCGCACACGCGGTGTCGAATCGGTCAATCTGGACCTGCTCTACGGCCTGCCGCACCAGACCAGAGAGAGCGTGTCCTCCACCGTCGCGCAGGCGTTGACCCTGGAACCGGACCGGATGGCATTGTTCGGCTACGCGCATGTGCCCTGGTTCAAGAAGCATCAGACGATGATCGACGAGGCATGGTTGCCGGGTCCGGCGGAGCGGTTTGCTCAATCACAACTGGCCGCTTGTCTTATACTGAACGCGGGATATGAAGCCGTCGGCTTCGACCATTTCGCCAAGCCCAACGATGCGTTGGCCGTAGCGGCCCGAACCGGCTGCTTGCGCCGCAATTTCCAAGGCTACACGGAGGATCGCTGCGAAACACTGATCGGCCTCGGCCCATCATCCATCAGTCAATTTCGCCAAGGCTATGCGCAGAACATGCCGTCGACCGCCGAGTATGGGCGCTTGGTCTCAGACGGTGGGCTGGCGGCTGTCCGCGGTATCGCACTTTCCGACGACGACCGCGTTCGCGGCTGGATCATCGAGAGGCTGATGTGCGACTTCGCCTTCTCGGCGATCGAGCTGGTGGAGCGCTTTGGCGATGCTGGCCAAAGGCTTCTGCTCAAGGCAAGTTCCACTGCTCTTGATGGTCCTGCGCGGTTGCTTGAACTCGATGGCGACAGCTTCGTCGTGCCGGCGGAAAGTCGCCCCTTTGTGAGAAGCATTGCGGCGAAGTTCGACAAATATCTTGAAGCCGGCAAGGCCAGGCATTCGGTAGCGGTCTGAGCGTCCACCCGGTCAAAAGTGCTCGCCAGCCCTGAACGGGCCGATGCGCGTTCCGGCCGCGATCAGGTAGGCGGTCGACCAGCCGAGCAGAAGAAAGCCGTTCACGCCTTCCAGCGCCGCCAGCACGCGCCAGTCATGGGCCGGCACCACGTCGCCATAGCCGACGGTCGAAAAGGTAATGGTTGAAAAGTACAGCGCGGTCTCGAAGTCGGGCAGGACGCCGAGCAGGCGGTACACGCCTGCCCACAACCAGACCTCGGCCGTCATGACGGCAAAAAGGCCCATCACCACGCTGATCATTGCAACGACCCGGCTTCGACGACCATGCATGCGAAATCGCGCCACCAGATGTCCCATCGTACGGGTGACGGCAATGAGGCCAAAGGTGTGAATGGCGACCGTCAGGCTTATGACGATCGTGCCGACGAAGAGGTTGAGAGCCATTCGAGGAAACTAGGAGCCCCGAGGGACGCTTTCCTTGCGTAAAATCAAACCTGGCGCTGGCCTTGAAGCAATCGGTCGGGTTTCGCCAAGTTCGCCTATTGGCGTGCGCCTGGCGCGGCGGGACCAAGGCGAAAGAACATCGCCAGTTTCAGGCTTGCCGCGATCCGCTCGGCTCTGTCGACAAACACCGCCGCCGTTTCCGGGGCGAAGAGTTCGGCCGACGTCTGGCCGAAGAGGGCCTGCCAGATATCGAAATCGGCCTCGGTGACATCCTTGAGTTTGAGGTGCGCCGGCACCGGGCGTCCGTGATAGTCGCCGCTCTTGAGGATGACAGAACACCAGAAGTCCGTCATTTTCTCGAGATGGGGCTCCCAATCCTCGGTGATTTCGCGCGCGAAAATCGGACCGAGACGCTCGTCCTGTCTGACCTTTGCATAGAATTCGCGGACCAGTTTCCCGATCGAAGTTCGATCAACGCCGCTATGGTTCAGAGCCTGTTCCGCGACAGGACGTGCCCGGTCAACCGGAGCGGGTTTTGAAGTCATTCGTGCACTCTTGATTCTGCTGCAGTCAGGTCAATCCCAAGCTGCGAATGGTGGTTTGAAAGAAACCTGTCCGGTCGCGCACAAGCCGGAAACCCAGATTGTCGGGCGGCGTTCCTACGGCGCAGCCGCCGCTCTTACCGTCCCGAATGAAGTTCGACATATAGGTGCGGTGGAAGCCCTCCACGGCGTGCACTCCACAATTGTCGATCGAACTCGCGGTGCGCTTTCCGTCGCTGCCTATCGTGGCGTGCGAATAACATGTCGCGGTCCATTCCCAGACGTTGCCTGCAAGGTCTGACAATCCCTTTGAATTGGTGCCGAAGGCCCCTTGAACCCTCGGTTCGGGATCAGGTTTGCGTCCGAGCGCAACCTCCTGGCGATACTGTGTCAGCCACCGTCGCGCCGGGTTGTTCGGGTCGCTTTCGCCACCCTCGATGTCACCTTTGAATCGCTCGCCGGCGGCGTAAGCCCACTCCACATCCGTGGGCAGCCGCCATGCCTCACCTGTGCGGGCTGACAGCCAGGTCGCATAGGCTTCAGCATCGATGTAGCTAACGCCGGTGACCGGCACGTTGCCGATCTTGCGCGAGTCGGCGGGCTTGCAGGCACCGTCCGCCACGCAAAGTCCATAGTCCGACACGCTTACCTGGTATTTCATGATTTCCAGCGGCGCATCGATGGTTTCCTGCACTACAGGCGCTGCGACGGGATGGTTCTGCTTGAGGAATTCCCCGGGCTGTGGGTGATCGAACGAGCCGGGTCCCAGGACCACAAGTTCGCTCACGGCGACCGGTGTCGGCAAATCCAAAGGAGCCCTGTCGAGCACATGGGTTATGCCCAAGCCGATCAGGGCGGCAGCCGCAGTTGTTCCGAATGCGAAGAGAGGATCGAAGGGCATGGCACCAAGTCCGGCCGCACGTGCAACCTTTTGGCTCAGCCGCAAGGTTGCACTGAAGATCGGATCTCCCGTTTACGAGGCGATCGGCTTGGGTGCTTCGACCTGCATCATCAGATCGTCGTCCCAGGTTCCGTCGACGACAAAGTGCGCGGTTGCACCAAGTTCCACGGCCTCGATCAAATTGTGGTTCACATACGCGTAGATGCCTGGCTGCCGGAACGTGTAGAGCGCCGACCCAGCCGACCCGCCGCGGATGAACCAGGTCTCCAGGTCCTTGGCCGGAGGGTTGGCGAACTTGCCCTGTTCCCAGACAAAGTCGCCATGGCCGCCGATCAGGTGCGGGCGTGTGTCACGATTGGCCTGCGAATGAACGATCAATATCGTTTCGCCGACCTTCGCCTTCATCGCGTTGTCGCCAGTCAGCGATCCCGCCTTGCCGTTGAACACGACATGGGTGGGGATCAACCCGCGCATGACCTTGACCGTATCATCGTAATTGTCGCCGGCTGTTTCGTATTTCTTAAATTTCCCCTGCTCGTCGCGGGGGACGTAGAAATCGTTCTCGCCGATGTAGAAAATGCGGTCATAGCGAACGGGCTTGCCCTTGTCGTCCTTGAGGCCGTCGCGCGGCAGTATCATCACTGCTCCGCTCATCCCCGACACGACATGCCACGGGATCATCGCGCCGCCAGGCGCACAGTGGTAGACGAAGGTCCCCGTGCGCGTGGCCTTGAAGCGCAGCGTGACCTGCTCGCCGGGATTGACCAGGGTCAGGCCGCCGCCGCCAAGCGCGCCGGTGGCGGCGTGGAAATCGATATTATGGGCAAGCGTATTGGTCTCGGGATTGATCAGCGTCAGTTCGATATAGTCGTCTTGATGCACGACCATCAGAGGGCCCGGAATCGAGCCGTTGTAGGTCATTGCATTGAGCTGCGTGCCGTCGGCATCGATGATCATCGGCTTCTCCTCGATCGTCATGGTGAATTCGACGACCTTTGGACCGCCCTTGGCCACTTGGTCATGGGCGTGGACGAACGGCGGCGCGACGAGGGTGATCTTTTCGCGCGGTAGACTTGCAACTTCCGTTGCGCTTGCCGCAGCCGGCATTGCAACAACGGCCGCGGCTGCGGCCGCGGTAAGGACAGAACCTAACAAAGCTTCTCGTCTCGTAAGCATTTCCATCTCCTTTGTTCACCGATCTGATGCGCTAAGAATAGTCTGCTCGCGGGCCACGTCTTTGCGCTGGCGCAAATCCAATTTCATTTGTTGCGTTGCTCGATTGACGGGGCGAGTAGCCGAGCCCGGCCGGCCGAGGTTCACTGACTGCCAGCTCCAGATCAGCAACCTTGGATAAGGCAAGCGCCGGGGATGAGAAAGATCGTGTCGCGGACTGCCAATCGAGACCCATACGAAATAGGCCGGACCAGACCGCTCCCCTCGGTCTGTCCGGCCTCTGCCTCCGGAAGATCCCCAACCGGAGGGCATCCTGGAAAAGGCTCAGTTGGAAGCAGTCTTGGTCGCTTCGGCAAACAGTTCGGCAAATACGGTTTTGGCTTTGCCGACCTGCTTGACGGCCTGCGCCGCTTCCAGGTTGGCGGGCTTGCCGACCACGATCAGCGCAACCATGCCCATGCCGTAATGTGGAGCACACTTGACGCCATAGAGGCCCTCCTTGGTGAGTGTCACGATTACTTCTTCGCTGGGCTTCCCTCTGAAAGCTTCAGCACCGTCCGGGATCATTCCTTTGATGCTCTCGGCATTGTGGGATTTGTCGGTCGGCACAAATTTGATCGTGTCTCCGGGCACTGCCCGAACAAAGGCGGGCTGGAAGACCATCGAACCTTTCTCGCCCTTGTTCAGCATCTGCACGACGTGGTCTTCGGCATTCGCGGCACCGGCGACGGAGAGCAGGGCGATGGCCGCGGCGATCAGTGGCAGTTTCATTTGGAAATCCTTTTCTTGAGTTCGTCACGGCTTCAACCGTCGCCTTCTTCTACGCCGCCAGGCGGCTTGGCGATTTGCGCTGGCGCAAACTCGTGAGCAAAAACATCCTTGGAGCTTCTCGTTTGGCGTGACGCGTGGACGAGAGCCAAAGCATGCGCCCCTTGCCCCGCATCAGTCGCCGTGAGAACACTCTTCGGCAGACCGGCTTGGATGTATTGGCCGCGGTCAAATTCGGGAGGGACAGAGTTGGCTAGCCTCGATCGCTCGCTGATTGCAGGGCTTTCTGTCTTTGAGGGCGTCGCCGCCACGGATCTCGACCGCATCGTCGGCCAGGCCAGGTCGCTCCGGATCGCCAAGGACCAGCCGGTGTTCGAGCAGGAGCAGGATGCACATTCCTTTTTCCTGCTGCTCGACGGACACGTGCGCGTCGTGAAATCAACTCCGGACGGTCACGAGGTGACTGTGCGGTACATAAGTCCAGGCGAGTTGATGGGCATCGCCCACGCGCTTGGCCGCACCACCTATCCGGCAAATGCGATCGCAGCCGTCGATTGCGTGGTTCTTGCCTGGGCAAGCCATCTATGGCCGACCTTCGCAGCAAATTTCCCGAGCTTCAGTGCCAACACCTACAAGGCCGTGGGCACCAGGCTGCAGGACGCTCATACGCGCGTCATCGAGATGGCCACAGAACAGGTGGAACAGCGCGTCGCCCATGCGATGCTCAAGCTGGTCAAGCAGGCTGGCAGGAAGACAGAGGAAGGAATCCTGATCGACTTCCCGATCTCTCGTCAGGACATTGCCGAGATGACGGGAACAACGCTCCATACGGTGAGCCGGTTGCTCTCGGCCTGGGAAGACCAGGGATTGGTCAAAAGTGGACGCCAGAGGGTGACCGTGGTCGAACCTCACCGGCTCCTTCTGATCGCGGAAGGCCGCGCCGAGAAAAGTTAGTCAGGGTTGGTGCTTTCGATCGCGGCCCGCAAATCGGAGCCGAGTTGTTCCTCGTTCAGATCGTGCTCGCGTGCCGCGTCGGAAACGGTATGGAACGAAGCAATCGGGCAGCCGACACAAAGCATGCCGTGCTGGAGCACCACCCGGATGGCCGCCGGCGACCGGTGCATGATTTCGTCCATCGTCGCATCGTCGCTGAATTTGTGTTTCATGCCGCTTGCCCACGCTTGGAAGCGGACATGCTGCATCTGATTTCCGGGATGCTCGTTGCGCTGGGACAAAGAGGAACCAGCCGATTGCACCCTCATCACCTACGAACGGCGCAGATCGTCGACCGCGTCAGGAACCGCTTCTCCCGTCCGTTGTCCAGCGAGAACATGCCGCCGCGACCAGGCACTACGTCGATAATGAGATCGGTATGCTTCCAGGCCTCGAATTGCGAAGCCCCGATGTAGAAGGGCGCGTCTTCGATGTGGCCGAGCAGCACATCACGGTCGCCGACGATGAAACCGGCACGCGGATAACACATAGGCGAAGAACCGTCGCAGCAGCCGCCGGATTGGTGGAACAGCACCGGTCCATGCTCGGCAACGATCTCCGCGATCAGTTCAAGGGCTGCCGGCGTCGCCGTGACCTTCGCATGCATGGTCTTTTTCCGGATTCAGAATGGGGGCGCGGCCCCTCGCGGAGCCGCGCTGTGAGCCAAACAGAGGATCAGAAGAAGCCGAGCTTCTTTGGGCTATAGCTGACCAGCATGTTCTTGGTCTGCTGGTAGTGGTCGAGCATCATCTTATGGGTCTCGCGGCCGATGCCGGACTGCTTGTAGCCGCCGAAGGCGGCATGCGCGGGATAGGCGTGGTAACAGTTGGTCCAGACGCGGCCGGCCTGGATCGCACGGCCGAAGCGATAGGCGCGGTTGCCGTCACGCGTCCAGACGCCGGCGCCGAGGCCATAGAGCGTATCGTTGGCTATCGCCAGCGCTTCATCGTCGTCCTTGAAGGTCGTGACCGAAACCACCGGTCCGAAAATCTCCTCCTGGAAGATGCGCATCTTGTTATGGCCCTTGAACACCGTCGGTTTGACGTAATAGCCACCCGCCAGATCGCCGGGCAGGACGTTACGCGACCCGCCGGTCAGCACGTCGGCGCCTTCCTGGCGGCCTATGTCGATATAGGACAGGATTTTTTCCAGCTGCTCGGACGAGGCTTGGGCACCGATCATCGTCGCCGGATCAAGTGGATCGCCCTGCACGATCGCCTCGACGCGCTTGAGGGCGCGTTCCATGAAGGTGTCGTAGATCGATTCATGGATGAGCGCACGGCTTGGGCAGGTGCAGACCTCGCCCTGGTTCAGCGCGAACATGACGAAGCCTTCGATCGCCTTGTCGAAGAAGTCATCGTCCTCGGCGACAACATCCTTGAAGAAGATGTTGGGCGACTTGCCGCCCAGTTCCAGCGTGACGGGGATCAGGTTCTGGCTGGCATATTGCATGATCAGCCGGCCCGTCGTGGTCTCGCCGGTAAAGGCTATCTTGGCAATGCGCGGCGAGGATGCGAGCGGCTTGCCGGCCTCGAGGCCGAAACCGTTGACGATGTTGAGCACGCCTGGCGGCAGCAGATCGCCGACAAGATCGGCCCAGAGCAGGATGGCAGCCGGTGTCTGCTCGGCAGGCTTCAGCACGACGCAGTTTCCAGCTGCAAGCGCGGGAGCAAGTTTCCAGCACGCCATCAGCAGCGGGAAGTTCCACGGGATGATCTGGCCGACCACGCCGAGCGGCTCGTGGAAATGATAGGCGACGGTATCGTCGTCGATCTGGGAAAGGCTGCCTTCCTGGCCGCGCACGGCGCCCGCGAAATAGCGGAAATGGTCGATGGCGAGCGGCAGGTCGGCGGCGGTCGTTTCACGGATCGGCTTGCCGTTGTCCCAGGTTTCGGCGCATGCGAGGAGATCGAGGTTTTCCTCCATGCGATCAGCGATGCGGTTGAGGATAAGCGAGCGCTCGGCGACGCTGGTGCGCCCCCAGGCGTCCTTGGCGGCGTGCGCGGCGTCCAGCGCGGCCTCGATGTCCTGCGCATCCGAGCGCGCCACCTCGCACAGCAGCTGGCCGTTCACGGGCGAGTGGTTTTCGAAGTAGCGGCCGGAGCGCGGCTCGGCCCATTTGCCGCCGATGAAATTGCCGTAACGCTTGTCGAAGGGCGCCTTGACCGTGCGTGAGAATTCTACCTTGTTCATGTGTCTTCCTCCCAGAGCTGACGCCGCGGAATGCGACGCTTGGGAACGGAGACTTGCGATTTCCGCCGCTATTGTCACCGTGCCGAGGACAGCGGGCGGGCGGCATGTGTCGCAGAATTGCGACAGTCATTTGAGGATTCGGAAGGTCAGTGAGGCCTATGGACATCCAGGCGGTTGAGCTTGCGGTGCAGCGTCGCCCGGCTGATACCCAGCGCCTGGGCCGCAGCCGTGATATTTCCGTCTGCTCGCGCCAGCGCCCGCTGCAGCACGCCGCGCTCAGCCTCGGCGAGGACTTCGGGCCCGCTCTCGCCCCAACCAAGCAGATCTGCGGCGGGCATCGGCCTGTCGAGACACTGTTGCGTAATTCCAAGCGCCAGGCGAGCCGAACGGGTCGCGCCGACCACAAGGTCGTCCGCATCAACCGCGATCAGCGCGCCCGAACCTCTGTCGGTCACCGGCGCCAGCAGAATTCGGGCCTTTGGGAATGCCATCCTGAAGTTCTCCGCCTCGATCCGACGCACCGCGTCGACCACGGCCACCGAGATAAGGTTGGCGAAGGCTTCGGTCAGATCGGCCCGGCAGGAAGACACGTCGAGCGCAGCCACAAGATCCCCCTGGTGATCGTAGATGGGAGCGGTGGTACAACTGAGCCCCGTGTTGCGCGTATGAAAATGCTGGTCGCGATGGATTGTTAGTGCGCGCTGTTCTACCAGGCAGGTGCCGATCCCATTGGTACCCTGGCACTGTTCGTTCCAGACGGAGCCAGTCCACAAGCCCCAGGAATGAAACGTGTCGTCATCCACTGGGGCGCCGCGCCGTTCGACCGGCACGCCGTCGCGGTCGGCGAGAAGGACGCAACACCCGACGCCACCCACGGCAAGATAGAGCCGGTCCAGACTCGATTGGGCAGCACGGACGAGCGGCTCGCTGCGTTGCCGGGCCTCTCCGAATTCCGCCTCTGTAAGATACCGTGGGGGACTGCAATCGGTCGGATCGAGCCGATGCAAATTGGAAGACCGTCGCCAGGAGGCAACCAGAGCGGACCTCGCTGCGGCGTCCGAAGCGATCGCGGCCTGAATGCGGTCGGCATGATGACTGGATAGATCCTCGCCCATGCTTATCCTCCCAAACCTCAACTCTCCCTTTCAGGCCCTGGATCAGGTCAACTGCAAGACAGGGTTAAGCTGTCATTGCGCCCGCTTTTCCGCTTTCAATCGTCACACTGTCAATTCGTCGGAAGAACTAGAAGGGCTCCCCACTTCGCTTGGCCGAACCGATGGTCATTCTCGCCCCGAACGTTCGAACATTCTTGTCGAAGCGAACCGTTCAATTGACGTCCTGACAGCATAACCAAACCAGATTGGGCATTCATTGATCGAGAGCAAAGTCTCACACAGCACGCCGCCTGGCGACATGGGATGGATTTTCTTGATGCTCCGGATCACAAGCCGGACTTGCGAAGATTGGGACGTGGAATCGCGTGGAGGAGAAACGCCCTTCAGAAGGGCGTCAGAGCAGAAGCTCTGACGCAAGAAGGCCAAGGTGCCGTATCAGGAGCGATATGGGGTCGGCTCAACGCCGTTGAAGAAGGTCCAGAAACTCTCATAGACCAGATCAGGCCGGTGCTCGGCTGGATAGTGACCTGTCGGAATGGCCCAGCCCCTGAGGTCCGGCGCCCAGGGCGTCCAAGCTTCAATAGGCGTCAGGTGACGGCCAACATGGCTGTTGCTGCCCCAGATCACCATGACCGGGCACTGGATCGTCTTCTTGCCGAAATCGGCTGTGTCCATGGCGAGGTCGAGCGTCACGGTCGCGCGGTAGTCCTCGCACACGGCGTGGATCTGCTCAGGCGTGGTGCAGCGGGCATACTCCTTGAAGGCTTCCGGCGTGAATATCTCCAGGCCCACGCCTTTCTTGTTGAGCTTGTAGTTGATGTAGTAGTCGAGGTCGGCACAGATCAGCTTCTCCGGGAAGGGCGCCTTCTGCGCCATGAAGAACCAATGATAGCTCTCCAGCCCCCATCCAAGGGTGACGTTGGTCAGGAGATGGTAGGTCGGGATGATATCCAGTGCGCAGAAACGGGTGATCCTGTCGGGCTGATCAAGCACCATCCGAAACCCGACGCGGGCACCGCGGTCATGGCCAGCAAGCGCGAACTTTTCAAAGCCAAGCGCGCTCATCACATCAAAGGCGTCTTCGCCCATGGCGCGGAAGCTGTAGGCGGCATGGTCCGCACCGCCGTCGGGTTTCGAACTGTCTCCATAGCCGCGCAGGTCGATGGCGACCACCGTGAAGGATTTTGACAGGGAAGGTGCGATGCGATGCCAGCTGACATGCGTCAACGGGTTGCCGTGAACAAGCAGCAATGGTGGGCCTGATCCCGCGACGGCGACATTGATCTCGGCGCCCCTGGTCTTGATCCTCCTGTAGGAGAACCCCTCCATCAGGCTTCCATGCTTGCTTTCCAAGGGCGGCATAGAGGATGCGGCGGCGGCTTCCGAGGCGTGTTGGCTGTCCATGGTGCTCTCCAGATAAGGTCATCCTTAGCCTCGCCCTCAAATTGAATACTGTCAACAATTTTCAGTTGACTTTTCTTGGATGCGGCGCAACATGGCTTGAAAGCGGTCACGAAGCCAGCCTTGCGCGGCCGATATCGGGTGGCCTCACCACCGTCGAGCCGAAGGGGGCATGTCCATGGAAAATCCAGATAAATCCTCGCGCAGGACCGCTTCACCCCTGCCTCGCCTGGCCTTGCTGCTTGGTGATATGACCGGTATCGGCCCTGAGCTCGTTGCTCGCGTGCTGTCGGACGGTAGGCTCTCCGACGTGGCGCGCATTGTCGTTCTTGGCGACCGGCGTGTCCTGGAGATGGGCGCCGGCGACGCCGGCGTAGCGCTTTCGCTCAAGACCGTCCCGGATGTTGCATCCATCGACTGGAATGCAGCCGAAATACCTCTTATCGACCTCGGCAACATCGACCCCGCGGCCTTGCCGCGCGGCGTGGTCTCACCGGAGTCGGGCAAGCTGACGGGGGACACCTTGGCCGAGGCGGTGCGGCTGGCGATGAAAGGCGATGTCGATGGCATCACCTTCGCGCCGCTGAACAAGGCAGCGCTCCATGCCGGCGGATGGAAATTTCCCGACGAGCACAAGATGTTTGCTCATCTGTTGGGACACAAAGGCTATTTCTCCGAGATGAACGTGCTCGACGGCCAATGGATGTCGCGCGTCACCTCGCATGTGTCGCTTCGCACGGCTCTCGATCAGATCACCCATGACAGCATCATCGAGGCGATCGAACTGGTTAACCGCACCATGCAGCGTGCCGGTATGGACAAACCGCGCATCGCCGTTGCGGCCCTTAACCCTCATGCCGGCGAAAACGGGCTGTTTGGCCGTGAGGAAATCGACCTGATCGGACCGGCGGTCAAGGCCGCGGCGGCAACCGGCATCGATTGCAAGGGGCCTTTCCCCGCCGACACCATCTACATCAAGGCCTTCGCGGGCGAGTATGACAGCGTCGTCGCCATGTACCACGACCAGGGGCAGATCGCGACCAAGCTGCGCGGGTTCAACCGCGGCGTGACCGTCACGGCCGGGCTGGAGACCGTGTTCACCACGCCGGCGCACGGAACCGCCTTCGACATCGTTGGCAAGGGAAGTGCATCGACAGGTGCACTGGAAAACGCAGTCCGCCTCGCGGCTCAGCTTGCGCGCCGCAAGGACGCGCAGCGCGAAGAGGCCGCGGCCTGAGCAATTCCCGTCGATCAGCTGGAAAGCAAAATGATACAATCCAACAGTTTTCGCATCGCGGTCATCCCAGGCGACGGGATCGGCAAGGAGGTCGTACCCGAAGGCGTGCGCGTTCTGGAAAAGGTCGCGTCGCGCTTCGGCATCGGGCTGTCGTTCGACTGGTTCGATTTCGCCTCTTACGACTACTATGCCCGTCACGGCCGGATGCTGCCGGAAGACTGGAAGGACAAGATCGGATCGCATGACGCGATCTTCTTTGGCGCCGTCGGTTGGCCGGCCGGCGTGCCCGATCACGTGTCGCTGTGGGGGTCGCTTCTCCAGTTCAGGCGCGAGTTCGATCAGTACGTCAATCTGCGGCCGGTGCGCCTGATGCCCGGAGTGCCGAGCCCGCTCGTTGGCCGTGGTCCCGGCGATATCGATTTCTGGGTCGTGCGCGAGAACACCGAAGGCGAGTATTCATCGATCGGCGGCCGTATCTTCCCGGGCACCGAGCGCGAAGTGGTTATGCAGGAAACGGTCATGACGCGCATCGGCGTCGATCGCGTGCTGAAATTCGCATTCGAGCTTGCCGCCAAGGGCAAGCGCAAACACCTCACCTCGGCGACCAAGTCGAACGGCATCTCGATCAGCATGCCCTATTGGGACGAGCGCGTTGAGGAAATGGCGAAAGCCTTCCCCGACGTACGCTGGGACAAGTATCACATCGACATCCTGACGGCTCAGTTCGTGCTTCACCCCGATTGGTTCGATGTGGTCGTCGCATCGAACCTTTTCGGCGACATTCTTTCCGATCTCGGTCCGGCCTGCACAGGAACGATCGGCATCGCGCCGAGCGCCAACATCAATCCGGATCGCAATTTTCCATCTCTGTTCGAACCGGTCCATGGCTCGGCACCGGATATTGCCGGGCAGGGGGTCGCAAATCCGGTCGGGCAGATCTGGTCGGCGGCGATGATGCTCGATCATCTCGGGCATGCGGAAGCGGCTGCCGGGATTGTATCGGCCATCGAGACCGTTTTGGCCGAGCCCTCGCTGCGCACGCGCGATCTTGGCGGCGCGGCCAATACCGTCGAATGCGGCAAGGCGATCGCCGCAGCGCTCTGACCTGCAAGAAATCAATTGCCTCAGGGCCGGCTCACGGCCGGCCGTTGCACTCGCCGAAATACGACTAGGCTTGTGGGGTTGCGGCCTGCGCGATCGCCGCGGTGTCTTCGAGGCTCTCGATATCCCAGCACAGGTCGCGCAGACGCGCCGTTGCCTTTGCACCCAGAACCGGTTCGGCCAGTCCGCCGAACTTTGCGTTGAGGTCGTCGTCGGTCATCGGCCGCGCCAGGCTGCCGATCGCATGCTCGACATGCCTCTTGAGCACGCGACCATCCCTGAGCTTGATCGTGACGTGACATTCGTCTTCAGCGACGCTTTGCGACGCCACCGCGCTGACGCGATCGCGCAGCGCAATGACCTGCTTATCGCGCACGTTTGCATCGCTATATTCTGCCTCGCCGGCGCGGCCTTCGATGATGGCGACCGCCGCCGAATGGTAGACACTGAATTTGCCTTCGAGGCCGACCTGTGGGGTCTTCTTGCCGGTCAATTCCAACACCAACGGGTCGACTTCCAACTCAATGCTTTCGATCTCGTCGGCCTTCAGGCCGAATTCATTGCGCAATTGCACACAGCCGTCGATGATCGGATGGATGACGATGCCGCAAGCGAACGGCTTGTAGGTGTTCAGCGCGATCTCGAAACTCTCGCCCAGGCCTTTGGTGATCTCATCGAAATTCCGCTCGGTGGACATGACATGGGCAAAACCGCGCGGCGCCTCGAGCACGCGGTTTGACGAGGTGAAGTCGCGTTGCGCCAGTACGGCAGAGAGCAGTCCGTTTTGCGCGGCGCGGCCGGGATGGAAGCTTTTGCACATGGTTCCGAACATCTCACGAAAACCCGAAGACTGTGTGCCGGCGATGCCGAGCGCCCAGATCATCTGCAGTTCGCTGAGGCCGAGCAGGCGGCCTGCCGCGGCGGCGGCTCCGAAAACGCCGGCGGTTCCGGTGATGTGCCAGCCGATGTCGTAGTGCGCGGGATAGACGGCGTTGCCGATGCGGCATTCGACCTCGACGCCGAGGATGAAGGCATGCAGGAGATCACGCCCGCTCACCGTCTGCATCTGAGCCAGGCTGAGGATTGCGGAGGCGACCGGCCCGGCCGGATGGATGATGGT
This sequence comes from Mesorhizobium sp. P2_A12, assembly GCF_056405075.1. NCBI lineage: Bacteria > Pseudomonadati > Pseudomonadota > Alphaproteobacteria > Hyphomicrobiales > Phyllobacteriaceae > Mesorhizobium > Mesorhizobium sp. P2_A12. The sequence continues at coordinate 136,729 of NZ_JBFUCU010000011.1, forward strand.
CCTCAGATGCGTGTCGTCGAAATCGAAGACGTGGCTGGCGATGCCGTTGATGAGCGCGGCGTTCAGGGCGTCCAGCCGTTCGCTGCGGCCGAGGATCGCAGCCTGATCCTTGCCGGCGAACGGTGACACCGCGGACAAGGCAATGTCCACGCTTGGATGTTGCGAGCCGCCTACCGCGCAGCCGGTCCAGTTGAGGAAGGAGCGCACCGCTTCGCGCCGGACGTTTGCCGGTACGCTGTCCGCGGATGCCGACACGACATAGCGCGCCAGAATGGCTGTAACGTCCATCATTTGATCTCCCTGGATCGCCGTCGGGCACCGCCCGGTGCATCGGCGTGCTTGCTGATTGGCGTGCATCACGCCATGAAGGCACCGCCATTGACGTGGACGGTCTGGCCGGTGATGTAGCGAGCCGCCGGTCCGCAGAGATAGCGCACGAGCAGTGCAACTTCCTCTGGTGTTCCACGCCGCCCGACAGGCGGCAGTTTCCCGGCATGATGAGAAGGCTCTTCGCCGGCACGCCGAGTGTCGATCATGCCAGGCGAAACGCAATTGACCGTGATGCCTTCACCGGCAAGGTCATGGGCGAGCGCCCGGGTGAATCCGGCCAGGCCCGCCTTGGCCGCGATGACATGGGCGCGACCGCTGGCGCCGGTATGAGCCGACAGACCGCCGATGTTGATCAGCACGCCTTGTCCTGATTTCTTGAGATGCGGGAGCGCCGCATGGGCGGTGAGGAATGCACCATCGAGGATGATCGAAAGCACTTCGCGCCATTCGGTGAAACTCAGATCCGCGAACGCGGTTTCGCGTCGCACGGCGGCGCTGTTGACGAGAATGTCTATGCCGCCGAACTGCCGGACAGCCGCGCCAACCAGCGCGTCGACGGCATTCGGATCGACGACGTCTGCCAGGACGGCCGTGGCCCTGCCGCCGGCAGCCATGATCTCGTTGACGACAGCTTCGGCTTCGGCGCGAGATGTGCGTGCGTTCACCACCACCGCGGCCCCGGCTCGAGCCAGTTCCAGCGCCATCACGCGGCCGATGTTGCGCCCTGCACCGGTCACGATGGCGACGCGCCCCTCAAGTTCCCGAGCGCCGTTCATGCGATGTCCGTGGTTTTGGCAGCACCGCCGATCGAATGTTCCGTGTCGGCTGCCGCCGGCAGGGTCATGCGGCTCTTGCCGCTCAGCACATGCGCAAACGCTGCATCCATGGCTGCCGTGGCGTCGCCCGCTCCCAGCGCTGCCACGATGCGGCGATGCTCGATATTGGATACGGTCAGGCCGCCGCCTTGCAGCAGCGCGCGCTCCCGAAACAGATGCAGTTCCTTGACGAGCTCGGAATAGGCTTTGTGCAGCCGGCTGTTCCCGGCAAAGCGCAGGATGGAATCGTGGAATTCCAGATTGAGCGGATAGTAGTTGTCGAGCGAATTCGCGAGAACCGCTTCTTCCATGCGATCAAGTAAACTCTGGAGTTCTGAAATCTGCTCCGGCGTCACCTTGGTCGCCAGCAGCCGCGCCGCCGATGCAAACAGGCCTGCTCGCACGTCGTAGAGTTCGGCCGCCTGTTCCTCGCCAATCCTGCGCATGAACACGCCTCGATTGGGCACGAGCTCGAGCAAGCCTTTTTCGGCGAGCGCGCGGCAGACTTCGCGGATCGGGCCGCGGCTCACCGAGAAGCGGATTGCCAGCGAATTCTCGTTCAATCGCTCACCAGGGGCAAATTCTCCCGACAGGATGAGGGTTTCCAACTCACGTCGAAGGACGCTCGTCAGGGAATGGTTCTGGAGAAATTCAAGCTCGGCCCTCATGGGGTAGTGATCGACTATTTACTGCAAACTGTCAACAGAATACAGTGCCGCCGACGCAGCGATCGAGCACATCCCTGGTTTGAAAGCAGGAAAAATCGGAGGTTTCATGGATCAAATGGATGTCCCGCTGGCGCCTGACACGTCGCCCCCACCAAGCCTCCTTGAGCTCTTCCTGGCGTTCACCAAGCTCGGCATCACCAGCATTGGCGGTGGTGTGAACGGCATGATGCACACGGAATTCGTGGTGAATCGGCGCTGGTTCAGCGACAAACAGTTTCTGTCAGGGCTGGCGCTTAGCCAGTCCCTTCCTGGTGTCAATGTTGCAAACCTGGCGCTCTGGCTCGGGTTTCAATGTCGCGGTGTCGTCGGAGCCGTGGTGGCGCTGGCGGCGGTGGTGCTGCCCCCCGCGGTCGCAATAGTCCTGATAGGAAATATCGTGCTGAGGCTGAGCGCCGATCCCGCAATCGGCGCTATGCTCGTGGGTCTGGCGGTTGCGGCCGCCGGCTTGTCACTGTCAGTCGGCTACCTTGCCATGCGCTATGCGTGTGTCGACGCGGTTTCAATTGCCCTCTTCACGTGCACGCTGATCGGCGCGACGGTCTTTCATTTCTCGGCTCTCGTCGTTGTGGCGGTGCTTGCACCCATCGGCATCGGCGTCGGCTTTGCAAGAAGCCGCCATGAAAGACGATAATCTGCTTGTCAGCCTGTTTCTGGTGTTCGCGCCTCTGTCCTTGATGGCCATCGGCGGGGGAGCCTCCATTCTGGGCGAACTGCAGCACAGCGTTGTCGACAACCAGCATTGGTTGACCAACAAGACCTTTCTCGACATGTTTGCCATCTCACGCGTTGCGCCCGGACCGGGAACCCTGATCGTCACGCTGATGGGTTGGCATCTTGCCGGATGGGCGGGCGCGATCGTTGCGACGATTGCGATTTTTGCGCCGTCGTCGCTGCTGGTGATCGTGATCGCGCATTTCTGGCACAGCCGCCCCAATGCGGCATGGCAAGGGGCTTTGGTTTATGGCCTGGCTCCGCTCGCCGCCGGGCTGGTGCTGTCAAGCGTGTTCACTCTCTTGAGCAACGCGAAAGGCGGATGGATTGCCTGGTGCGTGGCAATCGTGGTCGCCGTTGCCGCGCGGACAATTCGTTTGGGTCCACTGACGCTGATGGCCGCTGGATCGTTGGTTTTCTGCGGGCTGTTGTGGGCCGCCGGATAGCGCGCCGCAAAGCCATTTCGATTCAACGCAGATGGCAACGCTTTGTGATTCGTGCAGATAGTCGTCAGTTAATTGTTGACAATTGACAAAATTAGATCGACCTTTAGTAGAAGGCACAAGCGCATCGCGTTTGTGAGGAAATGTTTCGGGAGGACCGATGGCCTTTGTGGAACTCGATAAGCTGACCAAGCGCTACGGCAAGTTGACGGTGGTCAACGCGGTCGATCTCTCTATCGAGAAGGGAAAGCTGGTGTGCCTGCTCGGACCTTCGGGCTGCGGCAAGACCACGACCCTGCGCCTGGTTGCCGGCTTCGTTCAGCCGTCGGATGGTCAGATCCGTGTCGGCGGCCGTGTCGTGTCGTCGCCGCACGCCAGCGAACCGCCGGAAGCGCGCAACATGTCGATGATCTTCCAGAGCTATGCGCTCTGGCCGCATATGACGGTGTTCGAGAACATCGCCTACGGCTTGCGGCTTCGTCGCATGGGCAAGGCCGATATTCAGGCAAAGACAGGCCGCATCCTCCAGGCGACCAAGCTCGAAAGTCTGGCCGAGCGCTATCCGGGCGAGTTGTCGGGCGGTCAGCAGCAGCGTGTTTCCCTGGCGAGGGCCCTTGTCATCGAGCCGGAGACGCTGCTGCTCGACGAGCCGCTTTCCAACCTCGACGCCAATCTTCGCGAGGAGATGCGGTTTGAAATCCGCCGCCTTCACGACGAGTTCCGGTACACGACCGTTTACGTCACGCACGATCAGACGGAGGCCATGACCGCTGCCGATGTCATCGTGGTGATGAACCAGGGCAATGTCGAGCAGGCCGGCTCTCCCGAAGACATTTACGAGCGGCCGCGTTCTGAGTTCGTTGCACAGTTCATCGGCGGCACCAACATCTTCAAGGGCAAGCGGGTCGGAACGGACACCGTCGATTGCGGCAACGGTCTGCTGCTGCGCTGTGGCAGCGGCGACTATGCCGCCAACGGCCAGACCGCCGTATCCGTGCGGCATCACGATCTGCATCTCACCAACGAGAAGCCGAACGGCGATCCGAGCAACTGGGCCACCGGAAAGGTCGTGCGCCAAGTCTATCTCGGGTCGCATCGCGATTATCTTGTCAATCTATCAGGTGGCGAAACCGTGCGGGCGATCGCGCCTGTCGATGTCGCGGTCCCGGAAAACCAGCAAATTTGGCTTCATTGCCCACCTGATCGTTGCCGGGCGCTCGCACACTAGGGAGAGAGAGAATGTCCAATAAGAAAGTCGCAGCAGGCGCGTTTTTAGCAGCCTTGGCATGGGGTCAAATGGCCTGGGCGGGTCCGCCCGAACCCTACAAGGTTACGGACGACCTGGTTGCCGCGGCAACCAAGGAAGCGTCGGTGGTCTACTACACCTCCACCGATGTCCAGGTCGCCGAGAAACTGGGCGCCGCATTCGAGGCGCACTATCCAGGCATCAAGGTCCAGGTGGAAAGGGCCGGCTCCGAGCGCGTCTTTCAGCGCATAGGTCAGGAATATTCGAGCGGCATCCACAACGCCGACATCATCGAAACCTCCGACGCATCCCATTTCCTGACGTTCAAGGAGCAGAACTGGCTGACGCCGGCCGTTCCGGAGGATGTCGCCAAGATGTGGCCGGAAAAGGATCGTGATCCCGATGGCTTTTATGCGGCGTTCCGAGCCACGCTGACGGTGATTGCCTACAGGACAGACCTGGTCAAGGAAGGTGACGCGCCGAAGACCTGGACCGACCTGCTCGATCCCAAATACAAAGGCAAGCTGGTGAAGTCGCATCCAGGCTACAGTGGCAACGTGATGACCGCCACCTACGCACTCAGCCAGCTTCTCGGATGGGACTATTTCGAGAAACTGGGCAAGCAGGGTGTCATGCAGGTTCAGTCCTCGACGGAGCCGCCGAAGGTCCTCGCCCAGGGCGAACGCCCGATCCAGGCCGACGGCAACGAATACAACGTCTTCATCCTCCAGGACAAAGGCGTGCCGATCAAGGCGGTCTATCCGGCGGAGGGAACCTCGATCGCCTACGGCAACGCCGCGATCCTGGCTTATGCTCCTCATCCGAACGCAGCCAAGCTGTTCTATTCCTTCATGTTCTCGCAGGAAGCGCAGCAGCTGAATGACGATTTCGGCGGTTTGCGTTCGGTTCGCCCGGACGTGAAGGAGAAATCCAACCGCACGCCGCTCTCACAGATCAAGCTTCTCGACTCCGATCCGTCGAACGTCCGGGATGCCGTCGAAGAGATCAAGCAGAAGTACGAAGAGTATTTCGGCACGTAAGCAATGGCTCGGTACCGGCCACGGTGCCAGAATGAGGATCTTGCGATGTCGTCACCGGCGACATCGCCACATCCCTGGGCTATCGGCGGTCGATCCGCCGACGTCGGATCAACCTCAGAGGTGACCAGGTGACCATCGCTGCATTGTCTCCCGATACCGCCAACAGGCGACACCTCGGCAGGTTCGATTTGTCGACGCCGCTCTTCGTGCTGCTTGCAGTGGTTCTGTGTGTGCTGGTCCTGCTGCCTTTGTTCTGGCTGGGATACTACGCCCTCACCAACAAGGCTGGTTCACCGACCCTGGCGAACCTGGCCCGTCTCTTTACCGATGCTACAATTCGCCGAGCTTTCCTTATTTCGGTGGGCATGGCTGGTTGCGTCGGCGTGTTCTCTTGCCTGGTCGCCACACCACTCGCCTGGCTCGTCGCGCGCACCGACATGCCGGGGCAGCGCCTGGTCCGCAGCCTGGTGACGGCATCCTTCGTGACGCCGCCATTCCTGGGTGCCATTGCCTGGGCGATGCTGGCCGCGCCCAACAGCGGCATCCTCAACAACATCTACCGCTGGGCATTTGGCCTCGATCAATCGCAGGCGCTGTTCAACATCTACACCTTCACCGGACTGGTGTTCGCGGTCACCTGCTACTCGTTCCCCTTCGTCTTCACGCTCGTCGCCAACGCCTTCGACAAGGTGCCATCCGATCTTGAGGAAGCGTCGGCGATCCTCGGCGGCAAGCCAGGCACCACATTGCGGCGGGTGACCCTGCCGATGGTGCTGCCGGCGATGCTCGCCGGGTCTCTGGTCGCCATCGTCCAGGCCTTCACCATGTTCGGTTCGCCGGCGATCCTGGCGCTGCCGGCCGGGTTCCATGTTCTCACCACCAAGATCTGGAGCTTCTTCCAGTTTCCTCCACGGCTTGATCTCGCGGCAGCAAGCGCCGTGCCTTTGCTTGTGGTCACAATGCTCTTGTTGTGGGGGCAGAGATGGCTGCTTGGGCGCCGTGGCTATACCGTGCTCGGCGGCAAGAGCGGCACCCCCCGGCGTGTAAAGCTGGGCAACTGGAAATGGCTGGCGGGCGCATACGTTCTGTTCATCCTGTGCGTGACGATCCTGTTCCCCTACCTGGCCTTGCTCAAGGTAGCGCTGACCCACAACATTTCCGAACCGCTCAGCTGGAGTTCCTTGACGCTCCATAACTTCAATTTCGTGCTTTTCGAATTCTCCAGCACGCGGCTCGCCATCTGGAACACCCTGATCCTCGGCCTCGCGACGGCAACGATCGCGACCGGCATAGCTCTTGTCGTGTCCTATCTGGTTGCGCGCCGCGCGGTGCCGGGCGCCTCGCTGCTCGGCATGCTGGCGACCGCGCCAATTGCGATTCCAGGCATTGTGCTGGGCGTCGGCCTTTTCCTGGCCTATGCCAATCCGACTTTCGGCCTCTACGGCACGCTGTGGATCCTGCTGATCGCGTTCCTGACGATTGAGCTTCCGGCCGGTTACCAGCAACTGTCATCGGCCTTCCATGGCGTCCATCCGGAACTGGAGGAAGCCAGCCGGATTCTCGGCGCCACGCGCCTGAAGACCCTTTGGCAGATCACCGCGCCATTGTTGCGCACCAGCCTGATCGCGGCCTGGTGTTTCGTCTTCATCGGCACCATCCGGGAACTGTCGGCGACGGTCCTGCTGACGACGGCGCAGACCAAGCTGGTCTCGGTCATCATCTACGACCTCAACGAAAGCGGCGACTACGGTGCGATTTCAGTGCTTGGTATTCTGCTGCTGGTGGTTTCGTTCACTGTCGTCTTCATAGCCAACAAGGTTCCGGTTCTCGGCGGCGCGGCTCCGAGGAGTGGCAGTTGATAGGATACAGCTTGGTTCCACAGCAATTATCGGCGTTTCGCTTGACAAGAGGAAGTATCGTCTCAGTCATGGGCCCGATTGGACGCGTCGGCATCAATTCGATGAGGGAGACCAAACCATGGATGATGCGCAGGCAACGCGTTGGCGCCCATCAGGGCCGGACCAGGCAAGCGGTATCTTCCGTGACGCATTGAACGGAATTCAGGCCCATGGCTAACGAAACCGAGAACATGCAGGGATTTTCGCCCATCGACTTTTTGCGCACGCGCTCGCTTGCCAATGTCGTGCAGCACGAAATAGAGCGAATGATTGTCGAGGGGGAGTTCACACCCAACGAGAGGATCAACGAAAACGCCCTGGCCCAGCAACTCAAGGTCAGCCGGGGACCGATCCGCGAAGCGTGCAGCGCGCTGGCCGCTCTTGGGCTGATCCAGGTGATTCCCAATCGCGGGTTTTTCGTGCGCGAACTCAGCGAAGACGAAGCCCGTGATGTCTCGGAAGCCCGTGCCTACATCTTCGCCTGCATGACCATGAGCGTTGCCGAGAGGATCACCGACCCCGAGGTCGCCAGGCTGCGCGCGCTCGTCGACCGCATGGACGCGCTGGCCAAGACCGGTGAGGTGAGCCAGTACTACCCGGTCAATCTGGAGTTCCATTCCGAACTGGCCAGGATGTGCGGCAACGCACGCCTGGCGCAGATCTATCTTGGCCTCGCTCGTGAGCTTCATATCCAGCGCTATCGAGCATTGGCGAGTGGCGACGTGCTCGACATATCCAACCGCGAGCACAGGGCAATAGTTGAGGCTGTTGCCGCCCGCGACCCGCAACGGGCTTTCACGGCCGGGCGGGAGCATATCGTCAATGGCACCTCGCGCACGCGCAGGGCCAGCGTCGCTTTGCGCCACGGCTCCGACTGACCCCCACAGGGGCTACTCTCCACCCATACCTGTAGTCGAGGTCGAGGACAGATACCGCGACAGCATTTTGTATGCCGGCGGTGGCGACTGTCCGACGAACTGAAAACTTGGTTGCCCTGTCGACAAAAAATTGTTGACAGTTTACCAAAACTGCCTTCCTACTCTTCTGCATCAGGCGGCCATGACGTGGAGTCGAGCTTGAACTCGATGCCTGGCTGGGCTGCTACACGTTCGATGGAGAGGACTATCAATGCACGACACCGCACCTGCAGGTCTCACGAATTATGTGGCGGAATTCGTCGCGTCGGCCACTCCGGAAGATCTGCCGGACGACGTCGTGGCCCTTGGCAAGAAGTCGATACTGGACGGCATTGGGCTGGCTCTTTCAGGCTCGGTCGCGCAAAGCGGCGACCTCGTCCGCCGCCATCTCGATGAGCTTGGACTGATGCCGGGCGCTGCCACCGTAATCGGGGCGGGCCGCAAGGTTGCACCGCGCTTTGCGGCATTCGCGAATGGTGTCGGTGTCCATGCCGATGATTATGACGACACCCAGCTGGCCGTCGCCACGGATCGCGTCTACGGCTTGCTGACCCATCCCACGGCGCCGGCATTGCCCGCTGCTCTGGCCATTGGCGAACAGGTGGGCGCCTCGGGCAAGCAGGTCATGCTGGCTTACCATCTCGGCGTCGAGGTCGAGTGCAAGATCGCCGAGGCCATCGCGCCCCGCCACTATCAGACGGGATTTCACGCGACGGCCACTTGCGGAACCTTTGCCGCGGCCGCGGCTGCTGCGTGGCTACTGCGTTTCGACGCGAAAACCACGGCTCGCGCGCTTTCGATCGCAGGCAGCCAGTCGGCTGGTTTGCGTGAGAATTTCGGCACGATGACCAAGCCGTTCCATGCCGGGCGTGCGTCGGAAAGCGGTGTCGCCGCCGCACAGTTCGCCGCCCATGGATGGACTGCCACCGACAAGATATTGGAGGCCCCGCGCGGGTTCTTCCAGGCGGCCGGCGGCGGTTACGATGAGAACGCCATCCGCGGACGCCTCGGCGCTCCCTGGACGTTCGCCAACCCAGGCATCTCGATCAAGCCGCATCCCTCGGGATCGTTGACCCATCCCGGCATGACGGAGATGGCGCGCCTCATCCGCGAGAATGGCATCAAGGCCGGGGATGTGAAGCACGTGCGCATCGGCACCAATTCCAACATGCCGAACGCCTTGATCCATCACCATCCGCATGATGAGTTGCAGGCCAAGTTCTCCATGGAATTCTGCATGGCCATCCTGCTGCTCGACGGCAAGGCCGGGCTTGGCGAGTTTACGGATGCGGCAACGCAACGCGACGACGTCAAGGCCATGATCGACAAGGTGGATTTCGTCATCGACGAAAAGGCCGAGAAGGCAGGCTATCACAAGATGACGACGATCATCGACGTCACGCTCAATGATGGCCGCGTCATCCATGGCGAAGCCGATTTCGGCAAAGGCAGCCCCGCCAATCCGATGAGCTACGAAGAGGTTGCCGACAAGTTCCGGGACAACGCGGCTCATGCCCGCCTTGCCCGTTCGGCGGCTGACGAGGTCGTCGCGCTAGTGCGCGACCTCGAAGAACAGCCCTCGCTCGAGCGGTTGATGGCCCTGGTCGCCAAGGCCGGCTGACGGTCTTCGTGGCGCTGCGCCGCAGCCGGCATTCAGAAAGGTTGGTTCGATGGCCCATCTCACGATCGGCATCCTCAACGGCGATGATATCGGACACGAAATCGTGCCTGCTGCCGTGCGCATCGCCCAGGCCGCCGCGGCGCGAACGGGTCTCGACATCGACTGGCGACCGATGCCGATTGGCCGCTCGGCACTCGACACACACGGCTCGACGATGCCCGAAGGCACGCTCGAGACGCTTTCGACACTCGATGGCTTCATACTCGGTCCGATCGGACATCGCGCCTATCCAAAGGTGATTGGCGCGATCAACCCGCATCCGATCTTGCGCAAGCACTTCGGCCTTTTCGCCAACGTCCGTCCGACGCGCTCGTTTCCCGGACTTGGCGCGCTGTTCGACGATGTCGATCTCGTCATCGTTCGGGAAAACAATGAGGGCTTCCAGCCGGATCGCAATGTGGTTGCCGGTTCGGGAGAATTTCGTCCAACGCACGATACGACCATTTCGGTCCGCGTCATCACCCGTGCTGGCAGCTATCGCGTGGCCAAGGCCGCACTCGAACTTGCCAGAACCCGGCGCAGGAAGCTGACGATCGTTCACAAGGACACCGTGTTCAAGCTCGGCTGCGGTATGTTCGTGGAGGAGTGCTACCGGGCCGCCGAGCAGTTCCCTGACGTCGCTGTCGACGAGGTGATCGTCGACACCTTCGCCATGCGGTTGCTGCGCGATCCCCAGACATTCGATGTCGTCGTCACCACAAACATGTTCGGTGACATACTGAGCGACGAGGCAGCAGGCCTCGTCGGCGGGCTCGGCATGGCGCCCGGCCTGTGTATCGGTGAAGGCAACATAGCCATGGCACAGGCGGCGCACGGGTCTGCTCCCGATATTGCCGGAAAGGGCATCGTCAATCCCTATGCGATGGTCGAATCCACCCGCATGCTGCTGGAATGGCTTGGCCACAACCGCGGCATTGCCGAGGCACTCGCCGCGGCGTCCATGATGGCGCAATCAACCATTGCCGCGCTCTCGCGACCCGAAACGCGCACGGGCGACATACGTGGGATCACCAACACCGAAGGAATGACCAGCGCCATCGTCGCTGCCATCGAGAAGGAATCTGAAAATGTCCTCGCATAAGATCGCGGTCATCGGCGGCGATGGTATCGGCCCGGAGGTGGTTGAGGCCGGCGTCAAGGTGCTGGAAACGCTGGCAGACGTCGAGCCAGGCCTTGCCTTCGATTTCAAGCGCTTTGACTGGGGCTCGGACTATTATCGCCGCAACGGCCGCATGATGCCGCAAGATGGTCTGGCTCAGATCGAGGGCTTCGATGCCATCTATTTCGGTTCGGTCGGTGATCCGAACCTTCCCGACGATATCACGCTCTGGGGTCTGCGTCTGGCCATCTGCCAGGGGTTCGACCAATATGCCAATGTGCGGCCGACGCGTCTGCTGCCCGGACTGACCGGTCCGCTGCGGCCAGAGCTCGGCAAGCAGATAGACTGGGTGATCGTCCGCGAGAACAGCGAGGGCGAATATGCCGGCGTCGGCGGTCGCGCCCATCGCGGCCTGCCGATCGAGGTCGGCATGGATGTCGCCGTCTTTACCCGCACCGGCATTGAACGGATCGCCCGCTTCGCCTGCGATCTTGCCATGTCGCGCCCCCGCAAGCTGCTGACCGTGGTGACAAAGTCGAATGCACAGCGCCATGGCATGGTGCTCTGGGACGAAGTCGTGCGCGAAGTGGTGCGCGACCGCCCTGGTCTGACTGTCGACTGGATGCTGGTCGACGCGATGACCCAGCGCATGGTCAACAAGCCTGGCAGCATCGACACGGTTCTGGCGACCAACCTCCACGCCGACATCCTTTCCGACCTGGCCGCAGCACTTGGCGGGTCGCTCGGCATCGGCTCGACATCGAACATCGATCCGTCGCGCAATCGTCCGTCGATGTTCGAACCCATCCATGGTTCGGCCTTCGACATTACCGGCAAGGGCGTCGCCAATCCGCTTGGATCGTTCTGGACGGCGAGCTTGATGCTGGACCATCTAGGTGAGCAGGCTGCATCGCGACGTCTCATGGTTGCGATCGAAACCGTCACCGGTCGAGGAGAATATCTTAGCCCGGATCTTGGTGGCGCAGCCAACACCGCCGAAGTAACGGCCGCTGTGATTGCCGCGCTTGCAGGCGTGAACAGTCCAGGATCGTGAGGCTTACCCGGACAGCGCGGGGACTGTCCTGTCAACCACCGAGGCCGTCGCGGATCGCGCTGAAATAGCCGTCGGCTCCGACCTGTCCGCTCTTCAGCGCAACCACCAGTCCGTCGATCGCCGCAATGCGCGAATGGGCGACGCATAGCGGGGACCCTGGCGAGGCAGGCAGCGGCATCCGCACAGTCAGGGCGTCGTGCTCTTCACTTGGCCCATTGCGCAACGTGCAGCAGATCACGCAGGCGGATCGGCAATCCGGGCGAAGCGCGCAATTCAGCACAGCTGGCCTCCCATCGCCCGAGATATTCGGCGATCGGTAGACCGGTGCGGCCGGGCCAGCGGTTGAGTGCGCCCAGCGCCTCGAGGCAGTCCGGCGCGCGGTCGTATTCGGCGAGGATGGTCACGGACATCGCTTGGGCGAATAGATTGAGGCCGGGTATTTCGATCTCGCTGCGATGGTCGGCGAACCACGCCGCGGCGTCGCTGGTGAGCCCCTGGCTGTCGGCAAGCGCGGTATAGCCTCGGATGATGTTTTCGCGATACTTGGCAATGGCATCGCCGAAGGCGTTGTCACCGGCGAAGGGCGGGGCCTCCTTCCAGCTTTTCGCCAGACGCCCGAGCCCGCGCAGCGAATGGGCCTCCACCATCGCTTCTTCGAGCCACTGGCAGGGCGGCGCCGGCTTGGCGTCCGCCTGCCAGCTGTTGCAGAGTACATGGCCGAGCTCATGGCCGAACTGGTAGGCGAGCTTCGACCAGTCACGCTCGCCGATATCGACGATGATCCAGGCCATGCTGCTGCCGTCCGGATGCAGCCAGATCGCCGGCGTGCCGGAAGTGTGCTCGTCGACACGCAGCCGCGTCGGCTGGCGGTCGGAGACGAGGCGGACGTCATCCAGGCAGGCATGCCGCATGCGCTCGACGACCTGATCTGCCGCACGTGGCAGCATGTGGCCCCAATCGCCGGCGAGCTCGATGGGAGCGGTGAGAAGACTCTTAGATGAGGCAGTCGATGACGCACGCTTGAGCATGGCGGCGTGGCTCCTATCCGATCCAACCCAACGCGCCGGCGCTGCAAAGGTTGTGCCTGCGGCCGTGAAACCCGCGAATAGTGTAATGAAATCTCGCCGCTTCACTCGGATTCCCAATGTCCGATCGATCAACGATCAGGGTATCATGTTGCTCCACATCGGCAAAGATTCGAGAAACAGGCGCATTTTCCAGAGTTATCCGAACCTCTGAAACGGAACGTACTTGACCGCCGATGGTTTCCGGACACCGGTAAGGTGGGCCGCGGTGTGTCGAGCCTCGCGATGACTACGCTACGTCAGTCCGGCTTTCTCGAATGCTCGCGAATACCTCTCGGCTAGATCTTATTCCCGTCGGTCATACCCTCTCGTTGTTTCGTAGCGTGTTACTTCCCTCATTATTGCTTCCCTTCACGATCACTATGAGATTGTGATAAAAATGTATAGATACGATGTGCTTGTCAAAGTACGTTGGTTGATAGCTAGGCTTGATGAGTTCCTCATAGTTCAATGAATCGACAAGGCTCTTGAAGAACCCCAAGATGGTGTCATCGTTTTTTAAGTCGTCACTGTTTCCACCAAACTCCGGCCAATACGAGGTTTGCACATCCTCTATCGCGTATACGCCATTCTTGCTAAGTAGCGGAAATAGCACCTCAAACGATTTTAAAACGTGCGCGTTAATATGACTTCCATCATCAATGATGATGTCAAAGCCCCCTGCGTCTCTGAATACACTTCTTAGGAAGTCTTCCTCGAATTGACTGCCTTGATGGATCTTAACGCGCCCCTGTTCGTGCGGCCGTTTGTCAAAGATATCGATTCCGTGAATGATCGCACTGGGAAAATATTCTTCCCACATGCGTAGTGACCCACCGCCGGCTCTCGGATTGTCATAGCCGCCCACCCCAATCTCCAGAAGAGAAATCTTCTGATCTCGAAAGGGGCTGAAATGATTGTGATAGTGCTGGGCATACCAGTGAGATCCCCATTTATCCACGCCGTGCTTTAGCGCGAGACGAACAAGGTCGTTCGAATGGCGCAAAACGTTGAACTGAAGAACCGCCGGAGGCTCGGCGAGAAGAAAGCCTTCCCACGCACCGCATGCCTTCCGGGACAGTGTGACCCGTCCGTCAGGTTCGGCGCAGAGGAACAGACCTTCGGCCCTGAGTGCAACCCTTCCATTGCTCAGATCCATGATTACAAACACGGTCGCGTCTTCCGGGCTGCCCTCTTCGCCATCCATACTTAGTATTTCGGAGCGGTTAGTCCGACAGACGATAGGCCGCAAGGATCCAGCGACCTCGTACATGATTTGACCATGTGATCCATCCGACACCAAGCGCGCATTGGCCGGGCTGTCCCCCACCGGCCCATGCGCCAATTCGCCCGATTTGGGCGCGACGAAAAGCGTCGTGCCGTGGGCTGTGAGCAGTCGCGGCGGTAACCCTGCAGATCTCCGAATCATCTTTTGGCTCCCTATCGAGTTACAGAACTTGAATTCCGCCCAGATTGGGGTTGTGGGAGACCGTATATCTCCACCTCGGAGAGATGGAGATACTCCTTGCGAGGAATCGAAATTCGAACGTAGCGTGCTTCCACAGGTAAGTCAGAGGACCACACCAGCGGCATTCCGGCGCTATATCCGCCAAAGATCTGACCGGGCTCAGTACTGAATATCAGCTTCCAGAGCTCGCCATCATTCGAGGCTTCGACTACAATGGGCGAAGTTCTGCGCTGCGTCCATTCAGGGATACGGTCGCGGTTAAATATCCGAATGGCGAACACTTGAGATGGTTGTCCAAGGTCAACCCTCCACCACGGATTCTCGGTATTTTCAGTATGAAATCCAAGTGCTTTTGCTGGATCACCATTCACTGCATTCCCGGCGTCTTCCTCCAAGGTTGATCCAACAGACCACCGGCTCAAAGAACTTTGCGTCGCTCGCTTTTTGAGCGCGAGGTTGGGTAACGAAAGATCTATGGGAGGGTGTCCATCGAATTGGCGAACCGGCTGATAGCCCCGCAGTCTACCAACTTCGAGATAGTGATGCAGCGGATCTTCAAACCACCCTTCGCTTATCTCCATTGCGGCGTCGATGTATCGGTGCGCGTACCAGACGGAATCGAAGGTGACGGCAGACCCCTGCGCGGTCCTCGACGGCAAGCCGTTGTCGTAATTTTCTCTCGGCACACGCAGGAATGGGGCGGCAGTCTTCAGCAGCGCAACCTGATTGCGCGATATCTCTTTCCATCTTCCTGATATCCGGTGGTGGTACTCCAGGCTCTGTGCCTCCGGCATTCCATAGTTCAACGGAAACAGAAAGTATCTATAACGAAGATCATCAATCGGCAGCAGATCAACCTCGCGATGGTGCGCCGGATTGTAGAACCCACTGAGCGGAAGGAAGATCGTCTGCGCTTGGGAAAGCCACGCCGCTAACCAGGAGAACGTGCTGACCGCAACGACGATGTTCTTCGCAGAGCGAATCAAATCAAAGTCGGCCCTGGCCCCTTGGCTGTCGTAGAAGACAGCCTTTGGGAAGCGAGATCTAAGTTGTCGCACATACTCTGATTCGCCGAGCTGTCCGACAAACACCGGATTTAGCCCCGTCGAGGCGACTACATCCTCATAAAAATCTATTGGAAGAAGCGGATAGTGGGGTACGCCTTGAAGAATTTCTGCAGTACGAATATTAATCAGCAAGTCATTTTCGCCGATTTGTCGTCCGGGCGAACTGTATGGAAAAAGTGAGTGATAAGCTTGAGGTGAGTCAAGGAACTCCATCCTCTGCAAATGGTCAGCCATCATTATCCGCACTGATTCGCTTCGGTTCGCCAGAAAGCAAATTTCGCCAATGTGAGGCCGAAAAGCGTCCCAAGTCCATAGGTCAATGTTATCAAAAAAACGTTCATTCTGCGTATTGTCAGGGATTTCAAGACCCCATTCCGGAATTGAAACATTAACAATGCTACAGTCCGTGATCCGCTTAGCCATTGCTAGAGCGCCCATATATTGAATCATTTTATTCGCTAAGTTACCTCGATGTCGTACAACAATTACACGCCTACGCGTAAAGTACTCATCCTGCATCGGCTGCGTCATTGCACCGTACCTTCCGTAGAAGTCCTACGCTCGCTTTGCAAACAACTTCACCCAGTCATCAATTGCAAATTCCCAATCAAGAGTCTTCGCAACTTCTTGAATTTCGTGGCAGTACTCTTTATATGCGCCAGGATGTTCTTTGTAATAAATCAATCTCTCAATCGCAAAGGCCTTGAAGGCCTCGCCTTCCAAAGGCGCTGTAAGTCCCGCCCCAAGTGCGGCTTGACGTGGAAATTCGCCGACAGGCGTGCTGATAACCAGCCGACCCGCCGCAGCAGCTTCCAGCGCGGGCAGGCCGAAACCTTCTTTTAGCGACGTCACGAGCACCGCTTGCACGCTTCCGTAGTAGTGCGGCATCGCCAAGTAATGAAATTGACCCGCTGGGGAGAAGACGAGGCCTGCAGCTTCCGCGGCCTCTTTGGCTAGGTGCCCGCGTTTCAAATCAATGCCCTGGTGGTCCGGGCGATGCATGCTGCCACCATAACCGACTACTCTGAGCTCGTCGGCTATGGGTTGAGCGAATCTTCGATGGTTAACTCCCAATTTGACAACTTTCGGAATTCGTTTGATACCCATCGCGATCGAAAGATCGCGGAGAAATTCGCTGACTACGCCGTACTCGGCAAATCTGTCCATTTCTTCGGGCGGACGCGAGGATACGGCGTGATGCAGGTCGTAGTCGCCGTGCGCTACGACAACTATTTTGTCATGCGGAATGCCGTAATTGTCTGTGAGCGGCCACGTCTCGCCTGGAACACTATAGAAATAATCATAATATTTCTCCATCATATCCATATCAGAACGGGAATAGCCCTTACCCCAGTCGAGCATATCACTAACGATACCTCTCTGGTGTAGGTATCTTGTAAGCTCTGCATGCACAGAGCCAAATGCCCAGCCGGTTCCGATAAATTGCAAGACTCTCATTGGATGGTCACCGTGTCCTAAATGTGTGGAATCCAGCGCGACATCGAAAAAATGAACAATCCTTTAGCCAAGGTTCTGCTGCGAATTCTCCGATTCGGCGACTCTTACTGACCAAATATTCTTGACATCTTTTCGTGCCGCTACTCGATTGCGCCACCATGCGCGACATTCGTCAAATGATTAAAGTGTTGTAGGTTATTTTTCAGCCTTAGATTCTCTGGGTCCAACTCCAGTGCCTTTTGCCCCCATTCCACGGCGCGGTTCATGACATTGAGGCGCCACGACGCGATCGCGCCGAGATCGAAAAGCCGAAACCCCCAGCAATGCGCGTCGTCCAGATAACTGCCGGTGTGGTGCGTCTTCTCGATCCCATTGGTGCAGGCCCAGAACAGGTTCAGCCAGTCGGCGTTGCCATGGAACTCTTCGGCCAGGTCGAGCCAGATTTCGCGCCGATGGGGCGCCTCCATCCGGGCCTTGTCCAGCCAGGACAGCCTCTGCTCCGGCCGCATGCGCGCGATGTAACGCATCGCCTCGGATCGTTCTTCGCCCCATGTGCTTGTCGGCAATGCAAGGTAGCGCTCAAGCAGTTGGACGGCCCGCTCTGGCTGGTTGGCCCACATCAAGTCCCGTCCGAGCCAGAAGCATATTTGAGCGTCGCCGGGGTCTTCCTTATGGGCCACTTCCATCAGCGGCAGGTAGCTGCTCCTTGTTGGCTTGGCGAGGTCCTGCACCTCGAACATGACGATATCACTGCTATTCGCGGTGACTTCCCTGTCTCCGGTGAAGACCAGAGCCTCGTGGACAGGCCGCTTGAAGCGATATCCCCAGCGATGGTGAAAGTTCTTCGCCGGCCAGCTTCGCAGTGGTGTCGGGTCCTCGACACTCGATCTGTAGACCGTCTGACAATAAAGGGCTGTCGTCTCAGGGGTCCATGCCGCCTCGAGCTTCGCCCGCCAGCCAGGCTCGAGAAACCGGTCCATGTCCATCGTACAGCATACATCAACGTCAGGCGGGATCAGGGCCATTGCGGCGTTGCGGGCGTCATCGAAGCGCCACGGGCGGACCGCTATCCGGTGCACGGTAATGCCGGCCGCGGTCAATCGTTCTACCGTGTCATCTGTGCTGCCGGTATCGACCACGATACGATAGTCGGCGTCGACGGCCGAATTGGCCCAGCGCTCTGCGTTTGCGGCCTCGTTCAACGCAATTGTGTAGACGGCTACTTTCACTCGTTACCTTCCATAGGATCTATGCTCGAAAGGAGTAAGTGCGGTAGATAAAACGTATTGGCTTAGCGATATATGGATTGGTATCAATCATGGTAAGAATTGACTTCATCTCTTCGTAGGGATCAATACCGATCGAGCGAAGATACGCGTAAAATGCACCTGTCTCGTGATTGCTTACTTGGGTATGCCGCATCAGAAATTCGTCGACAATGCCGGCAGTCCAGCGGTCCGCGAGATGATGGCCCCAATAAAGGTCGAGTCCCCATCCCGAGATTGATAGGTCAAAGGAGTGGAGCATCTCCTTCAGGAAAGCCCGCCTGAAGAAAGGGGCCATGATCTCGACCCAATTCGTGGTCCGCAATTTGAGGCCAGGATGCTGGCGCGTTAGGCCCATCGCGTCGATGCAATCCGGGGTCAAGGCGGGCTGAGCGAGATCAAGCGAATACTCATTGCAAATGGCAAAAAACGCATCTGGATTGAAAAGAATTTCTATGTCGTCATCAAGAAATAGCACTCCTTCATAGACGCTATGAAGGCCTGTAACCTCGAATAGCTGCTTAGCTCCATGCATTTTCGAGCGACCACCAGCAAAAACAAGTTCAGCTCTATTTCGAAGTACATCATCCTGATGTGGCGTGGCGTAGTAATTGATGCCGAGGTCGTAGCCGCGCTCCTCTAGAGGAACCTCAGAAAAAAAGGAAGGGCGGCGCTTCGATCCGGCGCGTATCAGAACCAGATATCGCCTCGGGTCGCGTGGAACCGACAACAGCTGAATATCGTTCGAATTCTCAAACATTGAGGTTGGCCCGGTCCAGCACCGACGGTTCTCGCTCCGATTATTGTTTAATATCCCCAGTTCCCGCGCACTTGCGTATGGCTACGAGACCGCCCATCAGTTTGGCCCGATTCAACTCATAGTGGCTGTCAAAAAACAGGATCTGGGCAAACTGACTGGCAAGTGCGCTCACTCCCAACGGATCGACCGAGCGCGCGCTGCCGTACTCCTTGATCTCGCGCAACAGGGTCTTGGTCGGCGCGATCCTGCTCGCGTCCTCACCGGGCGGCTGCCAGTCGAGGTCTTCGATGAAGTACCAGCTGCCCGGAGCGAGCAGGGAAAAGAATTCGCGCAAAGTAAGCTGCTCGTCAAAGGAGGCGTGGCTGCCGTCGTCGATGATAACGTCGAACGACTCCGACTTGAGTTTCCCGGCGATTGTGCGCAGATCACCCGGCCTGGATTGATCACCGACGAACGACCTGAACTGACCATTGTTCAGGCGGGAAAAATCGGCGAGGTCGACGCCGACCACCTGGCAGAACGGAAAGTACATTTGCCAAAGACCCACTGACGCCGGTGCTGCCCGATTGTCGATCTCAGCATCGCGGTGCTGTCCGATCTCCATAATATGTCGCACCGCGAGCCGGCGACTCGACAGCAACCGATCATATACACGAGCATAACTGTGCCGGTTGCCTGTGTGTCGATTCTTGTCGGTTGGGAATTGGTCGGCAAGTTTCGTTAGTGAGGGAAATCCGACGAGGGGGTCAATCAGCGACGAAATCAACGATGCCCGTTTGTCACCCGGCTGCGCGTCGTTTCGCGCCGTCCAAAGATGGATGCCGACTACGCGATCATCGTTCAGATAGTCAGCCAATTCCGCTATCGGCTTCTCGAACCGGTCGATCTCGTTCCAATCGATCGTGTTGAAGAACATCGGGCTGAACACCCATTCTTGCAGTTCGGCTCCCGCATCGGAGGCAATATAGTCGGACAGCAGCTTGGGGCCGATATCTCCAAACTCCTTGCCGCCGGCATCATGGAAACGTGCGATCGAAATCTCATAGAGCGCCCTCAGGTGGCGGCTGTAGGGCTGGGCATGCATGACGTTGCCGCAGATGAAGTGGCCCTTGTGCGCTCCCCGCCATTGCAGATTGAAGAAATGATCGCCGCGGAACGGGAAGGGCCGCAGCATCACGACGTCGCAATCCATCCAAAGTCCGCCATGCTCGTACAGCACGGCGTAGCGGAAGACGTCGCTGAAATACCTGATCTCGGAGCCGGCGACGATCCGCTCGAACAAGGCGCGCGGCATTACGTCGTCGGCATTGCGGATTTCGATCCCATGGGGGATGAGGAATTCGAGCTTCTCCGGTGCATAGCTCCACACCCGCACCGGATGGCCCGCCGCTCGCATCGACGTTGTGGCGGCAATCAGGGTACGATGCTCGGCCTTGTCGGACATCACCTGATAGAAGCAGTTGATCTGGGGAAGTGCGGTGTCGTCGCTGCCAAGGAAGGGATTGATCCGCGCGTCGAACTGGCGCGATCGTTCCCGCCGTTCCAGGGGAGAATCGACGTCGCGCAGAAACGGCGCAAGCTCATAGAAGAACTCCTCGGTTGATTTCACGCGGTCGGAGGCGATGGCTTCGACTAGCGCCTCGCCTCTGTCCCCCGCCGCGCCATCACCAGCACGGTCAGGCTTCATCCCCATTTCCGTTGGAGGAGCGGTATGCGCTGAATGATCTGGCTGGAGGCGCGAGGCCGGCGACGACGGCGTCAGACTGGATGCTGTGTCAGCCACACCCGATGGCAGGCTATCCACATCCTCCAGCAAGGCCTGGACCTCACCCACATCGACGGTCGCGATCCAGGACTCGCTGTCGGCCACACTGTAAGAAATCAGCAAACGCGCGTCATCCGGATGCCAGGCTAGACCCGCAGCGAATTCGACGCCCTTTTTGTCGAAGAAGAACGGACGACTTACTTTTCGCAAGGTGTTGGCTTCGTCGAACCAGACGAACCGATGCAGGTAGTAGCGCCGCTTCTCGGCAGTCCTCCATTGGACTTCATGTATCAAAGCGAGCCAACCACCGGCGAAAGCGATCAGCTGTGTCCCCCCCCTGAACCGTTGGGCAGCAATGGCCGGGGGAGTCTCGCTGATGATGGCGGCATGCTCATCTACGATCCGCGTGGGATCGCAGAGGGAAATGAATTGCAGCTTCTCTCCGCCTGCCTCCGCCGCGGGAGGGTTGACTTGTGGCATCCAGTTTTTCTCGTGCACCCGCGGCCCTTCCGGATGGAGCACGCGCCAGTCGGTCAGCCGGCAGGCGCCACCCTCGTCGATGCGCGCAATGACCTGTTCGCACCAACCCTCCGGTGTCAGTTCGCGCACGCACGAGACACCCCACAGCGCATCGCGCCAGGCGAACAGGCGCATATCCTCAAATCCGAGAACCCGGTCGCACGCGGGTTCCGGCATGTCGGCCGGCGGCAAAATCTCGCTTGCGGACTGGATGGCGAGTTCGTCGCTCAATCGGAGCAGGAAATTGCGCGTGTGAACCGGCACTCCGTCCGGCGTGTCGTATTTAAGGTTGTCTTCGGCCAGGGTGTAATTCACCGTACGCTGCAACAGCACGATCTGGCCGCCCCATAGGGCCACCGACGGGTTTGACGGCCGATAGCCTTCGGGCGCCGTGAAACCAACCGGACGCGCGCTGAAGGACGGCATCACCGTCTTGGCGGGCTGCACATAGAAGAACAGGTTCGACCACGCCAGTTCCCTGGGGCCATCGCCGATGGTCCGGTTCAGCGCCAGCCAGTTGCACGCCGCGAAGCCACGGTCCTTGCGCAGGGGATCGCGCGCGTAGTTTGCCGCGATCGCGTACTCCTCCAGCAGGCCTGTCGTGTAGGCGTAGTCCTCGATAAACAGGATGTCCTGCTCGGGTCGCTTGATCGCCAGCCCCGCTTCCGAAAACAACACGCTGGCGTCATTCATCCCCTTCTCGCGGTAGAACCGCGCCAGGTCATAGAGCGGCTCGGCACGTTGCGGCCGCTGATTGAAGGCGGCAAGCGCCTGGCCGATGAAGCCAGCCTCGTCGCCGAGCGTGCGCAGACAGCGTGCCTCTTGCAGCCGGGCGTTCCACGCCTCCTCGTCCCAGCCGCCCATCGCGGCGCGCTTGGCGTAAGCCACCGCGGCCTCCGCCGTCCGCCCGGCGTCGCGGTAGGATTGCGCCAGGTAGAACCAGTAGCGCTGATTGTCCGGATCCCTCTCAAGCGCCTCCAGCAAAAGCCTGGCATCGCGCTCGAACTTGTCCACCCGGTTCGAGCCGCTGGCGTGGTCCTTGTACCAGGCGCTGCGTAGTTCTTGCACGCCACCGGGAACGTCGAGATATTCGTGGGTTACACCATGGTAGCGTGCGCCCACGTCGCGCCTGGCAAGACGCGTGTTCCAATAGGCGAGGCCGGAATCCGAGCGTTGCAGCAGCCGGTAGCCTGGCCCGTCGAGCCCCTCGCGGAAGCCAGTATCCTCGACCATCAGCTCCATGTCGGCGTCGTCGAACAGCAGATAGTCATAAGCGAGCGGCGAGGCATAGGCGAAATCGAGCGCGGCGTTGCGCGCCTGCTCGAAATTGTGGAATGGAAATTCGTGGAGCTCGCCTGGCAGGTTGCGGGCGGCGAAGAACGATTTGACGAAATCCTGTGTCCCGTCGGTCGAGCCGGTATCGCCGATGACCCAGCAGTCGATGTGGCTTGCAACCGCGCCGAGACAGCGCTCGAGATTTGCCATCTCGTTCTTGACGATCATGTTGAGGCAGAGGCGCTTGCCGCTTGTCATATGCCGACTGTCTGCTCCCCGGATGACTGCGGGCTGAGGCGGTCACTTTCATGCCGTAGTGCCGTCTGGGGCAGCGATCCGCTCCGATGCGGATTTGTCCGACCTTCATGCCCCATGCGCAATACCCCCCTGCCTCGGCCATTCGCATGACCCGTGTGCAAAGGATAGCTCGTCCCTTCCTTTGCAAGCGCGACCCCCGCGCTATCCATTGTTAGCTAGCGCTGTCCGCCGCCGCAAGGGTCTCGCCGTCCCGCTGAACCAGCCTTCGGCAAACAAGCGCTCCCTTCGGCTCGATCGCTCACACTCCAACTCCGTCACGATATCGGGAGGGCACGACGCGAACCAGGAGGGCACCACCCTTAAGCCTCGGATTTTTCGACGCGTTTGGCCCACGAGCGCCATGTAGATGTCGACCGAAAAGTAGTTACCCGTGGTCAACAATTAACAAATTACTAACAGGGTTATTTACAACTTGCTAATTTTAGATATTACTAATGTCTTGTGCATGGGAGGGTAGCCGTGGACCGGGCAGGAGGCCTGTCGGTCTGCGCAGTCTGTCAGCCTGGAGAGTGTCTGGAGCAAGTCATTTCGTGCGTGAGGGCGCACAGAGTGTGCGGTGGCGTGCAAGTGGAAGACGTCGTGACGCCTTGAACTCGAGGCCAGCGTTTTCCCAACCTGATGTTCCCTCGCAAGCAGTCGGTTCCCTCCCAAGTCGTCGTCGAGAAATCGAGACACGCGTTACGGGAGTGGGCTGTGGTAGGTGTGATATCGCGTATGAAACGATGCGGCCGCGACGCGGGCGCCCGCTTCGATCACCCCCTCAATCGTCCGCAGCCGGCCGCCGGCAGGGAACGCCCGG
This sequence comes from Mesorhizobium sp. P2_A12, assembly GCF_056405075.1. Lineage (NCBI taxonomy): Bacteria > Pseudomonadati > Pseudomonadota > Alphaproteobacteria > Hyphomicrobiales > Phyllobacteriaceae > Mesorhizobium > Mesorhizobium sp. P2_A12. The sequence goes on from NZ_JBFUCU010000011.1 coordinate 160,449, forward strand.
GTGCCTGCGGGCTCCTCAATCACCTCAGCGAAGACAAGTGGCGCACCGTTCGATCGAGCGTGACGAAGAGGCAGTCAAGCCTTGCCCGCCCGTCTCGTAGACCTGCCCGTCATACGCGGACGCGCACCGGACCGATAGCAGCCGCGAACGGCTTCGGCGAGCGCGTGCGCTCGGAGGCATTTGAATCCAGCGATTGAACCTAAGGGTACGAACAAGAGAAGCAGGTGGCCCAGCCGCCGCCGACCGAGGAGAACAATGATGAGCTACATAGCAGGGTTTGCGGTCATGGAAGTCGCCGTCAGAGGCGTCTTGCCTATCGGCGATACGACCGAAAATGTGCCTTATTTTATTCTGGACACGGCCAAGAACGCCATCGTCGGTCAGGTCGTTCTTCCCAAAGCCGTCAAGCGAAGCCTCGCCGTCGCTCTCACTGTCAAGGTTCCGGCCGCAGCCGGCTCATTTGCGATTGGCACATTTGAAGATGGCGGGAATTTCCAGGCCTGCAGCTTCCTCCGCGTAGAGAGCCCCGCTGTCAAACATCCCGACGGCGCCGTCGGCCCGTCCGGAAGATGACCGCGCCCAAGCTCCTTCTCCCTACGACCGCTCGCCGGCCAAGCCGGTGGGCGGTTTCCCCTTGAATCGAATTCGAAGCCAACAGGAGCCAGTCATGGCCCGTGCCTCTGAAATTCTCTTCGTGGATCCTTCAGTCTCCGACCTCGAGACGGTTCTCGGCAAATTGCGACCGCAAGTCCAGGCTGTCGTGCTCGATGGGCGCCGGCCGGCGGCGCAGCAGATCGCTGCCGCGCTCGCAGGGCACGAAAGCCTCGATGCAATCCATATCATGGCACATGGCGCACCTGGCCGAGTTGGCTTCACCTCAGGAGAGTGGTCGACCGGGACGTTGAAGGAAGCGGCTGACGATTTTGCCGCGATCGGCAGGGCGCTTGCCGCGGACGGCGAGCTGCGGCTGTGGAGCTGCGAGACGGCGTTAGGGGATGCGGGCGAGACCTTCGTGGCGGCGCTGGAAGAGGCCGTCGGCGCGGACGTCCGTGCATCGAGATCGCTGGTTGGCGCAGCCGCCCTGGGCGGCTCCTGGGAACTGCCCGCACGCGCGAGCGCGCCCACGCCGCCGCTGACCCCGGATGGGGTGGCAAGCTACACCGGCGTGCTTGCGGTTGATCTGACACTCACGGGCAACTTAACCGCTCAGAATGGCAGCGCGAGTATCAACACATATTACTTAATAGACATAACAGCCAATCCTGATCTATTGGTTGGCAGCTTTCCACTGCCGCAATCAGGTAACGGCGTTGTCAGCGAATTTGCTGTAACAATAACAATTCCGGACCCTACCCATACTTATCGGATTTACGACAGCGGCTTCAATTTATACGGTACACTCACTCCAGGCGCCGGTAATACTTACAATTTCGCGGCGGGTCCCTCCAATGGGGCCGGGGGCAATCAATTCGATATTGGTAGTTTCAGCACCAGTACAGTTGGCGCGACGGGCCCGGCGGGCCCGACCGGCGCTACGGGAGCGACCGGAGCGACCGGCGCGGGTGCGACCGGAGCCACGGGCGCGACAGGTGCTACTGGCGCAAGTGGCTCATCGGGTGCGACTGGCCCGACAGGCGCCACGGGCGCGACAGGAGCTACTGGCGCAAGTGGTTCATCGGGTGCGACTGGCGCGACAGGCGCCACGGGTGCTACCGGCACGGGTGTGACCGGAGCCACGGGTGCGACGGGCGCGAGCGGCCCGACGGGTGCGACTGGCGCAGGCGGAGCTACAGGTGATACCGGCGCCACGGGTTCCACGGGTGCAACGGGAGCCACAGGTTCGACTGGCGCTGGCGGCTCGACCGGAGCCACAGGCTCTACGGGTGCGAGCGGCTCGACGGGAGCGACTGGCGCAAGCGGAGCCACAGGTGATACCGGCGCCGCGGGTTCCACTGGCGCCACCGGTTCTACAGGCGCGACGGGCGACACCGGAGCGACTGGCTCGACCGGCGCCGCCGGTTCGACCGGCGCTACTGGTTCGACAGGTGCGACCGGCTCGACTGGCGCCACGGGCGATACCGGTGCCGCGGGCTCAACTGGCGCAACTGGAGCCACAGGTGCGACCGGCGCCACGGGCGACACCGGAGCGACTGGCTCGACCGGCGCCGCCGGTTCGACCGGAGCGACTGGTTCGACAGGTGCGACCGGCTCGACTGGCGCCACGGGTGATACCGGCGCCGCGGGCTCCACTGGCGCAACCGGAGCCACAGGTGCGACCGGCGCCACGGGCGATACCGGGGCGACTGGCTCGACCGGCGCCACTGGTTCGACCGGCGCCTCCGGTTCGACCGGAGCGACTGGTTCGACAGGTGCGACTGGCGACACTGGTGCAACAGGAACCACGGGTGCAACGGGCTCTACCGGAGCAACCGGCTCGACTGGTGCCACCGGTTCGACGGGAGCGATAGGCTCAACCGGCTCGACTGGCGCAACCGGCTCGACCGGAGCGACGGGCTCGACAGGTGCGACTGGCGACACTGGTGCAACGGGTTCGACCGGCTCGACCGGCTCGACCGGGGCCACCGGTTCGACCGGAGCAACTGGCTCGACAGGTGCAACGGGTGATACCGGCTCGACCGGAGCGACGGGCTCGACTGGTGCGACTGGTTCGACCGGCGCAACTGGCTCGACAGGTGCGACTGGCTCGACAGGTGCGACTGGCTCGACTGGCTCGACCGGAGCAACTGGCTCGACAGGTGCGACTGGTGATACTGGCTCGACCGGAGCGACGGGCTCGACTGGTGCGACTGGGGACACTGGCGCAACGGGTTCGACTGGCTCGACCGGAGCCACCGGCTCGACCGGAGCGACCGGCTCGACCGGAGCAACCGGCTCGACTGGAGCAACCGGCTCGACTGGTTCGACCGGCGCAACTGGCTCGACCGGTGCGACTGGCGACACTGGTGCAACGGGTTCGACCGGCTCGACTGGCGCCACCGGTTCGACGGGAGCGACAGGCTCGACCGGCTCGACTGGAGCAACCGGCTCGACAGGTGCGACTGGCGATACTGGTGCGACTGGTGCGACCGGCTCGACTGGCGCCACCGGTTCGACG